>NZ_JAGGMS010000001.1:2400000-2720000 GCF_017875555.1 Amycolatopsis magusensis | reverse complement strand
CCTCCAGCGCGATCAGGTGCCCGGCCGCGGCGGCCAGCGGCGGCAGCGACGGCACCGGCCGGGACGCGGGCCCCTGCCTGCCGAGCGAGGCCTGCACGCAGGCTTCGGCGTGGCGGTGCCCCCAGAGCCGGTTCGACAGGCAGTGCCAGCAACCCGGCTGGTCCGCCTCGAAGAACGGCCCGAGCCAGACCCGGGTGCCTGCCGGTTTGGCCAGCAGCCACGGTTTCCCCATCGCGCGCTGGGCCGCGTCCACCGCCGCGAGGCCGGGGTCGAGGTAGTCCTCGCAGATCACCACGGTCAGGTCGGCGGTGGCGCTCGGTCCGGAGTGGACGTCCACTCCGGTCTCCCGCAGCGCCTTCTCCACCTGGGCGAGGCCGGTGGTCGCGTTGACCCCGACCAGCGCCACCGTGGCGACCGCGGCGCGGGCGGCGTCCGCGGCAGCCACTCCGCAGGCGTCCCAGTACGCCTGCGCTTGTTCGTCCACTTCGGAGTCCTCCGGCGTGCGGAGGCTGACCAGCCCGGCGTCGACCAGCTGGCCGATCAGGTTCGTCACCTGGTCCGCGTCCATGCCGCCGGGCTGGGCGCGGAGCAGGTCGCCGAAGTCGTGGTTCCCGTCGAGCAGTGCCGCGAGCGAAGCGATCCGGGCCCCGCGCAGTGCGGTGACCCCGTGCTCCGAGAACAGGTAGGCGCCCTCGCCCTCGTTCACCTCGGCACGCAGGTGGCTTTTGAAGACCGGGACTCTCGCCGCGACACCGCCGTCCATCAGGCGGCTTCCGGGAAGGTGGTCGTCGGGTTGCCGGAGGTCCAGCACTGGGTGGGCACCAGTGCCAGGCCCGCCTGGTTGTGCCACTGGTCGAAGCGGTCGATCACCAGCACGACGTTGTCCTCGCGGGGCAGCTCGACCACGTTCAGCTTGTCCATCTCATCCTCCGATTTGCGGGGTGTTCGGGGTGATGGGAGAATCCTCCGTCGATTACCGGTCGCACTTCCAGTGCCGCCCACATGGGTCCGACATGTGTTTCTCACATGGGCCCCGGCCATATTCACGTCACGATCGGTGCCCCTCTCACTGCCGCTGACCAGGGCATTTCTGTCAATCTTCGAGAAACGCACGACTCTCGCCGGAGGAGCACGGACGCACTGGGGAGCAGTCGGTTCACGCGGAGAAGTCGACTGGGAGGGAACGTGTTGGTTTCCGAAGTTCCGGCCGGGAGTGGCAGCCCCGGCGGCACGGCCGAAAGCGCGGTGACGTTCACCCTTCTCGGCCCGCTCGAAGTGCTCAAGGACGGTATCGACCACGCGCCGACGGCGCCCAAGATCCTGCAGCTGATGGCGATGCTGCTGATGCGGCCCGGCAAGGTCGTGCAGATCGAGTCCATCATCGCCGAACTGTGGGCGAACAAGCCACCGCGCAGCGTGCGCACCACCATGCAGACCTACGTCTACCAGGTGCGCCGCTGCATCGAGCAGAACGGGCTGGCGGCCGACCCCGAGTCGATGCTCGCCACCAAGCCGCCGGGGTACGTCTTCCGCATCGACCCCGCGCAGGTCGACGTGTACGAGTTCCAGCAGCTGTGCCGTCGCGGCCGCGACGAGATGGAGGCGCGGCGCTTCGGCGACGCGGCCCGCTCGTTCCGCGGCGCGCTCGGCCTCTGGTCCGGGCCACCGCTGGCCAACGTCAACTGCGGTTCGGTGCTCGCCGCCTACGCGGTCGACCTGCAGGAACAGCGCCGGGCGGCGCAGCACCTGCGGATCGAGGCCGAGATCGAGGCCGGCATGCACCGGGAGCTCGTCGGTGAGCTGCGGTCGCTGGTCACCTCGAACCCGCTCGACGAAGGCCTGCACGGGCAGCTCATGCGGGTGCTGGGGCGCAGCGGCAGGCGGTCCGACGCGATGGCCACCTACCGGCAGCTGCGCACGCGGCTGACCACGGAGCTGGGCGTGGAGCCCTGCGACGAACTGCAGGTGCTGCACCACGAACTGCTTTCGGCCGGAGACCCCTCCTGATGCGTTACCTGCTCACCGGGAAAGCCACGGAGAGGGTAAAGCGTTTTCGCAGTGTGTCAATTCGGGCACGAGCACCGTGTGCAGGTGCTCGTTCGGGTGTCGAGCGGATTTCGAGCCGGACAACAGACTCTGGAACCCAGCTGTGGCGCGACTGCCCGATCATCTCCGTCCAACCGAGGTCTCAACCAGACGAAAATGGGGATACACGATGAGTCGAAAGTACGGACAGTTCTGCGGCCTGGCACGTGCCATGGAGATGGTGGGCGAGCGCTGGGGCATGCTCGTGGTCCGGGATCTGCTGCTCGGGCCGAAGCGGTTCACCGACCTGCGCGCCGGGTTGCCGCGCATCCCGTCGAGCATCCTCTCGGCGCGGCTGAACGAGCTGGAGGAAGCCGGCGTGGTCCGGCGGCGCGTGCTGCCGCAGCTGGACGCCTCGGTGGTCTACGAGCTCACCGAGTACGGCGCCGAGCTGGAGGCCGTCGTGCTGACGCTGGGCCTGTGGGGCGCCCGGTCGCTCGGCACGCCGGGTGAGGAGGACGTGTTCACCCTGGACACCGCGATCCTGTCGCTGTACACCACGTTCCGGCCGGAGCTGGCGAGCAACGTGCGGGTCAGCTACGAGCTGCACTACGGCCCGGAGATGACGCTGCACGTGCTGATCGACGGCGAGGACCTGAAGGTCGGCGAAGGCCCGTACCCCGACGCCGACCTGACCGTCACCTGCTACGGCTCCATCAAGCCGGTGTTCGCCAAGGAGATCTCCCCGCGGGAGGCGCTGGACCAGGGCATCCTGAGCATCTCCGGCGACCCGGCCCTGTTCGAGCTGTTCGCCGACCTGTTCCACATCCCGTCCGCGCCGCGCAAGGTCGAAGGCCTCGCCGTCCGCTGACCCCCCGAGCCGGGGCCCGGCCCCACCGGACCCCGGCTCCCCACCCCCACGTTCACGCACCCGAACCCCACGTTCACGCACCCGAACCCCACGTTCACGCACCCGAACCCCACGTTCGCGAGCCCGAACTTCACGTTGGCGCACCCGAGTCCCACACTCGGCGCCGCCGAACCCCCACACCCGGGCCCCGAGTCCCGAGTCCCACGTTCGCGAAGCCGACATCCACACTCAGGCACCCGAGTCCTACGTCCAGACACCCGAACCCCACACTCAGGTTCTCGAGCCTGGCCTCCGGGCACACGAAAGCCCACGCTCGCGCTGGCGAGCCCCCGCTCGAGCCCCGAACCCAGGCAGCCGAAGCGCACACTCGTGAAGCCGAGTTCCACACTCAGGCAAGCGAACCCCACACTCAGGCGCCCGAGTTCAACACTCGAGCGATCACCTTCGGGCACGCGAACCCCACACTCGCGAAGGCTCCAACGTGGAACTCGGCTGCCTGGACGTAGCACTCAGCCGCGCGAACGCGAGGTTCGGCTGCCTGAACGTGGGGTTCGGGCGCGCGAACGTGGGGTTCGGGGGGGCGAATGCTATGAGTGGGGCATTACTTGCAATCAACGCAAGTAATGCCCCACTCCTAGCACTAGGGTCAGCTGGCGCGCGGTAGTTGTACGACGGTGGGTGTGTGCCGCTGCACCACATCCCCCGCAGGGGCCCGCACGTGGGCATCCGCGGGTACGTCCTGCAGCACGAGCGACTGCGCCCCGATGAGCGCGTTGTCCCCCACGGTGATCGGCCCCAGCAGGCTCGCGTTCGCGCCCACGGTGACCCCGTTCCCCAGTTGCGGGTGCCGCCGGCCGTCGGCGCGGCCGCGGTCCTGCCACCAGCCGTACGAACCCAGCGTCACCTGGTGGAACAGCGACACGTCGTCGCCGATGATCGCGGTTTCCCCGATCACCACGCCACAGCCGTGGTCGATGAAGAACCGCCGGCCGATGCGCGCGCCGGGGTGGATTTCGATGCCGCCGGTGAGCACGCGCGTGAGCATGCACACCGCGCGCGCCGACTTGAACCTTTCCTTGCGGTACAACCGATTGCCGACCCGATAGCCAGCCAGCGCGAGCACCGTCGGGTGCAGCAGCGCCTCGCTGCGCGAGCGGATCGACGGGTCCCGGTCGATGATGACGTCCAGCAGTTCCACGGTCGCGGCCGCCGCCCGGCGCAGCCGCCCGATCAGCCCCGCCATCAGCGGCCCCGCTTCGCGCCGAAGAACTGCTCCCGCCAGATTTCGTGCACCGCCAGCGCCCAGATGGTCAGCGCCGTGGTGTCCTCCGGCTCGGTCGCCTGCCGGGCGAACAGCCGGTCGACCGCGCTCGCGTCGACCTGCCCCGCCGCCTTGAGCCGCGAGCCGGCCAGCAGGTCCCTGGCGTACTCCCACAACGGCCAGCCGGGCGTGAGCATCGCGGTGATCGGCAGGGTGAACGGCTGCTTCGGCCGGTTCAGCACCTCGTCCGGCAGCAGTCCCGCGGCCGCCGCGTAGAGCGTCCGCTTGACGCCCGTGCCGTCGATGCGCTGCCGGTCGGTCAACGCCCGCCCGAGCGAGATCACCGAACGCTGGCAGAACGGCAACCGGGCCTCCACCGAACCGGACATGCTCAGGTGGTCCACCCGGCGCAGGTGGTAGGCGGGCAGCCGGTGCCCGAGCTCGAACTCGGTGATCCGGGCCAGCACCGAGCCCTCGCCGGTGGCCAGCTTGGCGGTCGCCTCGGCCGGGATGGCCGGGCCCGAGTCGGCCAGCGCGGCCCGGTAGTCGTCGGTGTACAGCTCGTACCGGGCAGCCGCCGGAAGCACGCCGAGCGCGTCGAGGTAGTTGTCGTACCAGGGTTTCTCGGTGGCGAAGGCCTGGGTCGCCGCCGCCATCCGGGAGTAGCCGCCGAACACCTCGTCGGCCGCGTCACCGGTCAGCGCGACCTTGAACCCGCTGTCCCGCACCGCGTTGAACAACGCGTAGGTGCTCAGCGTGATCGGGTCGGCGTTCGGCTGCCCGAGGTGCCAGACCACGTCGGCCAGCAGGTCCGGGAAGGTCGCCGGGTCGATCTCCACCTGGTGGTAGTTCGTGCCCGACCGTTCGGACACCTGGCGCGCGAAGCGGCGCTCGTCGGCGGGCCAGTTGCCCGTGTAGGCGATGTTGAACGTGTGCAGCTCGGCCTCGGTCTCGGCGGCCAGCGCGGTGACCAGGCTGGAGTCGAGACCGCCGGAGGTGATGGTGGCCACCGGCACGTCCGCGACGAGCAGCTGCCCGACCTCGTACCGCAGGCGCTCCTGCAGGTCCTGGGCCACGGCGGCGTCGTCCTCCGGCAGCACCTCGGTGATGTCGACGACGCCGCGGCGGTAGCTGCGCAGCCCGGAGTACTCGGTGCAGATCATCGTGGTCGACTGCGGCATGACCTTCACGCCGTCGAACATGGTCTGCTCACCGAACGGGGTCTTCGTGGCCAGGTAGGCGTCCAGCCCGGCGTCCCATTCGGACGGCGCCACCTCGCCGAAGCCCAGCAGCGCCGGCAGTTCCGAGGAGAAGTGCAGTGAGCGCGCCGCCGCGTTCCACCGGTAGTACAGCGGTTTCATGCCGATGTGGTCGGTCGCCAGCAGCAGCCGCGGTTCCGCGCCGCGCTGGTCGATCACCGCGATCGCGTACATGCCGTCGAGGTGGTCGACGAAGGCGTCCCCGTAGGCGTGGTACAGCGCGGGCAGCACGTTGCCGTCGCAGTGGTCGGCGAACCGGTAGCCCTTCGCGACGAGTTCCGCGCGCAGGCGCACGTGGTTGTAGATCTCGCCGTTGAACACGACCTTGATCGCGTCGAGTTCGTAGGGCTGCGCCCCGCCGTCGAGGTCGACGATCGCCAGGCGGTTGTTCCCGATCCCCCAGCCGCCGGCGCTCGCGGCACCGCGGCCGTCCGGGCCGCCGTGGTGTTGCAGGGCGGCGACCGTGCGCAACTCGTGCGGTGTCGCCTTCGCGTTGAAAAAACCGTAGATTCGGCACATGGGCTTTCGCTCTCCAGCCTCACAAGCGGCACGTCGATCACAAAGATCGCGTAAACCGCTCGATGCGGTGTCGAGCCCGGCTGAAGGCGCTATTCCTCCGGCAGGAAACGCAACACCGTGAGCATGGCCTGTGAATCCACCTTGGCCGGATCGGGTTCTTCGCAACCGCGCAACTGTTCGCGGATCCGCGCGCCGTCGATTCCGGCACCGATCAGCACCAGGCGCGTGGCCGGGCGTTCCCCTGACGCCCAGCCGGATCGGCGCAGTCGCAGGAAAGCACCGACGGTGTGCAGCGTGTACTTCTTGTCGTGCCCGGGAAGGCCGAGGTTCACCTCGCCCTTGATCCGGTAGATCCCGGCCGGCCGGTTTTCCAGGAATTCCATGAACCGCCGGGGGTGCAGCGGCACCTCGATCTCGAATTCGACGCTGTCGTAGGTGGCGTGCGCGTGCTGCGAATGGTCCTCTTCGGACAGATCGAGGAACGACAGCTGCCGCGCGTATTCCTCGCGCCGCTCGGGGAGTTCGAACAACAGCGACGGGTCGATGCGGCCGTGGTCCACCGCGAGCACCGGCACACCCTGCGCCAGTTCCTCGACGACCTCCCGCACGCCTTCGGTGCTCCGGTCGATCTTGTTGAGCACCACCAGGTCCGCTAGGCGCACGTGGTCGGCCAGTTCGGGGTGGCGCTCGCGGACGGCGGTGAACTCGGCACCGTCGACCACCTCGACCAGCCCGCCGTACTCGATGTGTTCGTCCTCACTCGAGAGCAGCAGCCGGATCAGCCCGCGCGGCTCGGCCAGCCCGCTCGCCTCGATCACGATCACGTCCAGGTCGGCACCGCTCAGCCGGGCCAGCATGCCGTCCAGGCCGCTCGCGTCCACCGCGCAGCACAGGCAGCCGTTGTTCAGCGAGACCATCGAGTCGACCTGCCCGGCCACGGCCATCGCGTCGATGCCGATGCTGCCGAAGTCGTTGACCACCACGCCGATGCGCGCGCCGGAACTGTTGTGCAGCAAGTGGTTGAGCAGGGTCGTCTTGCCGGCGCCGAGGAAACCGGCGACCAGCACCACCGGGATCTGCTTCCGCATCTCCTCACCCTACCGACGGCGTTGACAGCCCTCGCCGGGGCTGCAACCCTGGAGTCGGAGGCCGAGAGGCGCTGCGACGGACCACGGGTCCGCCACGCTCGGTCTTCGCGGGACGAACACAAGGGCGCCTCCGAATCCGGAGGTGCCCTTTTTGTTCGCCCGTTGAACTTCTGGCATGGCGAATCGCGAGGTCGCGCCGTTTGCTGGAGCAAGCGGCTCGTAGCCATCCGCAGCGCCGATTCGCTTGGTCCAGCGAACGGCTCCCAAGCGACCTCGCCGCCGTGCCGAAGGCGCGGCCGAATTACTGAGCGCACCGACGAACCATGCCGGTGCGGCGATGAATGCCGCCCGGAAACACCTTGCGGGAGAGACTCCGAATGAACGCGAAACTGCAGAAGGTGAACGGCCTCGAGTTCGCGGTGGCCGATCTGGCGCTGGCCGAAGCCGGCCGCCACCAGCTGCGCCTCGCCGAGCACGAAATGCCCGGCCTGATGGCGATCCGCGCCGAGTACGCCGGCTCGAAGCCGCTCAAGGGCGCCCGGATCGCCGGCTCGCTGCACATGACCGTGCAGACCGCCGTGCTGATCGAGACCCTGGTGGACCTCGGCGCCGAGGTGCGCTGGGTGTCCTGCAACATCTTCTCCACCCAGGACGAGGCCGCCGCCGCGGTGGTCGTCGGCCGCGACGGCACGCCGGAGCAGCCCACCGGCACCGCGGTGTTCGCCTGGAAGGGCGAGACGCTGGACGAGTACTGGTGGTGCACCGAGCAGCTGTTCACCTTCCCCGGCGGGCACGCGCCGAACATGCTGCTCGACGACGGTGGCGACGCCACGCTGCTGGTGCACCAGGGCGTGGAGTTCGAGGCGGCGGGCGCGGTCCCGCAGGCCACCGACGAGGACCCGGACGAGTACCGGATCGTCCTGCGCACCCTGCGCGACAGCCTCGCCGCCGACCCGCAGCGGTTCACCCGGATCGCCGCCGAGATCAAGGGCGTCACCGAAGAGACCACCAACGGCGTGAAGCGGCTCTACAAGCTGGCCGAAGAGGGCAAGCTGCTGTTCCCGGCGATCAACGTCAACGACTCGGTGACCAAGTCGAAGTTCGACAACAAGTACGGCATCCGGCACTCGCTGGCCGACGGCATCAACCGCGCGACCGACGTGATGCTCGGCGGCAAGCTCGCGGTGATCTGCGGGTACGGCGACGTGGGCAAGGGTGCCGCGGAATCGCTGCGCGGCCAGGGCGCGCGCGTGGTGGTCACCGAGGTCGACCCGATCTGCGCACTGCAGGCGTCGATGGAGGGGCTGGAGGTGGTGCGTCTGGAGGACGTGCTCGAGAAGGGCGACCTCTTCATCACCACCACCGGCAACCTGGACATCATCATGGCCGCCGACATGGCGCGGATGAAGCACAACGCCATCGTCGGCAACGTCGGACACTTCGACAACGAGATCGACATGGCCGGGCTGGCGAAGGTGCCGGGCATCCGCAAGGTGGAGATCAAGCCGCAGGTGCACGAGTGGGTCTTCCCCGACGGCCACGCGATCATCGTGTTGTCCGAGGGCCGCCTGATGAACCTCGGCAACGCCACCGGGCACCCGAGCTTCGTGATGTCGAACTCGTTCAGCAACCAGGCGATCGCGCAGATCGAGCTGTTCACCAAGCCGGACGAGTACGCCATCGACGTCTACCGGCTGCCCAAGCACCTCGACGAGAAGGTCGCGCGGCTGCACCTCGACGCGCTCGGCGTGCGGCTGACCGAGCTCACCAAGAAGCAGGCCGAGTACATCGGCGTGGATGTGGCCGGCCCGTACAAGGCCGACCACTACCGCTACTGACCCACCGGGGTGAGGCTCACCGGGACGCCGTTGAACACGGCGTTCCCGGAGAGCACGTCCACCACCCGCTCGTCGGTCAGCGTGTTCGCGTTCACGCCGGGATCGGTGGTCGCGACGCGCTGGCCGCGGCCGGTGTGGCCCCAGCCGTGGGGCAGGCTGACCACGCCGGGCATGATCCCGTCGTTCGGCTCGACCGGCACCACCAGCTCACCGGCCGATGACCTGATCACCGCCTGCTCCCCGAGGCCCAGGCGCTCGGCGTCGGCCGGGTTGATGTGCAGCGTGCACTGGTTGCTGCCGCCGCGCAGGCCGGGCACGTTGTGCAGCCAGCTGTTGTTGGACCGCAGCTGACGCCGCCCGATCAGCAGGAACTCCGGCGCCGGTTCGGCCAGCCGGGACCGCAGGCGCACGAGGTCGCCGGTGATCTCCGGCGGGCTCAGCTCGACACGGCCGGACGGGGTGCAGATCAGCTCCTTGACCCGCGGCTCCAGCGGGCCGAGGTCGATGCCGTGGGGGTTCTCGCGCAGCTTCCGCAGGGAAAGTCCGTACGGGCCGAGTTGCAGCATCGCGTCCAGCATCAGTTCGGGACCGCTGTCGCCGGTGAGCCCGGCGCGCATCTCCTCGGACCCGCCGGTCAGCTGGCCGACGATCATTTCGTCGAGCACCGAGGCCGGGGTGCTCGCGGGCTGCCCGGACACGATCAGCGTGAGCTTCGCCATGATCTCGGCTTCGGAGAGCTGGTCGTCCTCCAGCGGCAGGATCGCGGGCGAGAAGCGGGTGTAGTTCCGCACGGTCACCGTGAGCAGCAGGAAGTCGTAGTGCGGCATCTGCAGCATGCGCGGCGGCGGCAGGATCACGTTGGCGTGCTTGGTGGTCTCGTTGAGGTACGGGTCCACGCAGACCATGAAGTCCAGCTCCGGCAGCACCTTGTCCAGGCGCGGGCCGTTCGGCGCGGAGAGCACCAGGTTGCCCGCGATCGAGATGAGCGCCTTGACCTGGCCCTCCCCCGGCGTCTCGATCTCGTCGGCGAGCGTGGCGACCGGCAGCTCACCGAGCGCTTCGGGTAGCCCGCGCACGCGGCTGTGGAAGTTGCCGGTGGTGAACGCCTGGCCGGTGCGGAAGACCTCCAGCGCGGCGGTGCGCGTGAACATCACGCCGCCGGGGCGGTCGAAGTTGCCGGTCAGGATGTTGACCAGGTCGACCAGCCACTGGGTGAGCGTGCCGAACTCCGAGGTGCAGGTGCCGATGCGGGTGTAGACGGCGGCGGTCGGCGCGGCGGCCAGTTCGCGGGCGGTGCGCGCGATGTCGTCGGCGTCGATACCGCAGATCGGCGAGACGGCGGCCGGGGTGAACTCGGCAGTCAGCTCACGCAGCTCGTCGAGGCCGTTGACGTCCAGGGTGACCGTGTCGAGGTTCTCGGCGAGCAGGGTGTGGACGATGCCGAGCAGGAAGAAGGCGTCGGTGCTGGGCCGGATGAACAGGTGCTCGTCGGCGAACTTCGCGGTGCGCGTGCGGCGCGGGTCGACCACGGTGATCTTGCCGCCGCGGCGGCGCAGCGCCTTGAGCCGGCGCGGGAAGTCGGGGGCGGCGCAGAGCGAGCCGTGCGACTCCAGCGGGTTCGCGCCGATCACCAGCAGGTGGTCGGTGCGGTCCACGTCGGGCACCGCGATCGCCATCGGGTCGCCGAAGAGGTACCCGCTGGCCACGTGCTTGGGCATCTGGTCGATGGTGCCCGCCGAGTAGACGTTGCGGCTGCCCAGCGACTGGGTCAGCGGCACCCGGTACATGAACCCGGCCATGGTGTGGAAGGTCGGGTTGCCGAAGTAGACCGACAGCGCCTCGCGCCCGTGCCGCTCGACCACCCCGGTCAGGCCGCGCTCCACCTCGGCGAACGCCTCGTCCCAGCTGACCTCGTGCCAGGTGTCGCCCCGCCGGACCATCGGGTGCCGCAGGCGGTCCGGGTCCTCGTCGAGCTGGCCGAAGCTGGCGCCCTTGGGGCAGACGTACCCCTGCGAGAACGGGTCGTCCGGATCGCCCTTGACCGAGGTCACCCGGTTGTCGTCGTCCAGCGTGAGCCGGAGGCCGCAGACGGCGTCACAGATGGAACAGGTCCGGTGCGCGGTTCTCATCGCCTACTCCCAGGGGTGGTGGTCCTTGCATCATTGCCCGGGGTGGCGGGCCGGGGTTCCTCTCGACTGCGGTCTTGGCCCGGCTGGCGCGATCATGAAGGTTTCCTCATCATCGCTTCATCGGGCATTGGCCGGGCGGGCGGAAGGTGGGGGCATGACGAAGGCGTCGCGCTTGATCGCGCTGATCGCCGCGCTCGCCCTGCCGGTGGGTGCGGCGGTGGCGCTGCTGCTGCTCGCCGACCCGGAGCCGCCGCGGGAACCGGCGACCGTGCGGATCGGTGAGTCGGCCACGTTCACGCCGCCCCCGCCGACGTCCTCGGCACCGCCGCCGAGCAGCGCCGCGCCTTCCGACACCTGGCTGCCCCCGCCACCGCCCGTGGACGATGACGATCTGGACGACAACCTGGACAACAACGACGATGACGACGACTGATCCGCGCCGCATCCCCGCGCGGGTCCGCATCATGGGCTGGTTCGTGCTGGTCATGGCGGCCGGGCTGGCCTCGGTGGTGCTGCTGGTCTCCGAGTTCGAGTACGACGCCATCGACGACCGGGTCAACCGCAGCCTCGATCAGGACTCCGAGGAGTTCCGCACCTTCGCCGCGAACGCCATCACCGCGGACGGGCAGCCGCTGCGCGACCCCGAGCAGATCCTGCGCCTGCACCTGCAGACCCAGTACACCGATCCGGCCGAGGTGCTGATCGGCGCGGTCGGCACGCCCGAGGTGCCGAACCTGATCGGGCAGGGCCGCACCGGCGGCAAGGGCATCGACACGAACGTGGTGCGCCAGATCATCACCACCGAGCAGTCGACCGGGACCGTGGTCACCTCGGCCGGTGAGCTGCGCTGGTCGCGGGTGGAGATGCTGCCGCCGGAACAGGGCGACCAGCCGGCCGGGTGGTTCATCAGCGGCTTCTTCACCGACGCGGAACGACCGGAGGCGGCGTCGACGGTGCGTTCGCTGATCGGCGTGTGCGCGATCGCGCTGGTGCTCGGGGCCGGGATCTCGTGGTTCGCGGCCGGGCAGATCCTGGCGCCGATCCGGACCGTGCGCCTCGCAGCCGCGCGGCTGACCGAGCACGACCTCACCCACCGCATCCCGGTCGACGGCCGCGACGACATCGCCGCGCTCGCCGAACAGTTCAACGCCATGCTCGACCGCCTCGACCAGGCGTTCCGCACCAAGCGCGAGTTCCTCGACGACGCCGGGCACGAACTGCGCACGCCGATCACGATCGTGCGCGGCCACCTGGAGCTGCTCGGCGACGACCCGACCGAACGCGCCGAGGTGGTCCGGTTGTGCACCGACGAGCTGGACCGGATGGCCCGCATCGTCGACGACCTGCTGCTGCTGGCGAAAGCCGGGCAGCCGGACTTCCTGCGACCGGCGTGGACCTCGGTGCCGGAGCTGACCAGCGACCTGGACGCGAAAATGCGGGCGATCGCGCCGCGGGCGTGGTCGCTGGAGGCGATCGGCGAGGGTGAGGCGTGGGTGGACGGTCAGCGCGTGACGCAGGCTGTGTTGCAGTTGGCGCAGAACGCGGTGCAGCACACCTCGGCCGGGGACGCCATCCGCCTCGGGTCCGCTTTGGCCGGTGGAGTGGTTTCGTTCTGGGTGACCGACAGCGGTGCCGGGGTGCCGCCGGAGGAGGCGTCGAAGATCTTCGAACGTTTCTCGCGGGGTGCTTCGGGTAGTCGTGATCCGCAGGGCGCGGGCTTGGGGCTCGCCATCGTGAAAGCCATCGCCGACGCCCACCACGGCCGGGTGCTGGTGCACTCGCCGCCGGGTGAGGGCGCGACTTTCGGTATCGAGCTGCCTGGGGGTTCGCGGTGAGCCGCATCCTGATCGCCGAAGACGAGCTGCGCATCGCTTCCTTCGTGGAGAAGGGCTTGCGGGCCAACGGTTTCAGCACCACGGTGGTGACCGATGGCGACGCCGCGCTGACCAGCGCCGTGTCGGCCGACTTCGACCTGGTGGTGCTGGACCTGGGCCTGCCGAAACGCGACGGTTTCGACGTGCTGCGCGCCATGCGGGCCGCCGGGGCGCAGACCCCGGTGATCATCCTGACCGCCCGGGGTTCGGTGGGTGACACCGTCGCCGGTTTGGAGGGTGGCGCGGATGACTACATGACGAAGCCGTTCCGGTTCGAGGAGTTGTTGGCGCGCATCCGGTTGCGGTTGAAGCCCGTGGGTGGGGCGCCGGAGCTGACTGTGTTGCGGCACAACGGTTTGTCTTTGGATCTGCGTACGCGGCGGGCTCAGACTTCGGAGTCGACTACGGATTTGACGGCTCGGGAATTCGCTTTGCTGGAGTTGTTCTTGCGGCATCCGGGGCAGGTTTTGTCGCGGGAGCAGATTTTGTCGCATGTGTGGGGTTACGACTTCGATCCTGGGTCGAATGTGGTGGACGTTTATGTGCGGACGGTGCGGCGGAAGGTGGGGCAGGAGCGGATCGCTACTGTTCGGGGGATGGGGTATCGGTTGGTGTGATTCTGGGTTTTGAGGGTTGCCACCCCGGTTTTTTAGTGTGACTACGGCGAAGGTGTCCTTGTCAAGGCTGGACTAATGCCTTGACAAGGACACCTTCGCCGTGTTTTGGGCTTTGGACCGGGGATGGGGAGGGGTGGGTGGCTCGTATGGTCCCGTTTGTGCTGCCTGGTGGCCGTGGCTCTTAGGGTCGCTTTTTGCGGCCGGGCGGCGGTTGGCGGGGGGCTTTGGTGCCGTGAATGTGGCTTTCACGGCGTAATCGGCCGTGAATGTGGCTTTCACGGCATGGGTGCGGGGAGGCCGTGGCGCGAATGTGAAGTTTGGGACATGGGGGTGTCACGAATGTGGCTTTCGAGACGTTAGACGTCTCGAAAGTGGCTTTCGTGACATGGTGGGCGCCCAGCAGGGACACGAATGTGGCTTTGGGGGCGTAATCGGCCCCCAAAGCCACATTCGTGACATCGAAGAGTCAGGGCAGCAGGCCGGCGGCGGCTTGGACGCGGTTCCGGCCTCGGTGTTTCGCGGCGTACATGGCGGCATCGGCGGTGGTCAGCAGGTCCTGCACGCTCTGGCCGTTGTCCGGCGCCAGTGCGGCGCCGATCGAGATGGAGACGTGGCCGGTCGGGACCTCCAGGGCGGCCACCCCGCGGCGCAGCCGTTCTCCGACGGCCATCAGTTCACGCGCGGTGATGTCCGGCAGGGCGACCACGAACTCCTCCCCGCCGAACCTGCCGACCAGGTCACCCGATCGGACGCCTTCCGAGATCGACTTCGCCACGGCCTTCAGCACCACGTCACCGGCGCCGTGGCCGTGTTCGTCGTTGATGCGCTTGAAGTGGTCCAGGTCGATCATCAGCAGGCCGAACGTGCCCCCGCGGCGGCTGGTGCGTTCCAGTGCGTGCGTGGCGAACTGCGTCCACGCGGTCGCGTTGAACAGTTGCGTCTTGCCATCGGTTTCCGCGGCTTTCCGGAACTGCGCCACCTGCGCCGACCGGCCCAGGACCACCAGCACGGCGGGCACCCCGACCAGCAGCACCGCGGGGGTCTGCACCACGCACGCCGCCAGCAGGCCCAACCCCATCGCGCCGACTTCGAGGATCTGCTCGCCGAAGCCGCCGATCACGTCCCGTACGCGCGCCCGCGGCTCGGACAGCAACTTCACCGCGCAGATCAGCGCGTAGTTCGCGAACCACCGCACGGCACCGGCGGCCACCACCACCGCGACCGCGGTCGCCGAGGTGGGCACACCGGGTGCCAGCGCCAGCACCACCACCGCGGCCTGGTTCGCCAGCAGCACCGTGCAGGCCGAATACCACCACCGGTGCGGTTTCATCGTGCCGCGGCGGTGCCACACCCGGAACCACATGTAGCCGTAGCCGAGCAGGACCATCGCGCTCGCCAGCGCCGGGGGCAGCACGATCACCCCGGCGAAGTTCCACACGCTCGTGGTGCTCAGGTACGGCCCGGAACCGGCGGCGATCTCCCGCTTGCGCTCGACCGTCCTCGACAACTCGACGTGCGCGACCAGGCAGGCGCCGAGCAGACCGAAGCGGACCAGCCCGGCGGCGTCCACCGGCGCCAGCGCAGCGGTGCCCGCGGTGGCGGCCAGCGCCCCCACCTCGACAGCGAGCACCCACACCACGACCTGGCGTGGTGCCGCCCAGAGGGCCCACCCGGTGGTCCGGCGGAACGAACCCATATCTTCACCGTAACCAACCGATCACGGTTTGTGTACAGGGCCGGTCATACCCGATGCTGAAACCACCCGGACAGCCGAGTGGCTCCGGGATCCGCCGCGCGAGGGGAGGTGAGCGGCCATGCGCGAGAACAACTGGTGAGCCCAGTCCCAGGCCCGGTGACGTGCACTCAGTACGAGAAGAGGTGACATTCCCCATGCGCAAGCAGGAGAACAACTGGTGACCGAGCAGCGGCCGCCCCCCGTCCGGGACTGTCAGCCAGCAGCCGCGGACGGGGATGCCGACGCCCGGTGCCAGGCCCCGGCCGCCACCACGGCGGCCAGCGTGCCCACGGCGGCGGTGAGCCCGATGGCCGCGGCGGGACCGGTCAACCCGGCCAGCGCGCCGGTCGCGACGATGCCGAGCCCCTGCGCCACCCGCAGCGCCGCGCCCGCGAGGCCGAACGCCTGCCCCAGCTGCTCTTCCGGCGTTTCCCGGACGAACGCGGCCTGCGTGACCATGTCGTGTGCGGACGCCACCCCGCACAGTGTCCACAACAGCAGAGAGAGCCACAGCGTCGGCGCGGCGAAGCACGGCAGCAGCACCACGCAGCTGACGATCGCGAGTGGACCCAGCAAGCGCAGCCGCCAGCGTTCCGGCACCCAGCGCGCGAGCACCAGGTTCCCCAGCACGGTGCCCGCCGGATTCGCCACCAGCAGCCAGCCCGCGCCCGCCGCACCCGCCCCGATCTGTTCGGCGTACGGGATCGCGAGCCCCTCCGGCGCGGTGTAGAACCCCGCCACACAAGCCAGCACCAGCAGCGTCCGCAACTTCGGCCGTCCCGCGATCAGCCGCGCGCCCGCCCGCGCCCGCCGCCACGGGGTCATCCCGGTGCCCGGTCCCCTCCGGGCTTCGGCCCGCACCCCGACGCCGATCACCAAGGCGGACAGCAGGAAGGTCGCCACGTCGATCACCAGCACGGCGGGCACCCCGAGCAGCGCGACCAGCCCACCGCCCAGCGGCAGCCCGACCAGCAACGCCACCTGGAACGTCGTGCTCACCACGCTCACGCCCAGATCGTGCAGACCCCGTGGCCGCAACCACTTCACCAGCAGCGACGCCCGTGCCGCGGAGAACGGCGCGGACAGCAGTTGTACCGCGAACACCGTCGCGCACAACCCCCAGATCGGCAGCCCCGGCACCAGCATGAGCGCGACCAGCCCGGCCCTGGCCAGATCGGCGGCGATGAGCACCGCGCGCGCCGGGTAGCGGTCCGCCAGCCCGGCCAGGAACAGCCCGCCGAGCAGGTCGGCCAGGAAGGTCAGCGACCAGGCGAGCGCGGTCCACGCGGCCGACTGCGTGCGGTCGAAGACCAGCACCGCGAGCGCGACCCTGGCGAGCTGGTCGCCGGCCACCGAGACCACCTGCGAGGACCACAGCGCGGTGAACGACGGCACCCGGAACACCGCGGCGTAGGACGCGCGGGCCATGGCCGGTTCACCGCCGTCCAGCCAGGCCGAAGACGTCGTCCGGCGGTACCGGGCCGGTCACCGGCGCCGCGTCGGTCAGTGGTTCCGCCTTGCCGCGCAAGGACTTCAGCTCGTCGTCGGCCAGGCAGCGGGCCGGAAAGGCGGCTGAGGCGGACCGGCGGGCGACCTCGGCGAAGGGCAGTTCCACCGCCGACGCGGCCAGCACCAGGTTGCCGAACCGCCTGCCGCGCAGGATCGCCGGTTCGGACAGCAGCAGCGCGTGCTCGAACACCGAGGTCACGGTCGCGATGACGCGCCGGGCGAACCGCAGCCCTGGGCCGTCGGAGATGTTGACCAGGTACGTGCCGGACGGCCGCAGCACCCGCGCGACCTCCCTGGTGCACTCCAGCGTGGCCAACCTGCTCGGCAGCGACGCGCGCTCGAAAGCGTCCAGGACCACCAGATCGGCTGAATCGTCGCGGCGGCTGGCGACGCCTTCACGACCGTCCGATTCGCGCACCCGCAACCCCGGCACGGACCGGAGGTCCAGGTGCTCACGCACCAGTTCGATCAGCGGACCGTCCGCTTCGAACACCAGCTGCCGCGACCCCGGCCGCGTGGCCGCGACGTAACGCGGCAGCGTGCACGCGCCGCCGCCGACGTGCAGCACGTCCAGCGCGAGCCCCGGCAGGCAATCGACCACGTCGCCGATCCGCCGCACGTACTCGAACTCCAGGTGCGACGGCCGGTCAAGATCCACATAGGACTGCGGGACGCCGTCCACGCTGAGCTGCCAGCCGTTGGCGCGGTCGAGGTCGCGGATCAGTTCCGCGGTGCCGAACCGCACCGGGTACCGCCCGGGCACCGGCGCGCCCGCCTGCGTTCGACGCCCCATCACCGCTCACCCCTTCCACCCGATCGGGTACTCAACGTTAACCGCTGCGCAGCCGTCGAGCGGCCTCGTTCTCGTGGGCCAGGCGCCGCAGGGCGCTCAGGATGGCGTCACCGACCACGGTGCCGATCACCATCCGCTCCACCGCGCCCGCCCGGCCGTCCCCGCGGCGGGTGTAGTCGATGTCGACCTCGGCGATGCGCTCAGAGGCTTCGGCGTAGGCGTCGAGCAGCTCCAGCAGGTCCTCCCCCTGCAATTCGACCAGCGTCGCCAGCGCGGCGGTCAGCACCTCCAACTGGGGGGCGCCCGTCTTCACCTGCCACTCACGCCGCTCGATCAGCTCGTATGCGATGCGGCTCGCCTTCTCATATGCCTCGCCGTCGCCGGCGGACAGGTCGGCGCCCAGGTTCCGCTGCACCGTGCCGAGCACCTCGTACATCGACTCGTCCGAGTCGGCCATGGTCTCCAGCACGTCGCGCACGGCGGCGATGGACAGCCCGCCCACGTCGATCAGCGCCCGCACCAGCTTCAGCCGCCGCACGTGCTCGTCGCCGTAGCGCGCCTGGTTCGGGCTGGTCAGCTCGCCGGGCGGCAGCAGGCCTTCGCGGAGGTAGTACTTGATCGTCGGCACCGCCACCCCGGTCCGCTTGCTCAGTTCCGCTACGCGCATCTCGTCTCCCGTTCCTCTCGATCAGCCTACGGACACCTCCGCTATCCGTTTTCTCTTGCCTTTCACTCGAGTTGAGTGGATAGTGTCAGTATCCGATAGTAGACAGCGCCACTATCCATACTGGGAGAGACAATGGAGCTGCGCTCGATGCGCGAGTGGCACCGGCCGCTCATGGTCTTCACCGTGGCGATGGCCGCGACGACGGTGCTCACCGCGGCCGGACTGGTGCTCGACGACCGCGTGCTGCTGGGGGCGCCGATCTGGCTCAAGCCGTTCAAGTTCGCCGTGTCGCTCACCATCTACGCGCTGACCTGGGCCTGGATGCTCACCTTCCAGAGCCGGTGGCCGCGACTGGGCTGGTGGACCGGCACGGTGATCGCGGTGGCGGGCACCCTGGAGATGGTGGCGATCTGCGGTCAGGTCCTCCGCGGCACCCGCAGCCACTTCAACGTGGCCACCGCGTTCGACGCGATGGTGTTCCGGGTGATGGGGACGACCATCTCGGTGCTACTGATCGCGCACTTCGTGCTCGGCGCGGTGCTGCTGGTGGGCAAGTACGCCGATCGTGCCTCGGCTTCGGCGATCCGGCTGGGCATGCTGCTCTCCGGCATCGGCCTGGCGCTGGGCGTGCTGATGGTGCTGCCGACGGCGAACCAGCTGGCCACCGGCATCACCGACACCGTCGGCGCGCACTCGGTCGGCGTCCCCGACGGCGGCCCTGGCATGCCGGTCACCGGCTGGAGCACCACCGGCGGCGACCTGCGCATCCCGCACTTCGTCGGCATGCACGCACTGCAGGTGCTGCCGTTGCTGCTGCTCGCGCTGACCGCCGCGGCGAGCCGGGTGCCGGTACTGGCCGACGTCGAGGTCCGCAGGCGGCTGGTCCGGGTGGCCGCCGGTGCCTACGCCGGGCTGCTCGCCCTGATCACCTGGCAGGCCCTGCGCGGTCAGCCGGTGACCGAACCGGACGCGCTCACCCTCGGCGCCTTCGCGCTGCTGGTGCTCGCCACCGCCCTCGCCACCCGCAAAGCCCTTGTCCCCCAACGAGTTCTGGAGCACCAGCGATGATGTCCACCCTGTTCGACCTGACCTTCGTGCTGGTTGCGCCGTTCTGGGCGCTGATGATCCTGGCGCCCGGGTGGTCGTGGACCCGGCGGATCCTGTCCTCGCCGCTGGTGTTCGCCCCGCCCGCGCTGCTCTACCTGGTGATCGCCGTGCCGCGGCTGGCCGAGGTGCTGCCCGCGGTGGCGCAGCCGTCGCTGACCGGGCTGCAGGAGCTGATGGCCGAGCCGGGCGCGGCGACCCTGGTGTGGGCGCACATCATCGCCTTCGACCTGTTCGTCGGGCGGTGGATGTACCTGGAGAACCGGGAAGTCGGCGTGCACCCGCTGCTGATGGCGCCGCTACTGGTGCTGACCATCCTGCTCGCCCCGATCGGCGCGCTGGTCTGGCTGGTCATCCGCTCGGTTGCAGGGCGATCGCGAGCAGCTCGCGAGCCGGTCCTCGCGGAGCCCGGCCAGACGGCCAAATAGCCCGCAAGCGCCTGCCGAGGTCCAGGTCCGGCACGCCGAGCCGGACCAGCGTGCCCGCCGCCAGCTCGGGGGCGACGGCGTGCGCGCTGAGCACGGCGGGCCCGATCCCGCCGACCGCCGCGGCCTTGATCGCGGTGGTCGACGACACCTCGAGCGCGGGCTCTGCGAGCGCACCATCGACGTGCGCCCGCAGAGCCCGTTCCAATGCCTGGCGCGTGCCCGAACCGGGCTCGCGGCTGACCAGCGGCGTCGCCGCCAGCTCAGCGGCCCGTGGGCGACGGCGACGCGTGGCCCACGGGTGCGACGGCGCGACCACCAGCACCAGCTCATCGCGGGCAACTTCCTTGGCCTGCAAGCCTTCCGGGATGTCCGGGCTCTCCACGAAGCCCAGTTCGACCTCCCCGGCGAGCACCTGGGCGGCGACGTCGGCGGAGTTGCCGGAGGTCAGCGCGACCACCGTGCCGGGGTCGACCGCCTTGAGCGCGATCAGCCAGCGCGGCAACAGGTATTCGGCGACGGTGAGACTGGCCGCGATCCGCACGTGGCTGTCGCGATCGGCCCGCAGCGCGGCGATCCCGGTCTCCAGGTCGGACGCCGCGTCGAGCACCGGCTGAGCCCAGCTCGCGACCAACTGCCCTTCGGTGGTCAGCCGCGCGCCACGAGCGCCGCGTTCGAGCAGCGGCGCGCCCGCCTGCGACTCCAACTGCCGCAGCCGCACGCTCGCAGCCGGCTGCGACATGCCGTGCGCTCGCGCGGCACGGCCGATGCTGCCCAGTTCGGCGACGCTGAGCAGCAGGTCGTAGCTGGTGAGGTCGCTCACGCGCGCGGGCAGGGGCATAACCGCAGTTTATGCATCCATAGCGGTTTGGGGACTACTGCCCGGCGCCGTTCACCCGGAGGGTGAGGCGGTGACCAGCACGCTGCCCCGCCCCCTGCCCACCTGCGCGCCCGAATTCGGCCCCAACCTCTTCGCCTCGATCATGGGCACCGGCATCGTGGCCACCGCCGCGGCCTCCCTGCCACTGGGCTTCCCCGGGCTGCGCCCGGCCGCGACCCTGGTCTGGGCCGTGGCCGCGGTACTGCTGGTGGTGGTCTCCGCGATGGCGCTGACCCGGCTGCGGCGGTCGTCGCTGGAGGACCCGGTGATGGCGCAGTTCTGGGGCGCGCCGCCGATGGCGTTGTGCACCGTGGGTTCCGGGGCCCTGCTGCTGGGCAAGGACTGGATCGGCCTGGACGCCGCGCTCGCCGTCGACTGGACACTGTGGACGATCGGCACGGCGATTGGCCTGGGCACGGCGATCTGGGTGCCGGTGAAGATGATGACCACGCAGCAGGTGCGGGAGTCGCACACCTTCGCGGGCTGGTTGATGCCGGTGGTGCCGCCGATGGTGTCCGCTTCCGGTGGCGCACTGCTGGTGCCGCACCTGCCGCCGGAGTTTCGGCTCACCATGGTGCTGGGCTGCTACGCGATGTTCGGCGTGAGCCTGTTCGCCACGTTGTGCCTGCTGCCGCAGATCTGGCAGCGCCTGGTGCTGGGGCGGTCGGACAGCGTGCCGACGGTGTGGATCGTGCTCGGGCCGCTGGGGCAGTCGATCACCGCCGCGAACCTGCTCGCCGGGCCCGCCGCCACGGTGCTGCCCGCCCCCTACGGCCAGGCGGCGGTCGCGTTCGGCCTCCTCTACGGCGTACCGACGCTGGGTTTCGCGCTGGTGTGGTCGGCCATCGCCGCCTTGCTGACCGGACGCGCCGCCCGCCGGGGGCTGCCGTTCACGTTGTCCTGGTGGAGCTTCACCTTCCCGGTCGGCACCGTGGTGACCGGGGCGAGCGCGCTGTTCGCCCGTGTCCACTCCGGACTGTTCGCGGTGGTCGCCGTCACGGGGTACGTGGTGCTGGTGGGCGCTTGGCTGACCGTCGCGCCACGAACGCTGCGCTACCGTCGCAGCCTGTGGGGGACGACGAGTACGTCCACCTGGACACCGGCGCAACGGTGGCCGAGGAGGTCGCGGCGCACCGGCGTCCCTTCAGCCACGAACTGATCCCGATCCAGGACGTGGGCCTGCGCGCGCTCAGGTGGCCACGAGCCTCACCGTCGAAGCGTGGACGGGTTCGACGACGTTCGGCTTGTCGAGATAACGTGACACCGTATCCCTCAACTGGTCCGCATGTGCGTAGATGTCCTCGACCGCGGTGATGGGAAGACGGGTTTCGACCTTGTTCTCGTCGAAGACTCCCAAGTACCACTTCGACCGGTTGAACCAGAGTCGAGCGATCGGCTTGCGATTGTTGTCGTCCAGGAGAACACCGAAGTAGGTCTTCGTGTCGCGTGCGACCACCCTGGCCGCTGGTACCTCACTGCACACGATAGCCCGGACGATGCGATAACCCTCTATCTCGGCTTCGGTGGTAAAAACCTCAGCAGCACCATCGGCGGCCTTCTGCGCAGAATCCGCTCCAGGCTGCGACGATTCGTTGGCGGCAGGCTCCGCCGCGCTACCGGAAACGCCGACGTAGACATCGGGATCACCGAGCGCGTTCTTCAGCCGGTCGTTGACCTGCTCGTTGAGGAACTGCCGGGCCGCTTTGTCGACGAGCGGGAGGAACTGGTCGCGCACCCGCTGCGTGAAGGAACCCTCGTAGACGCGCGTGGTCAGGAACTTGACCCACTCGTCCTCCGGCTGCTTGAACTGAGCAGCCAGCACGCGCTTGAGCTGCCCGATGTACTTCAGTTCTCCGGCCGCGCTGATCACCGAGGGCAGATCGAAGGATTCCTTGGTGAGCTTGGCGAGTTCGGGCAGCAACGTGTCGTCGATGTCGGAGAAGTCCAGGACCAGGAACGGTTTCGAGTCCATCCTGTTGGGCGCGTCCAGGTCGGTGTAGAACTCGTAGACCTCACCGTTGGTCAGGATCGCGATCCGCGCGTTGGTCACCGCGAAGTACCGGAACAACTGGGACGCGTGCTCGATGCGCAGCGGGTCGTTGATCTTCTTGACCTCGACCAGCACCTGGACCTGCCCGTCGTGGGCGATCGCGTAATCGATCTTCTCGCCCTTCTTGGTCCCGACATCCGCGGTGAACTCCGGAATCACCTCGGCCGGGTTGAACACGTCATAGCCGAGCACCGTGCTGATGAACGGCATGACAAACGCGTTCTTGGTCGCCTCCTCGGTCTCGATGCTCGCCTTGTGCTTACGGATCTTCAGCGCCAGCGCTTGCGCCCGTTCCCTGATCTCCATCTCCGGCCCCTTCCCGCCGTTCACGTCCCAGGGGTCAGGTCGGTGATACAACAACATTCGTTACTGCGGAAACAATGACCTGGTCGGCGTCGAGCAGGGCGGTGAAAAACCCCCTCGACGCCGCCGATTCAGGACACCACGTGGCCCGTGGTTTCGTCGACGTGTTCGGGGACCGGGTCGTGCCGGTCGCCGACGGAGAGGGTGCCGGTCGGCTCGAAGAGGAGCACGGACGCACCGTCCACTGAGGACGGCTTGTGGTACACGCCGCGCGGCACGACGAAGGTGTCTCCCTTGCGCAGCACGACCTCGCGTTCTTCGCCGTCGCGTAGGCCGATGCGGATTTCCCCGTCCAGTACCAGGAAGAACTCGTCGGTGTTTTCGTGCACGTGCCACACGTGCTCGCCGGCGAACTTGGCCACGCGCACGTCGTAGTCGTTGACGAAGGCGACGATGCGCGGGCTCCACGCCTGGTCGAATCCGGCCAGTACGTCGTCGAGGGAGGTGGGTTGCTTGCTCATGAGCTCAGCATGCGCGCTGGCTTCCCGCCGCCGTGAGTGCTAGTAATCGCATATGTCGCGTGAATCCTCGCATCGAGTGGTCGCCATCGTGGACGACGGGTCCAACCCGTTCGAACTGGGCGTGGCCACCGAACTGTTCGGCCTGCGGAGGCCCGAGTTGGACCGGCCTTGGTACGAGTTCGCGCTGTGCGCGGCCGAACCGTCGATCCGGATGCACGAGGGGTTCTTCACGTTGTCCGGCGTGCGCGGGCTCGAGGCCGTGGACGAGGCGGACACGGTGATCGTGCCGAACCGCCCGGACCCGGAGTCCACGCCCGACCCGCGGGTGCTCGACGCGATCCGGCGGGCCGAGCGCCGGGGTGCGCGCCTGATGAGCTTCTGCACCGGCACGTTCACCCTGGCCGCGGCGGGCGTGCTCGACGGACGGCGTGCCGTGACGCACTGGCGGTGGGCCTCGGTGTTCACCTCGCGGTTCTCCGAGGTGGACCTGGTGCCGGACGTCCTCTTCGTGCACGACGGCAACGTGCTCACGGCCGCCGGGAGCGCCGCCGCGCTCGACCTGGGGTTGTACGTGATCCGGCAGGACCACGGCGCCGAGGTCGCGAACGCGGTCAGCCGCCGCCTGGTGTTCGCCGCCCACCGCGACGGCGGGCAACGGCAGTTCATCGAACGCCCGGTGCCGGAAATCCCGGACGCGTCGCTCGCGCCGGTGCTCGCCTGGGCACAGGAGCGGCTGGACCAGCCGTTGACCATCGGCGACCTGGCCACCTCCGCCGCCGTCAGCCCGGCGACGCTGCACCGCTGGTTCCGCGCGGAACTCGGCACCACCCCGCTGGCCTGGCTGACCGCCGAACGCGTCTCGCTCGCCTGCCGCCTCATCGAACGCGGAGAGCAACGACTGGAACTGGTCGCCCGCGCAAGCGGCCTCGGCACCGCGTCGAACCTGCGCACCCAGATCCGCCGACGAACCGGCCTGACCCCCACGGCCTACCGACGCCGGTTCAGCACCCTCTCCGCCTGACGGCGCCTGTGTGCTCACCCCCGCCGCCTGAGTGTGGAACTCGGCTTCCCGAGTGTCGGACTGGAGCGCCTGAGTGTGGGACTCGGCTTCCTGAACGTGGAACTCGGCTGCCTGAGCGTGGAGTTCGGCTACCTGAACGTCGAACTCGGCTACCTGAGTGTGGGGTTCGGGGGCGGCCGCACGTTGTGCTCGGTTGGGGGTGGCGAATGCTGTGAGTGGGGCATTACTTGCAATCAACGCAAGTAATGCCCCACTCCTGGCATTCGGGGGCCACCGGGGTGGTCAGGGTTGGCCGTAGGTGCGGAGTTTGTCGTGGACCCGTTCCAGTTCGATCTTGGGGAGGACGGCGGGGGCGCCGGCGGAGCGGGCGAGGAGCCAGACCTGGCAGCACCATTCCAGTTGCTGCGCCCGGTGGTAGGCGGCGGACAGGCTGGAGCCGTAGGTGATGGTGCCGTGGTTGGCCAGCAGGCAGCCGCGGCGGCCGTCGAGGGCGGCGAGCATGGTGCGCGCGAGGGCATCGGTGCCGTAGGTGGCGTACTCGGCCACGCGCGCGGTGGGGCCGATGGCGGCCAGCATGTAGTGGATCGGCGGCACCTCGTCGACCAGCGTGGACACGGCGGTCGCGTGGATCGAGTGGGTGTGCACGACGGCGGTGATCGGGGCGTCGTCCGGGTCCTCGGCTCGCCGGTAGACGCTCAGGTGCATCGGGAGTTCGCTGGTCGGCTTCAGCTCGCCGTCGACGGGGGAACCGTCGAGCGCGATGACCGGCACGTCCTCCGGCCGCAGGTTCGCGTAGTCCACCCCGGTCGGCGTCACGGCGACGTGCTCACCCACCCGCACCGAGATGTTCCCCGACGTCCCGACCACGAGCCCGTCCGCGGTCATCCGCCGCGCGTACTCGCAAACCTGGGCGCGTTCACCGGCGAGCAGCATCTACCGCCTCCACAGGGCTCGGGCCGACCGCCGGGTGTGTGCGGCGAATTATCCGGGTCGGCCCGCCGTCGTTCAAGGGGCGGCCCGCAGCGCGGCCAGCCGGCGGTAGGAGTCCAGCAGCTGCTCGCGGTCGAAACCGCTGGTGGTGATCAGGAATTCGTCCGCCGCGGTGAGGTGGGCGAGCTTTTCGAGTGCCTGCGCCACTTCGTCGGCGGTGCCGTAGATCTGGCCGCGCAGCGAGTCCTCGAAGTATTCGCGTTGCCGGTCGGTCATTTCCAGCTCACGCACTTCCGCGGGCGGCAGCAGCGGCGGGAACTCGCCGCGGGTGCGCGAGTAGGCGCTCGACCACGCTTCCGAAGCCAGCAGATCCCGTGCCTGCTCGGTGGTTTCCGCGACCGCGACCGCCCGGCTGACCACCACGTAGGGCGACGCACCCCAGGCACTCGGGCGGAAGCGCGAACGGTAGCGGGCAATGGTTTCCGCCATCCGGTCGTCACCGCCGATCGCGGCGATCACCAGTGGCAGGCCGAAAGCCGCGGCGTGGTCGGCACCGGCGCCGGTCGCCAGCACGAATGGCGCAACCCGTAGGCCTTCGGCAGGGCGGGCGTGCACGGAGGGGTGCGCCTCCTGGTCACCGGTGAAGTAGCCGAGCAACTCCTCCAACTGCGCGGGGAAGCGTTCGGCGTCGGCCTTGTCGTGGCCGAGGGCGCGGCGGATGCGGCCGGTGAAACCCACCGAACGGCCGAGTCCCATGTCGATCCGGCCCGGGTTCAGCGCTTCCAGCACGCCGAACTGTTCGGCGACGACCAGCGGCTGGTGGTTGGGCAGCATCACGCCGCCGGTCCCGACGCGGATGCGTGAAGTGGCGGCCGCGACCGCGGCAGCCAGCACGGTCGGCGCCGAACCCGCGATGCCCGGCACCGAATGGTGCTCGGACACCCAGAAGCGGTGGTACCCCAGCCGTTCCAGCTCGACCGCGAACCGCACGGTGTCGCGCAGGGCCGCCGCGTGCGTCGATCCCCGCGGCGTCGGCGAGCGGTCGAGCACCGAAAAGCGGTCCGGAATGGTCACACCCGGTTCAACGCCAGTCAGTACCGGACATTCCCGTTGACCAGCGGTATTCGCCTGCTTACCGTCCGAAATGCTTCTCCCTTCCCCCTTTCCGGAGGTCTCCATGTCGAGATCACTGCCGGGTGCCGTCGTGTCCGCGGCCGCCCTGCTCATCCTGGTTCCCGTCCCGGCCCAGGCCGAACCGACCGAACAAGCCGCGCCGGCGGCCGTCATCTGCAACCAGCACTGCGAACCCCGCGATCCGGCACTCGCGCCCCAACCCCGGCAGTCGGTGACCGCGAACCTCGCGGGCCGCCGGTACACGCTGTACTTCGACGACTCCACCGCGATGGGCTGGGCCGCGGTGTCCGCGGGTGCGGCCGGCGACGAGGTGTGGCTCGACCGCTCCTTCGACGGCGGCAGCACCTGGGCCTCGGGCAGCAGGCTCGGCGCCACGAAGACCCCCGCCGGGGCCACCGGCTGGCGCACGCTGATGTACAACGTGGACGACTGGGCCAACCGGGGTGTCGGCGCGCTGCGTGCCTGCGGCAAACCGGCCGGGCAGACCGGCGTCACCTGCACCGCCTGGGCCCGGACCACCTGGAACGCCTGGGATCGGCGGACCGCCGCGGCCACCGCGCTCATGCAGTTCTACGACAACGGCACCGGCCTCTTCCGCACCACCGGCTGGTGGAACGCGGCGAACGCGCTCAACGGCATCATCGACGGCATCCGGGTTTCCGGGATGACCAGCTACCGGTACGCCATCGCCAACACCTACGACCGCAACCGCTCCGCCCACGACGGTGAGTTCCGCAACGAGTACCTCGACGACACCGGCTGGTGGGGGCTCGCCTGGGTGGCGGCCTACGACCTGACCGGCGACAGCCGCTACCTGACCACCGCGCGGATCGACGCCGAGCACATGGCCGCGTACTGGGACGGTGTCTGCGGTGGCGGGGTGTGGTGGCGGACCGACCGGCCGGTGAAGAACGCCATCACCAACTCCCTCTACATCCAGCTCAACGCCGCCCTGCACAACCGGATCCCCGGCGACACGGTGTTCCGGCAGCGCGCGAGCGCGGGCTGGGCCTGGTTCAGCGCCAGCGGCATGATCAATTCGTCGAACCTGGTCAACGACGGGCTGACCAGTACCTGCGTCAACGACGGCAAGCCCGTCTGGTCCTACAACCAGGGCGTGCTGGTGGCCGGGCTGACCGAACTGAACCGTGCCACCGGGGACCCGGCGCTGCTGACCAGGGCCCGCCAGCTGGCCAACGCCTCCACCACCGACGGCACGCTGAACCCCGGCGGCATCCTGCGCGACCCGTGCGAACCGGCGAGCTGCGCCGCCGACGGGCCGAGCTTCAAGGGCGCCTACACCCGCGGGCTCGGCAAGCTCAACAACGCGCTGCCGGACCGTCCCTACACGACCTACCTGCGGCGGCAGGCCGATTCGGCGTACGCGCACAACCGGACCGCGCTGGACACCTACGGGCTGCGGTGGGCCGGGCCGTTCGACGTGGCCGACGCGGCCCGGCAGCACAGCGTGGTGGACCTGCTCAACGCCACCCCGTAACGGTTCAAATTGCGCGCCCACTACCCGGCGCGTAACCTCGCAGGAAACCGGCCTTTCGGGTGATTTCCTTACCAGATAGACAAAACAACGGTTCTTCCCTGCCGAGGTGGTGTTGTGCGGGAATACCAGGGGGCGTACCGCGACGCCCTGCCCGCCGACCCGGCGGCACTGGCTCCGGCCAGGCACGCGCTGCGTGCCTGGCTCACCGGCGGCGGACTGTCCGAGGACGACGTCCAGGACGTGCTGATCGCCGCCGGTGAAGCCTGCGCCAACGCCATCGAACACGGCTACCGCGGCTCCAGCGAGGACAAGGTGCTGCTGCACGCGGTCTTCGAGGCGGGAAGGCTGGAGATCACCATCAGCGACCGCGGCACCTGGCGGCCCCCGCCGGCGGATCGCGGCAGCCGCGGGCACGGCAGGCTGATCATGGAACAGCTGATGGACAAGGTCACCATCGAAGGCACCGGGACCGGGACCACGGTCCGGCTGGTCAAGGACCTGCCGACCGCCTGATCAGGCGGTTTCGGCCGACATCTCGGCGACGAACCGCTGCGCGATGGTGTGCAGTTTGACGTTCTCCCGCTGCGAGCGCTCCACCAGCACCTGGAAGGCCGCGTCGGCGCTGAGCCCCCGTGCCGCCATCAGGATGCCCTTGGCCTGCTCGATCACCGCGCGGGACTCCATCGCCTGGCGCAGCTGGGTGACGTGCTCGCGGGCCTGGAGGTAGCGGCGCGTGCCGCGCACCGTGGTCTCCACCATGACGGTGTAGAGCTCCAGGTACTTCTCGTCGAGTTCGCGGAACCCGTGCTTGCCGAAGCCGAAGAGGTTGATCGCGCCGACGAGGTCCGAATCCACGGCCAGCGGCGAGGCCAGGTAGCTGGCCACGCCCAGCTTGTGGGCCACCTCGGAGAACTCCGGCCACAGGCGCACGGCCGTTTCGACCTCGACCCGCACCACCTTGCCGGTCTTGATGGCCCGCAGGCAGGGGCCGTCGTCCTGCTCGTACTGCTTGCCGTCGATCTCGTTGGCTCGCTCGTCGGTGGCGGCGGCGGTCTGGTACCCGTCACCCGACCGCAGGGTGATGCTGGCTACATCGGCTCCGGGCACCACCCGGATCACCTGCTCGCACACGGCCTGCAGGACCGGGCCCATCTCGTTGGCTTCGCCCAGTGCGGTAGCCAGATCCTCCAGTGCCCCGGTGACCTCGTCGAGGTGTCTCAAGGACTGCTCCACAGTGTCCATCTCAAAACCGTCCCAGCATGCGAACCGGGGAGCCGCACGCGCGCGAACCCCGGATATCCACCCGAACCTCGGCCGCTGCGTCTCAACGGAACCGAAGCGATACTAGCCGAGATTTCGGCGGCCCCGCCGACGCTGCCGGTGCCGCTGGACGCCCAGGGTGGCGAGCACACCGGTGAGCACGCCGGCGGCGGCGGGCAGCGCCGAAGCGGTGTGCCTGCGGGGTGGCAGCACCGGCCGGATCACCACCGGTTCGGGCGGGCGCACGGTGACCGGGGCGTCGCGGGCGGTGGCCGTCCACGCGGTGAGGAACACGAGCATCCGCGAGACCAGCGAGATGAACACCAGCACACCGATGATCGAGCCGAAGGCGGCGCCGGTCGGTGAACTGCTGACCAGCCGCAGGTAGATGCCACCGGCCTGCTTGAGCACCTCGAACCCGATCGCCGCGGCGATCGCCCCACGCACCGCGCTGCGCGTGCCCACCGGCTGCCGCGGCAGCTTCACCAGCACCCAGAGGAACACCAGCGCGTCGGCGACCAGCGCCAGCACCACCGTGCCGACGCCCAGCAGCCCCGGCCCCCAGCCGGTGTGGTCCAGGCCGGTCAGCCGCAGGAACCAGTCGCCGAACGCGCCGCCGATGACGGTCAGCGCGAACGAGACGATCATCGCCGCGACCAGGCTCAGCAGTGCCAGGAAGTCCTTGACGATCATCAGGAAGAACGGCGGGTCGGTGCGGTCCTGGTCCCACATCGCGGTGAGCGCGTCACGCAGCGAGTTGATCCAGTTCCAGCCGGAGTACAGCCCGATCAGCAGGCCGAACACGCCGACCGAGGTCCGCTGCTCGATCAGCTTGCCGAGCAGTTCGCCGACGCCCTGCCCGAGCGGGCCGGGCACCACGCGCAGGATGCCGTCGGACAGTTCCTGCAGCAGTTGCGGCTGCCCGGCCAGCACGTACCCGGCCACCGAGAACGCCACCATCAGCATGGGCACCACGGACAGCACGCTGAAATACGTGATCGAAGCGACGTAGTGGTAGCCGTGGTAACCGATGTACCGGTCGACCGCACGGAAGATGTGGTCGATCCACCGATGACGGGCCCGGAGCCGCGCGGGGAGAGTGTGCACGGACCATTACTAACCGCTGCACGCGCCCGGCGCGCGCAGGACCCGCCCGGATGAGGGAGATCGGTACGGCGGGTCGCCACCCGTGCCGATCTCCGTCGGACCACCCGCCCATCTGTCCGAAGTGGACACGAGCTACCCGGCGACCCCGGCCCAGAAGTCCAGCCGGTGCTCGGCGGCGAAGTCGACCGGCCGGATGCCGTCCGGGCCCGGCGCGAGCGACTGCACCTGACCCCGCGGCCACGGCGGCAGGCCGTCCGCGGCGGGCGCGCCGGTCCGCGCGAACCCGGTCCAGTAGCGGATCATCGCGTCGGACAGGTCCTTCTGCGGCTGGGTCGAATCCTGCTCGAAACCGGCGTCGCGGAACAGGTACGGCACTTCGGCGGCGTGGTACGCGCCGGTCGGGAAGGTGTCCGGGAACGGCAGGTACGACGGCGCTTCTCGATCGGCGAATTCGTAGGTGTGGAGCGGATTCCGGGCGCCGATCAACTCGGCGAGGCGGCTGGTGCCGCGAGCCCACATCCGGTCGGTGAGCAGATCGGCCCAGGCCACGCTCGGCGACGGGTAGGCGCTCAGCGGGTACTCGGCGGCGATCCGCTCGGCCTGGTCACCGAACGCCGTCCGCAGCAACCGCGGGTACTGCTCGGCCGTCACCGGCTGCCCGGCGAGGTCGTAGAAGAGGCCGACGAACGCGCGGTGCTCGTCCCGCGTGGTGCCGAGCAACACCGGAACCTGGTGGAACTTCCCTTGCCCGTAAGCGGAATCCGGCGCGTCGGGCAGCACCTCGTTGCCGTACGCGACCGCCTGGAAGATCCGCATCAACGGGAAGAGCTGCTCCACCGGCAGCGCCCGCAGGCAGTCGACCGCGGTGGCCGGATCGGCGCAGCCGAACTGCGCGGCCATCGCGGCACCCACCCCGGTCACCTCTTCGGCGCTGCGCCAGGCCAGCCACGGACCGGCCTCGAGACCGGGCATCAGCGCGCCGGCGGGCATGTCCAGCAGGGTCATCGGGCTCTGCATGACGGCCTTGTGGAACAACCCGGCCGACGCGGGAGCGAGCAGGTGCGCGCTGACCGACTGGGCGCCGTAGGACTCGCCGATCAGCGTCACGTTGCCGGGATCACCACCGAAGGCCGCGATGTTGTCGCGCACCCAGCGCAGCGCGGCTTGCTGGTCCTGCAGGCCGAAGGTGCCGGAGCCGGCGAGCCCCGGGTAGCCGAACGCGCCGAACACCCCGAGCCGGTAGTTGACCGTGACCACCACGACGTCCCCGGTGCGCACCAGCGCGGCCGGGTCGAACAAGTGGCCGCCGCCGACCACGCCGTCCCCGTGGACCCACACCAGCACGGGCTTGCCGTCGCCGGTTTTCGGCGCGGTGACGTTGAGGAACAAACAGTCCTCGTCGGTGCTGGACACCTCCGCGTACTCGGTGCCTTCCTGCGGGCAGAGGCTGCCGGGCTTGGTGGCGTCACGGGTTTCCGTCCACGGTTTGGCGGGCTGCGGCGCCTGCCAGCGGACCGGTTTCGCCGCGTACGGGATGCCGAGGAACTGGCGCTGGTGCTCGGTGACCAGCCCACGCACCGGCCCGGCCTGCGGGCGTGCGAGGTCCGGCGGTTCGGGTGCGGCGGCGCAGGCGGTGCTCACCAGGAGCAGCGCGGCGAAGGCGGCGGCGATCCTCATGGGGTCCTCCGGGTCGCGAGGTCGAAGAGGGTGACCAGTTCCCCGGTGTAGACGTCCAGGTCCAGGTCCGGCTCGGTGCGTAGCTTGAGGAGCAGGCCGTCGCGCGCCGAACGGATGGCCATCGCCATCACGTCGGCGTCGAAGTCGCGGAACTCGCCCAGCCGCTGCCCGGCGCGCAGCAGGTCGGCCAGACCGCGCAAATCCGCTTCCAGCACGGGATCCGGGCCGTCGCCGGGTTCGGCGCGCGCCACTTCGAGCATCGCCACCAGGTGTGTGCGCCGCTCGCTCGCGAACTCCACGTTCGCCGCGATGAACGCCCGCAACTGGGCGGCTGGCCCGGCCACGTCGTCCGTGCGGGCGAGCACGAACTCGGTGAAATCGGCCAGGACCGTGCGCACCACCTCGTCCATCAGCTCGCGCTTGTTCGCGAAGTGGTACGAGATCAGGCCGGTGCTGCTCAGCCCGGCCTGCTTGGCGATGCGGCCGAAGGACGCCTTCGCGTAGCCCTCGGCCGCGATCACCGCCACAGCGGCGTCGACGATCTGCTTGCGACGTGCCTGTTCGGTCACGGAGGCCATATTTGCTCACTCAAGCTAGTTCTTGCTCAACTGAGCAAGACGGTACCCGAACCGGGTTCTCTTGTCAGAATCAGGACAGAAATTTTCCACCCGCAAGCCTTGTCTCCACCGACCCCGCGGGCTAATTTGTTGTGGCTAGCAACAAACGGAGCTCCGCCCCCACCCGCGTCCCCACGAGGTGAGAGCTGATGTCAATGAAGATGTCGAAGGCCGCCCGGCGGCTACTGGTACCACTGGCGGTGCTCGCGACCGCCGGCGTGCTGACCGTCCCGATGAGCAACGCCGCACCCGCCGAACCGGCGGCCGTGGTGTTCGAGGACAACTTCGACGGTCCCGCAGGCGGTGCCGTCGACGGCAGCAAGTGGCAGCTGGAAACCGGCGACAACGGCGGCAACAACCACGAGCTGCAGTACTACACGAGCGGCACGAACAACGCCGCGCTCGACGGTGGCGGCAACCTGGTGATCACCGCCAAGAAGGAGAACCCGGCCGACTACAACTGCTGGTACGGCCGGTGCGAGTACACCTCCGCGCGGCTGAACACCGCGGGCAAGTTCACCCAGACCTACGGCCGGTTCGAAGCGCGGATGAAGCTGCCGCGCGGGCAGGGCATGTGGCCGGCGTTCTGGGCGCTGGGCGAGGACATCGGCACCAACCCCTGGCCGAACTGCGGTGAGATCGACTTCATGGAGAACGTCGGCTTCGAGCCGAACAGCGTGCACGGCACCCTGCACGGCCCCGGTTACTCGGGCGCGGGCGGCATCGGCGGCGTGTACACCGGCCCGAACTTCTCCGACGACTTCCACACCTTCACCGTGGACTGGGCGCCGGACAAGATCACCTGGTCCGTGGACGGCAACGCCTACCAGACCCGCACCCCCGCCGACCTCAACGGCAACCGCTGGGTCTACGACCACCCGTTCTTCATGATCCTGAACCTCGCGGTGGGCGGTGACTGGCCCGGTTCCCCGGACGGCAACACGCAGTTCCCGCAGCAGCTGGTGGTCGACTACGTGCGCGTCACCACCTGATCCCCGGCGGGTGCGCAGGGTCGTTCCAGCGACCTTGCGCCCCCACCCCACGCCCGGCTCGAATGCTATGAGTGGGGCATTACTAGCATTCACCGCAAGTAATGCCCCACTCCTGGCATTGCCGGGCGGCGGCGAAGGGTGCGCACCCACGACCGGGAGGAATCGTGCCCGACGACCTGATGACCCGCATCATCCCCGTGATCGAACTGGCCCAGCGCGGCGATCGCGAGACCGCTCGCGCGCGGTTCACCGAGTTGTGGGCGGAGGCCGTCGATCCCCTGCACCGGTGCCTGATCGCGCACCACCTGGCCGATCAGCAGGACGACGTGCGCGAGGAACTCCGGTGGGACCTCGTCGCGCTGGAGACCGCGGACTCGATCAGCGAGCACCGCGCCGCCGACGCCGGGGTCGCCGGGTCTGTGCGGGGGCTCTACCCCTCACTGCACCTGAACGTCGGTGACGCCTACCGGCGGCTGGGAGAGTTCGCCCTCGCGCGCCGGCACCTCGAGCTGAGCCGGGCCGAAATCGACGTGCTCGCCGACGACGGTTACGGGCAGCTGATCAGGGCCGGTCTCGAACGGCTGGCGGACCGGCTGGACGCCGAGACGGCGGACTGAGCCGGAACCGGGCGGCGTCCAGGTCACCCGGCAATGTCCACAGTGGAACCAGGCCGCGCCGGTTCCGTTCGGCCCGCGCGCCGGGCGCCGAGCGCGGCGGGCACGATCAGCAGCGCGACCACCCCGGCCACGGCCATCGCCACGGTCAACTGGGTCAGCGTGGCCACCCCGCCGATCACCGGCGGCCCGCCGAGCAGGCCCGCGTAGGCGATCGTGGTGACGAAGCCCAGTTCGCGTTCACCACCGGTGCCGCCCGGCTCGCGGCCTGCCGCCCCGGCCAGGTCCATCGCCAGCGGGAAGCAGAACGCCAGCCCGATCCCGGCGAGCCCGAACCCCAGGTAAGCCGCCGTGTCGGACGGGACGACCGCGGCCAGGAACACGCCGGTCGCGGCCAGCGCCCCACTGCCCACCAGCAGCCGGTACGGGCCGAACCGCCGCTGCGCCCGTTCGCCGGTCAGCCGCGTCACCGCGATCGCCACCGCGAACACCGAGTACGCGGCCGCCGCACCCGCCTCGCCGAACCCGCGTTCGTCCACCAGGAACAGTGCTGACCACTCCGCGCAGGCACCCTCCGCTACCGCCGCGCACACCGCGACCCCGGCCAGCAACCACAACCGGCCGCGCGCCATCACCTCGCGGTAACCACCGGCCGGGCGTTCCTCCGCGGCCGTGCGTTCGCCGGGTACCGCACGCACGGTCACCAGTACGGCGATCAAGCCGACCGCGCCGACCACGGCGAACTGCACGCCGGGCACCACCGCGAGCGCCGCCGCACCCGCCGCGCCGAGCGAACCGGCCAGCCCGCCGAAGCTGAACCCCGCGTGGAAGACCGGCATCAGCGGCCGGCCGAGCTGGTGCACCACGGCCACCGCGCCGATGTTCATCGACACGTCCACCGCACCCATCAACCCGCCGAGCAGCGCGAGCGCCAGCCCGAGTGTCCACACCGAACCAGCCAGGCCGAGCACCGGCAGTAGCAGGCAGGCGGCGGGCAGGCAGACCGCGAGCACCGGGCGCGCACCCCAGCGCGCACAGGCCTTCGCCGCCGGTGAAGCGGTCAGGATCATCGCCACGCTCGGGCCCAGCAGGGCGAGCCCGAGGCCGCCGGTGCCCACCCCGGCCTGGTCGGCGAGTGCGGGCACCCTGGCCGCCCACGAGCCGTAGAGCGCTCCATTGACCACGAAGGCAACAGCGACCGCGGTACGCGACGAAGTCAAATCAGGACTCTCCTACTAGTGCGAAGCGGCGATTTCGTCCGTAACATTAACGGCACCCGACGACAGCGTTGCCCGACGATGCCAGGGGGAGTGAGCGCGAGCCCATGACAGCCCTCTGGGGAATATCCTTCGACGGTGCACCGATCTCCGGATTGATCGTCGAGTTCGTCAAGACCGCGCGATTGTTCCACGACCGGGGCATTCGGGTGCACCTCGACCTCGGCTACGACATCAAGGCGGACAAGAACGCCTTCTTCCGCCCCTACACCGACGAGGCCGAGCTGCTGCCCGAGTGGATCGAGCTGGACCGGATCGAAGCTGTGCAAGGGATCGACGGTTACACACCGGAGCTGGTCACCGCGGTCCTGCGCGAGGTGATCGGCCGCGGCGACGACTCGCGACTACGGTCGGTGATGCATTCGGTGACCGCCACCCTGCGTGACCGAATTCTCGCGAAGTGGACGGAACTCGGCATTTCTTTCGTTCTGGTGGAGAATGGGACGCTGCCGGAGAACGTCATCTACACGCGCGCGCTCTACCAGGCGATCGAGGAATACGGCAACCGCCATCGGCTGGGTTGTTTCGTGCTCTGGCGCGATCACGACCTGATGTGGCAGAGCGAGCCGAGCAGCGGCAAGTACGGGCAATTCCCCTATCCGCACACCCCGCAGCCGGTGAACAGCCCGTTCATCCACTACGCCGCCCTGCACGAACAGGCCCGCCGCCGGACGTTGGCCTGGGCGCCACACCTGCGCCAGCTCAGCGTGCTGCCGAACACCTTCACCCACCGGCCGGCCGTGGTGGACGAGCACAACGCCGGTTTCCGCGCCGAGCACGGCATTCCCGAGCACGCGCCGCTGATCGCGCGGTTCACCCGGATCGTGCCGCAGAAGCGCATCGACCGCGACCTGCACCTGATCGCCGCGCTGCCCGGCGTCCACCTCTTCGTCGCGGGCGAACCGGGTGAAAACCCTGGTGAATTCACCAGACTCACCGAACTGGCCACCGAACTCGGCGTGCGCGACCGCGTGACCTTCGGCGGTGGCCTGGCCCCGCACGACGCCGAGGTCGGCAGACCCGGTTACTCCGTGCGAGACCTGCTCGCCCACGCGCAACTGGTCTCCTTCCTGACCTCCTACGACTACGAGAGCTACGGCAACCCGATCGGCGAGGCCATCGCCTCGGGGGTGCCGTACGTGACCAGCCGTTACGAACTGTACGAGACGGTCTACGGCGACAAGGGTTTCCGCGCACCGGTGCTGGACGTGCGCCGGCACGACCTGCCCACCTCGTCCTTTGTGGACGAGGTGGCCGAACTGCTCACGGACGAGACGAAACGGGCGAAGATGGCGGAGCACAACTACGCGCTGGGTCAGCGGCACTTCGGCGAAGGGCGGGCCGAGCGCCTGCTGGACCGGCTGTTCCTGGCGCCGATGGACGAGCGCACCCGGATCAGCGTGGTGCTGCCGGTGTACAACGAGGCGGCGAACCTGCCGTCGGTGCTGGACTCGCTGTACCAGCAGCGCGGCATCGACCGGTCGGCGTACGAGGTCGTGCTGGTGGACAACAACTCCACCGATGACACAGTGGACATCGCCCGCCGGTTCGCCGAGGACCACCCCGACCTGGCCGTGCACGTGGTGCCCGAGCCGGAGCAGGGCGTGGCCTGCGCGCGCCGGACCGGCATGGACTTCGCCAGCGAACGCAGCAAGAACCGGGGGTCCGCCGCGGAGGAGCGGTTCCTGCTGGTCTCCGCGGACGCCGACTGCCGCGTCGACCCGGACTGGCTGGCCGAACTGGCGGCCGCGATGGACTCGAGCAAGGCCGCCATCGGCGTCTGCGACTACTACTACTCGCCGGAACACTTCACCGGGCGGCCGCGGTTGTGGGACGCGATCTCCCGCACGCTGCGCTGCCGCGCGGTCACCTTCGCCCTGTTCGGCGGGTTCCCCGACGGCAAGGGCTTCGCCGTGGACCGCGACGCCTACGACCGGGTCGGCGGCATCGAGATCTTCTACCAGCTGCAGGACGGGAAGTTCGTCAACCACCTCTCCGACGACTGGGACTTCGGCATCAAGGTCCGCGGCTCGGGCGAGGAGATCGCGTACGCGCCGAAGTCACGGGTGGAAATCAACCCGCGGCGGGTCGACCACGCCATCGACGAGGTGATCACCGGCCGCGCCTACGGTTCGGACGGCATCATCGTGATGCGCGACATCCGCGTCGAGGACCCCCGGCCCGCCAGGGAAAGCGACCTCACCGAAGCGGAAGCGCTGCAGGCGTGGGAGTTCTCCGTCAAGGACTTCACCCCGAAGAACACCATCCTGCCGGTGCTGCTCACCCCGTCCCTGCTGGACGACGACGCGGTGATCGAGTTCTTCGGCGCGGACCTGGCCGACCGCCTCGGCAGGCGGATCGCCGAGCTCAAGGACGAGATGCGGGTGGTCGACTTCACCCCGATCCACTCGTACAAGACGCCCTGCTACCGCCTGTACTTCGAGTTCGCCGACGAGATCTTCGCCCGTCTTCGTGCCACGGTCGGCGAGGACATCGGCCACCCGCCGCCGCTGCCGTCCTGCTTCGACGACGTGCCACCGGAGCGGTTCGCGGAGTTCGTGAAGTACTACTGCGAGGACCGCGAATCCGGGGACGCGCACAACTACTTCGGCAACGGAGGGGTGTTCTGATGACGATGAGCTACGAGCAGGCCCTGGCTTCGCTGCGGCAGACCGATCCCACCGCACCCGAACCCGCCGTGCTCGGCGCGCTTTCGGCACCGGAGAACCGGCACCTGCTGGAGTACGTGGTCGAGGACCCCTTCGGCGCGCACGTCTTCCCCGGCAACGAACCGGACTACTCCCCCGAAGCCTTCCTGGCCGATCTGGACGCGCAACTGGCCGGCTCGGCACCCATCCACCTGTGGTCCTACATCCCGACCTGCGCCTACCGCTGCCGCTTCTGCCAGTACCCGGTGGTGCTGGTGAAGGGCAGTCCCGAGGTGACCGACGCCAAAGCCAGCCAGTGGGTCGACTGGAACATCCGCGAGGCGGAGCTCTGGCTCGAACAGGTCCCGTCGCTGGCGTCGGCGCCGGTCGGCGAGTTCAACGTCTTCGGCGGCACGCCGTCGCTGCTGCCGAAGCACGCGATCCGCCGGCTGCTCGAGTTCTACCGCGAGAACTTCGGCTTCGGCCCCGAGACGACGATTCGGTTCGAAGGCGACCCGAGCACCTTCACCCCGGACAAGCTCGAACTGCTCGCCGAACTGGGCTGCACCAAGCTGTCCAGCGGCGTGCAGTCCTTCGACGACCCGGTGCTGCGGCAGTCCGGTCGGGAACACAGCGCCGAGATGTGCGTGGAGTTCATCCGCAACGCCCACCGCACCGGGTTCGAGTGGATCAGCATCGACCTGATGTACGGGCTGCTGGACCAGACGGTGGACAGCGTCCGGCGTGACCTGGACATCGTGCTCGCCGAACAACCGACCGCGGTGGTCTGCACCAAACTGCACCTGAAGTCCTATACGGACACCCGGACCGGGGTCGCCGGGGTGCAGCCTGCCGCCTGGCAGCTGCCCGACTACCGCGACCGGCTGGTCCGCGACGGGCACCGGTGGCCGCCGCTCGGTGAGCAGTACCAGATGCGCGAGGTGCTCACCGAGGGGTTGCGCGCGGGCGGGTACACCGAGCACCCGACGATGTACTTCGCCAGGGACGGGCTCGGCCCGGAGAAGTGGAAGTCCATCATGGTCGACCAGCACCGGCAGGAGGCCGAGGTGGCGATCGGGCTCGGCGGCAGCTCCAGCTGCCGTGCCTCGGAAGCGATCACCGACGTGCACTGGAAGCGGTACTCGGAGGCGGTCGAGGCGGGCCGTATCCCGCTCGGCTCGGCGACCGGGTTCTCCGCGGCCGCGCAGGAGGCGCGGGCGATCAAGATGGCACTGTCCACATTGCAGCCGCTCGACGACGAACTGCACCGGCGCCGCTTCCCCGGTAGCTCGCTGCTCGCCGAGCCGTGGCGTTCGCAGTTCGGCTCACTGGCCGAACGCGGGCTGCTGCGGGTGGACGAACAGGCCGGGCGCGTCGAGCTGACCCCGGACGGTGAGGTGCTGGTGGAGGCCGTCATCAACACCGAGCTGGACGCCGTCCCCGCGCTGTCACCGTAAGCTACCGGGGTGCCTGCCCCCCGGAAGCGCAAGCCGACGCTCGACAGCGTGGCCGAGGCCGTCGGTGTGTCCAGGGCAACCGTGTCGAACGCCTTCAACCGGCCCGACCAGCTGTCCGCCGACCTGCGCGAAGAGGTCCTGCGGGTGGCTCGCCGCCTCGGCTACCCGGGGCCGAACCCGGTGGCGCGCAGCCTGGCCACCAGCCGCACCGGCGCGATCGCCTTCATGCTCGACACGCCGTTGCGCGCGGCTTTCTCCGACCCGGCGCTGTCGATCACGCTGGACGCGCTGTCCACCGAGGTGGACACCGAGGGCTACGCGCTGCTGCTCCTGCCCGGCGGGGACGACGGCGGCCCGCGAGCCGACCGGGTGCTCGCCGCGCAGGCCGACCTCGCGGTCGCGTACTCGCTGGCGGACGGCGCGCCCGCGCTGAAGGCGGTGAAGCAGCGGCGGTTGCCGCTGGTGGTGATCGACCAGCCGGTCGTGCCGGGCGCGGCGGTGGCCGGTATCGACGACCGCGGCGGGGCCGCGGCGGCCGCCCGGCACCTGCTCGACCTGGGGCACCGGCGGTTCGGCATCCTGTCGGCGCAGTGCCTTTCCGCCCCTCGCGGCGGTCCGTTGTCCCTGGAAGAGGCGGTGCGCAGCCGATTCCGCGACAACCGCGAACGCATGATCGGCTATCTCGACACGCTTTCCGCGGCGGGCATCGATCCCGCCTCGGTGCCGATCTGGGAGACCACGGGCCTGTCCCGGACCGAGGCCCAGGTCAGCGCGCGGGCCGTGCTGGAAACCGGCCCGACGGCGGTCCTGTGCATGTCCGACGAACTGGCGATCGCCACCCTGGCCGCGGCCGCCGAGCTGGGCCTGCGCGTGCCCGCCGACCTGTCGGTGATCGGCTTCGACGACACTGCCGAGGCCGGCTGGGCCACGCCCGCGCTGACCACCGTGCGCCAGGACCTGGCGGGCAAGGGCCGGGCCGCCGGGCGGATGGCACTGGACCTGCTGGCCGGGCGCCCGGTGAAGCAGCCGGTGGTGCTGGACACCGAACTGATCGTCCGGGGCTCAACCGGACCGGCGTAGGTCCGCTCATCCAGCCCAACTCGAGCGGCCGGCGACGCGCGGCCGGACCGCCTACTTGGCGAGCCAGAAGGTGAGCAAGGTGAGCGCCGCACCGATCACGATGCCGGCCAATCCCCAGTTGCGCTGCGAACGACCACTACGCTCTTCCAGCTCTTTCAACTTCCCGACCAGCTTCGTGATCTCGTCCACCATCGCACGCTGCAGTTGCGTGGTCGCGAGGGCGACCGCCTGGCCGTTCACGCTGAGGCTGTGGTTGTGCGACTCCTCCAGCCAGCGCATATAGATGGCGAGCTGGGTCGCCAGGTCGGGGACACCTCCGTCAGTCTCGGGCCCGAACTGCGGCACGGGCGGAACGCAAGCGCTGTCCGACTTCGCCTTTTTGTATGACCGGTACGCGAGGAAGAACGTCGTGATCACCAGCGCGATGATCACCAACACCAGGAAAACCGCCACGATCCCCAGTGGGACCATCAAGAGGGGCACAGCCACCACCTTTCCGCTCCAGCGCCGAACACGCTGCTACAGCGGAAACTCCTGAACCTTGCGGTTCTCTCCGTCCATCACCCGAAGGAGGAGCATCTTCACCACTTCGGCAGAGCGCCGCACACCGCACATTGCCCAGAGTACGACCATGAAGACCTCGCGAAATCCCCGAAAGTAATATTCGTCAACCCATACCCGAGAAGCCACCTCAGGACTGTCACGAATGTGGCTTTCGAGACATCGAACGTCTCGAAAGCCACATTCGTGACATCGGCGCCGTGGTCAGCTGTCCAGTAGCGGAATCAGCTGGGTTTCTTCGTAAGCCAGGTGGCGTTCCAGTTCCTCGGTGAGCCGCTCGACTTCCGGTTGGACGGTCGCCGGCTCGACGCCCTCGGTCGAGATCACCGCCTGCAGTTGGGCGACCAGCGCCGCGATCTTCTCGTGTTCGCCGGACAACCGGTCGATCGTCGGGGCCATTTCGGGGTAGCGGTCCGCCAGGTACGGGAAGAGCGCGGTGTCCTCCCCGGTGTGGTGGTTGCGCAGACCTTGGCACAGGGTCAGGCAGTTCATCCGCAACTGCACTCCGAGCGAGGCCCCCGAATCCGCGAACTCCTTGCGGATCAACGAAAGTTCACGCCGGAACGCGTCGTGCACCAGCTTGAGGGCGGCACCAGGGGAGGACGCGTTCGGCGGGCCGCCGGACACGGTTTCCAGTGCCACCACGGGAAGTACGCGGGTGGTCATCGACTGGTAGTTGCGCCAGCCTTCCTCGGCTTCGGCGGCACGCTCGAACACGCGGTCGCGTTCCGCACCGGAAAGCACGGTGGCTTCGACTTCGTAGGTGAACACGCCGTCTTCGACGGTGGCGCGGGGATTGGCGAGCAGGTTGTGGTACCAGGCCGGGTGCCGCGGTGAACCACCGGCGCTCCCGATGACCAGCACGCGCTCGCCGCCGTCGGGCAGGTAGGCGAGCGGCACGGTGTGCGGTGCACCGGAACGCGCGCCGGTGGTGGTCAGCAGGATCAGTCTGGCGCCTTCGAAATAGCCGCCGACACGGCCACCGTTGGCGCGGAACTCCTCGATCACGGGCAGGTTGAAATCGTTGGGCATGTTTCTCCTCGGGAGTTTTCGGGCAGGACGAAGCACCGCCGGAAGGGCGGACGTGAAAAAGGCAGGATTGAGCACGCGCGCGGGTTTCAGCGCACGGCAGCAGAGATCACATGAAAGGAAAAAAGGAAAGGAAACGGAGGCGGCGGGGCTCTCGCCCGCCGAGCGCTCACGCCTCGGCCGGGAACCCGTCTCGAATTTGGCCCAAGGCCGACCCGGCAGTCACGAGCACGACTTTAGAGCAACGCCTCCCGCACTGGCAACCGCCCCGCTAGGGTCGGTCCATGCGCCTGCTGCCCTTGCTGCTGCTCGCCTTCCTCCTGTCGGCCTGCTCCGCCGAAGTCCCCGGTGACGCCACCCCGGCGCCGGTGTTCACCGCGGGCACGCCCGTGGAACTGCGGGTGGTCACCCCGGGCGGCGGCACCACGCTGCTCGACAAACAGGGCACCTCCTACGAAGTGGGCCCGGTGGCACTGGTGCTCGACCGGTTCACCAAGGTGGGCGCGAGCTTCCGCCCCGAGGTGACGGGGTGGGTGGTGGACGTCGCGCTGCCGTCGGACCTCGCGGAGAAGTTCGGGAAGCTGACCGAGGAACAGGTCGGGAAGCAGGTGGCGATCGTGGCCGACGGCGTCGTGCAGTCGGCACCGGAGATCCAGCAGCCGATCACCGGCGGGGAAATCCAGATCACCGGCAAGTTCACCAAGGACGACGCCGAAGCACTCGCCGCCGCGCTCGGCGGGAACTGACGCTAGGAAACCCTGTTCCCGGCGAACCGGTAGTGCTTGAGGTCGAACCGCGCACTGGTCCACATGGTTTCCAAGGTCAGTGACGGCCGGAACGGCACGTCGCCGTGCTTGTCGAAGTAGTAGCTGTTGGCGTCGCCGCAACCACCCTGGAAGAACACCTGCTGCGGACGGCGGCTGAGCATGTGCTCGAAGTACTCCCGGTTCGCCTCCGGCGTCACCTCGACGCGGGTCGCGCCCGCCCGCCGCGCCTCGGTCAGGCACCGCACGATGTGCCTGCTCTGCGTCTCGATCAGGTTGAAGTAGCTGGCGCCGTTGTAGCCGTAGGGCCCGAGGATCATGAACAGGTTCGGGAAGCCAGGCACGCTGACCCCTTGGTACGCCTGGAAACGGTGGGTGTCCCACCAGGACTCCAGGTCCGTGCCGCCCACCCCGGTGGTGGCGAACGGCGGCATGTTGCCGGACTCGAACACCTTGAACCCGGTGGCCAGGATGAGCACGTCGACCTCGTGCTCGACCCCGTCGGCCGTGCGGATCCCCTTCGGTGTCACGCGATCGATGCCCGAGGTCTCCAGCACCACGTTGTCGCGGTTGAAGGTTCGCAGGTACTCGTTCGAGAAACTGGGGCGCTTGCAGCCGAGCGCGTACCGCGGCGTGAGCTGGTCGCGGACGACCGGGTCGGCGACCTCCTTGCGCAGGAACCGCTTGGCCAGCTTCTCCCCCAGCTTCGCCACCGGGACCACGCCGGTGAAGTGCGCGGCCACCGGGAAGTTGGCCTCCACGTAGGCCTGGCTGAGCACCCGGGTGAGCCGTTTCGCGCCCGGCACCCGCCGCAGCGCCGCCCGCAGCGGCCGGGCCAGCCGCGCGTCCGGTTTGGGCAGGCACCAGATCGGCGTGCGCTGGAAGACGGTCAGGTGCGCCACCGCCTCCGCGATCGACGGGATCACCTGCACGGCCGACGCGCCGGTGCCGATGATCGCGACGCGCTTGCCCCGCAGGTCGACGCCGTGGTCCCAGCGCGCGGTGTGCATGAGCGTGCCGCCGAAGTCTTCCAGCCCGTCGATCGCGGGTGGTTTCGGCTGGGTCAGCACGCCGGTCGCCACCACCACGTGCCGCGCGGTGACCTGGTCGCCGCCGGAGGTGCCGAGCTTCCACTGGTCGTGGGCCTCGTCGAACTCGGCCGAGGTGATCCGGGTGCCGAGCCGGAGCCTGCCGCGCAGGCCGTAGCGGTCCACGCAGTCCTCGGCGTAGTTCTTCAGCTCGTCGCCCGGCGCGTAGACGCGGGACCAGTCGTCGCGCTTGTAGAAGGAGAACTGGTAGCTGAACGACGGGATGTCCACGGCTACACCGGGATAGGTGTTCCAGTGCCAGGCCCCGCCGACGCCGTCACCCTCCTCGACGATCAGGAAGTCCTCGAACCCCGCCTCGCGGAGCTTGATCGCCGCGCCGATCCCGGAGAACCCGGCACCGACCACGATCACCTCGTAGTGCGTCATCGTCACTCCCGACCGGCATAGCTGACAGGGCGTCCTGTCAACGACAGGCTCACACCTGACCGGCACGTCTGTCAAGATGGGGGCATGCCTCCCGTCGTCCGCCCGTTCCGCGGGGTCAGCGCCGAGGACCGGCGTGCCACCCGGCGCGGCCAGCTGCTCGAAGCCGCGCTCGACGTGCTCGGCGACCACGGGCGCGACGGCTTCACTATGACCGCCGTCTGCCGCCGGGCCAAGCTGACCGAGCGGTACTTCTACGAGAGCTTCGCCAACCGGGACGAGTTGCTCATCGCCCTGTTCGACGAGCTGGCCGGGCAGGTGAGCGAGCAGGTCCTGCGGGCCACCGCCGAGGTGCCCGCCGACGCCGGCGTCGCCACCCGGTACGCCGCCGCGCTCCGCCCGATGATCGGCGCGATGGTCGCCGATCCGCGCCAGGCCCGCGCCTACGTCGAGTGCTTCACCTCCGACCTGCTCCGCGAGCACCGCGCCCAGGTGGTGCGGACCTTCGCCGCGGTGATCACCGAACAGGTGCTCGCGCTCAGCGGGACGCCCGCGCGCGCCCGGGTGGAGGCGACCGCGCTGCTGCTCATCGGCGGCATCCACGAGGTGCTGCACGGCTGGCTCACCGGCGCGGTCGAACTGACCGAGGACGAGCTGGTCGCCGAGTTCGCCGGTATCGGCGCGAACCTCACCGAACGGCTCATCTTGCCTTGACGCGGGCGTCAACGTTTACCGTCGGCTCATGAGAATCGGCGAACTGGCCAAGAAAGCCGGGACGACGACGCGCGCACTGCGGTTCTACGAAGCGCAGGGCCTGCTCGACGCGCCACGCACGGCCAACGGCTACCGCGACTACGGCGAGGAACACATCCGGCTGGTCAGCGAGATCCGGACGTTGCAGGCGGCCGGGCTCTCGCTGGACGACACCCGGCCCTTCGTCGACTGCCTGCGGTCCGGGCACTCGGCCGGTGACTCGTGCGCCGATTCGATCGAGGTCTACGAACGCAAACTGGCCGAGGTGGACGCCTGCCTCGACCGGCTCAACTCGGTGCGGGCCGACCTGCTGGCCAAGCTGACCGCGGCGGTGGCGCGGCAGCCGGACCCCTGCCGGGTGACCGACGACTGGGAGTCCCGCACATGATCGAGACCATCACCGACGCCACCTTCGACGAGGCCGTGCTGCGCCACGACGGGCCGGTACTGGTGGACTTCTGGGCGCAGTGGTGCCCGCCGTGCCACATGATCACGCCGGTGCTCGCGGAGATCGCCGCCGAGCGCGCCGGTTCGCTGACCATCCGCAAGATCGACACCGACGAGAACCCGCTGTCCATGCGCAACTACCAGGTGATGTCGCTGCCCACGCTGATCCTGTTCCGCGACGGCGTCCCGGTGCGTTCGCTGGTCGGCGCGAAGCCGAAGGCCAAGCTCCTGGCCGAACTGGACGCCGTGCTCGTCTAAGCGCTCAGCCAGCGGCGGATGCCGCCGAGCGCGTCGACTTCGTAGTCTTCGCCGACCTGGTGCGCCAGGTCGGCGATGGTCACTTCACGCAACGCCTCACGCCACGCGCGATCGGCCGCGGACATCGCGCGGCTGATCGCGCACGGCCGCGTGCAAGCTTCGGGAGAGACGGCCAGCGGCCCGCGCTGGCGGATCTCCGTGCAGGTGAACGCCGGGCGCGCGCCGTCGACCGCCTCCACCACGTCGAGCACGGTGATCTCCGCCGGTGCCCTGGTGAGCACGTACCCGCCGGCGTGGCCCTGCACCGAGCGGACCAGCCCCGCCCGCGACAGGCCCTGCAACTGCTTGGCCAGATAGCTGGCCGACACGTCGTGCAACTCGGCCAGCTGAGCCGCCGGGACCGGGTGGTCGACCGCGGTCAGCACCACGCAGCAGTGCAGCGCCCATTCGACTCCGCCGGACATCTTCACCCGGCCAGCGTACTTGACCCGGACACCTTTTGTCCGAGTAGTATCGGCCTCATCCCGGACAACAAGTGTCCGAGTATGAGGCGAACGGAAGTCAGCCATGAGGATCGTGGTCATCGGCGGTACCGGGCTCATCGGCGGCAAGCTGGTGGAGAAGCTGACCGCGCGCGGGCACGAGGCGGTACCGGCGGCGCCGTCCACCGGCGTGGACACGCTCACCGGCGAGGGACTGGCGGAGGTGCTCAAGGGCGCGCAGGTCGTCGTCGACGTCTCGAACTCACCGTCCTTCGAGGACACCGCGGTGCTGGAGTTCTTCACCACGAGCACGCGGAACCTGCTCGCCGCCGAGGCCGGCGCGGGCGTGGGGCACCACGTGGCGCTGTCGGTGGTCGGCGCGGAACGGTTGCCGGACAGCGGGTACATGCGTGCGAAGGTCGCCCAAGAGGCGCTGATCAAGGACTCGGGCGTGCCGTACTCGATCCTGCGCGCCACCCAGTTCTTCGAGTTCCTGGACGGCATCGCCGCCACGAGCACGGACGGCTCCGCGGTCCGGCTTTCCGGCTCCCTCTTCCAGCCCGTCGCCGCCGAGGACGTGGCCGCCACCCTGACCGACGTCGTGCTCGCCGCCCCGGCGAACGGTACGGTCGAACTGGGCGGTCCCGAGTCACACGGCCTGGCCGACCTCGTGCGGGAACACCTTGGCCGCAAAGGAGATCCGCGCGAAGTGGTGGCCGACGACGCGGCCGGCTACTTCGGCGCGGTGATCGACGACCAGTCACTCCGGCCAGGCGAGAACCCCCGCCTCGGCGACCTCACCTACGACAAGTGGGCCGCTCGCTAGGCACGCTCGGCGTCAGCCTGAACTCCTGAATGCTATGAGTGGGGCATTACTAGCAATGAACGCTAGTAATGCCCCACTCATAGCATTCGCCGGTACGGTGGAGGCATGCTTTGACGCTGGCCCGGTTGCCGGGCACCCCCAGTACCTCCTTCGTCACGCACCCGAAGATCCGACGAAGGAGTCCCATGAACATCGACGTGCCCCAGCAGCTCGTCCAGTCCCACGGTGACGAGCACCCGGAGTGGCTCGCCGCGCTTCCCCGGCTGGTCAAAGATTTCCTCGGCCGCTGGTCCCTGCGCCGCGAGGGTCCCACCTGGCACGGTTGCGCTTCGCTCGTGCTGCCGGTGGTCCGCGCGGACGGCACCCCCGCGGCGCTCAAGTTGCAGCCGCCCACCGAGGAGAACGCGGGCACCGCGCTCGCGCTGCGGACGTGGAACGGCGACGGCGTCGTCCAGTTGCTCGAGTACGACCCGGACACCAGCACGCAACTGCTGGAACGCCTGGACGAAACCCGGCCCCTGTCCGCGGTTCCGGACGACACCACGGCGATCACCGTCCTCGCCGAACTCCTCGCGCGGCTGACCGCGGTGCCCGCCCCCGCGGGCATGCGCCGCCTCGCCGATGTGGCCGCCGCGATGCTCGACCAGACCCCGGACGCCGTGCCCGCGCTGCGCGACCCGGCCGAACGGCGGCTCGTCCAGCGGTGCGCCGACGTGGTGGCCGAGGTGCTCGGCGAGCCGGGTGACCGGCTGCTGCACTGGGACCTGCACTACGACAACATCCTCGCCGGTGGGCGGGAGAAGTGGCTCGCCATCGACCCGGAGCCGCTGGCCGGTGACCCGGGTTTCGACCTGCTGCCCGCGCTGGACAACCGGTGGGACGACGTGGTCGCCTCCGGTGACGTGCCGGGGACGGTGCTGCGCCGGTTCGACCTGCTGACCGAGGCACTCGGCCTGGACCGGCGGCGCGCCTACGCCTGGTCGATGGCCCGCGTGCTGCAGAACGCGCTGTGGGACATCGAGGACGGGGAGATCGCGCTGCAACCGGTGCAGCTCGCGATCGCCGAAGCGCTCAGCGCGCGGTCATGACGGGACCTTCGCCTCGGCCGGATCCCGATCGGGGCGAAGGCCTCGCCAAGCCGTGTGCCGCAGGCGGCCGTCCGAGGTGAACCGCCGGTAGACCACTTCGCCGACCAGCCGGGGCTCCACCCAGTGCGCGCCCTTGGCCCGGTCGCGCGGCACCTGCTCGTCGAACGGACTGGTCCGGCGCTCGATCTTGCGCAGCCGGGTGTGCAGGTCGTCGAGGGTTTCGTGGGTGAAGCCGGTGCCGACGTCACCGAGGTAGCGCAGGTCGCCGCGGTCGTCGTAGGCGCCGAGCAGGAGCGCGCCGAGCGTCCCGGCCCGGCGGCCTTCACCCGGGCGCCAGCCGCCGAGGACCACCTCCTGCGTGGTGATCAGCGCGTGCTTGATCCACTCCGGACTGCGGCGGCCGGGGTGGTACCCGGCGTCACCGTTCTTCGCGACGAGTCCCTCTAATTTGGACTGACGGGCGACGTCGAGCAGGCCCTGCGGGGTGAGGCCGGTGGCGGACAGGTCGGCGTGGCTGTAGGCGGGCGGGATGGCGAACAGGTTCGGATTTCCGGGCCGCAGCTCGACGAGCAGGTCACGCCGCTCGCGGTAGGGACGGTCCAGGAGGGTGTCGCCGCCGAGCCGCAGGAGGTCGAAGGCGAAGAAGCTGAGCGAGTGGCGGCGGGTGCGCCGGTTCTGCAGGAGGGTGAAGTCCGGCACGCCCCCGTCGTCGAGCGCGACGATCTCGCCGTCGAACACGGCTGGTCGCCCGCCGAGCATGTCGCCGAGGCCGCCGGCCAGCTCGGGGTACTCGTCGGTGACGTCGTTCCCCCGGCGGCTGTTGAGCCGGACCGTGCCGTCCGCGCCCACGCGGAAGCACGCGCGGTAACCGTCCCATTTGAACTCGTAGGCGTAGCGGGAGTCGTCCGGCAGGGCCCCGGCCTGCGCCAACATCGGCTCGACGGCCGCCGGTACGCGGGAGTCCGCCATCTCCGCCCTCCGTTCCCTCGACCTCAAGGTAACCCGGATGGCCCACTCCGCGCCCGCTCGGAATCGACCGGGTGATCAGGCGACCGAGATCCCCGGGATTCCCTTCAGCTCACCGAGCAGCATCGAGCTGAGCCGGACGGGGTAGTCGTCGAGCGCGTACCGCCGGACTCGCTGCCCGGCGACCAGTTCGACCCGCACCGGGGTGTCCCCCGCGTGCGCGAGCAACGCCGACTTCAGCTCACCGACCACCTCGCGATCGAGCTTGTCGGCGCTCGCGCGCAACACGAGCGGCGCTTCTTCGCTCAGGTTCGAGATGTCGAGCGGATCCACGCCCGCGCCGAACACCGACATCTTGCCCTCCCGCCAGTTGACCCTGCCCTTGACCACCACCGGGTTGTCCTCGGTCAGCTCGGCCGAGAACAACGCGTAGGACTTCGGGAAGAACAGCACTTCCAGCGACCCGTCGATGTCCTCGACCGTGCAGATCGCCCACGGCTCACCCTTCTTGTTGACCCGCCGCTCCAGCGCGGTGATCAGGCCCGCGACGATCAGCTCACCCTCTCGCGGCGGGTCGGCCAGTATCGCGCCGATCGGCTTCTTCGCGTGCTTGCGCAACAGGGTTTCCGCGCCGTCCAGCGGGTGCGCGGAAACGTAGAGACCGAGCATTTCCCGTTCGTAGCCGAGCATTTGCTTGCGCGGGTATTCGTCTTCACCGAAGCGCAGGTGCGTCAGCGGTGACGAAGAGGGCCCGGCGTCGGTGCCGAACAGGTCGAACTGGCCCATCGCTTCACGGCGTTTGAGCGGCACCACCGCCTCCACGGCCTCCTCGTGTACCTGCACCATGGACAGCCGCGTGTTGCCGAGCGAGTCGAACGCACCCGCCTTGATCAAGGATTCGAGCACTCGCTTGTTGCACACCACCAGCTCGGATCGGTCCAGGAAGTCGGTGAACGACGAGTACTTCCCGGTTTCCGCGCGGGTCTTGATGATCGACTCGACCACGTTCGTCCCGACGTTGCGGACCGCGCCCATTCCGAAGCGGATGTCGTCCCCGACGGCCGCGAACCGCTGGGCCGATTCGTTGACGTCCGGCGGCAGCACCTTGATGCCGAGGCGGCGACATTCGGAGAGGTAGATCGCGGACTTGTCCTTGTTGTCCCCGACCGAGGTCAGCAGCGCGGCCATGTATTCGGCAGGGTAGTTCGCCTTGAGGTAAGCGGTCCAATAGCCGACCAGTGCGTATCCGGCCGCGTGGGATTTGTTGAACGCATATCCGGCGAACGGCAGAATGGTGTCCCACAACGCCTGCACGGCTTCATCGGAGAAACCGTTCGCGCGCATCCCCGCCTGGAAGCCTTCGAACTCCTTCTCCAGCACCTCTTTCTTCTTCTTGCCCATCGCCCGGCGCAGCACGTCGGCCCGGCCCATGGAGAACCCGGCGACCCGCTGGGCGATCTGCATGATTTGTTCCTGGTACACCACCAGGCCGTGGGTCTCGGCGAGGATCTCCCGCAGCGGCTCGGCCAGTTCCGGGTGGATCGGCTCGATCGGCTGGCGCGCGTTCTTGCGGTCGGCGTAGTTGTTGTGCGTGTTCATCGCCATCGGGCCCGGCCGGTACAGCGCGTTCACCGCGATGATGTCGTCGAACCCGGTGGGCAGCATGCGGCGCAACAGGTCCCGCATGGCGCCACCGTCCAGTTGGAACACCCCGAGGCTGTCACCGCGCGCGAGCAGTTCGTAGGTGGCGGGATCGTCGACCTTGAGCGTGTCGAGGTCGATGTCCTCACCGCGGTTGGCCTTGATGTTGTCGATGGCGTCGCCGATGACGGTCAGGTTGCGCAGGCCGAGGAAGTCCATCTTCAGCAGGCCGATGGCCTCGCAGGAGGGGTAGTCCCAGCCGGTGATGATCGAGCCGTCGTCCCGCCGCCACAACGGAATGGTGTCGACCAGCGGTTCCGCCGACATGATCACCGCGCAGGCGTGCACGCCGGCGTTGCGGATGAGGCCTTCGAGGCCGCGGGCGGTCTCGAAGATGGTGGAGACCTCGGAGTCGGTCTCCACCAGGGCACGGACCTCGGCGGCCTCGGCGTAACGCTCGTGCTTGGGGTCGACGATGCCGCCAAGCGGGATGTCCTTGGCCGCGACCGGCGGGGGCAACGCCTTCGAGATCCGGTCGGCGATGCCGTAGCCCGCCTGTCCATAGTGGACGCGGGCGGCGTCCTTGATCGCCGCCTTCGTCTTGATCTTGCCGAAGGTGATCACCTGGGCGACCCGGTCCGCGCCGTACTTGTCGGTGGCGTACCGGATCATCTCGCCGCGGCGGCGGTCGTCGAAGTCCATGTCGATGTCCGGCATGGAGACGCGTTCGGGGTTGAGGAACCGCTCGAACAGCAGGCCGAGGTCGATCGGGTCCAGGTTCGTGATGCCCAGCGCGTACGCGACCAGCGAACCCGCGGCCGACCCACGACCGGGGCCGACGCGAATGCCGACCTCGCGGGCGTGGCGCATCAGGTCCGCGGTGATCAGGAAGTACGCCGGGAAGCCCTTCTGCGTGATCACGTCGATCTCGAACTCGGCCCGCTCGCGGTACGGCTCCGGCACACCCCCGGGCAGGCGCCACGCGAGGCCGTCCATGACCTGCTGGTGCAGCCAGCTCGCTTCGTCGTGTCCCTCGGGGACCTCGGTCTTCGGCATCCGGTCGTGGTGGGCATAAACGTCCTCATAGGACTGGACGCGTTCGGCGATGAGCAGGGTCGAGTCCGCCGCGCCCGGGACCTCGGTGTCCCAGTACTGGCGCATGTCCGCCGCGGACTTCAGGTAGTAGCCATCACCGTCGAACTTGAACCGGTTCGGGTCATTGAGCGTCTTACCCGCCTGCACACACAACAACGCACTGTGCGTGTCCGCCTGATCCTGGGTCACATAGTGCGAGTCGTTGGTCGCCAGCGGCGCCAGACCCAGCTGCTTACCGATCTCCAGCAGACCCTCACGCACCGACCGCTCGATCGGCAACCCGTGATCCATCAACTCCAGGAAAAAATTGCCCGCCCCGAAAATGTCCTTGTAGTCCGACGCCGCCTGGATCGCCTCGGCCTTCTGCCCCAGCCGCAACCGCGTCTGCACCTCACCCGACGGGCACCCCGTCGTGGCGATGATCCCCTCATGATGCTCGGCGATCAACTCCCGATCCATCCGCGGCTTACGGTAATACCCCTCCAAACTCGCCAGCGACGACAACTTGAACAGATTGCGCAACCCCGTGGCGTTCTCCGCCAGCATCGTCATGTGCGTATACGCACCCGCACCCGAGACGTCGCCACCCTCACCCAGCTCATCCGCCCCACGCTGGTTCGACTGACCCCAGAACACCGGCTTCTTGTGAAACCGCGACTCCGGCGCCACATACGCCTCGATCCCGATGATCGGCGTGATCCCCGCCTTGCGCGCCTGCTGGTAGAACTCATCCGCCCCGTACATATTGCCGTGGTCGGTCATCCCCACCGCCGGCATCCCCAACCGAGCCGCCTCCGCGAACAACGGCGCGATCTTCGCCGCCCCATCCAGCATCGAGTACTCGGTGTGCACATGCAGATGGACGAAAGAGTCCAAGGTCGACTCCCGGTGGTTGTGGGTGCGGAATCCGGCCCGCGCATTCGACCCGAGCGCAGGAACCGCTGTCCAACAACCGACACACCGAACGCGGACAACCAGCGGTTGTCACCGCAGGCCGGACCCAGGTTGCCGATTCACCGGGTACGCGGAACTTCGGTCGACGGATCACCATACTTTCGACCGGTCTGGTCATCGCCCGCTTGTGCGAGTCTCGCCGGAGCAGAACCACGCCGATACGCGTGGTGACAATTCCACGAGGGAGTGACCTTGCCGAGAATCGCAGGGAGCCGGGTGGGTGCGGTGGCACTCGCCGGCGCGCTCTTCGCCGGCGCGCTGAGCGGGCTGTCCGGGACCGCGGTGGCCGCGGAAGAAGCCGGCCCGAAGGCCGCGCAGGTGGGCGCCACCGCTCCGGTCGACTGGGGTGCGTGCGCGAAGGAAACGCTGGCGGGCGTGCCCGCCGACCAGGTCGGCCAGTACAGCTGCGCCCGCTACCGGGTGCCGATCGACCACGACAACGCCTCGCTGGGCACCATCGACATCGCGCTGCTCAAGCGCGCGGCGAAGGTCCCCGGTCAGCGCGTGGGCTCGCTGTTCCTCAACCCCGGCGGGCCCGGCGGTTCCGGCCTGCGGATGCCGATCAGCGGCCAGTTCTACTTCCAGCAGCCGGTGCTCGACCGGTTCGACCTCATCGGCTTCGACCCGCGTGGCGTCGGCGCCAGCAACCCGCTGCGGTGCTTCACCACCGCCGAGGACGCCGACGAGATCAACAGCGCGATGATCGGCGTGCCGCAGAGCCGTGAGGAGATCTCCGGCACCCTGGCCGCCTACCGCGACTACGGGCAGTTCTGCAAGAACAACGCCGGTTCGCTGCTCAACCACATGTCCACCAAGGACGTGGTGCGCGACCTCGACAAGCTGCGCGCGGCGGTCGGTGACCAGAAGCTGAGCTTCGTCGGCTTCTCCTACGGCACGCTGATCGGCTCGACCTACGCCGGGATGTTCCCGAAGCAGACCCGCGCGCTGGTGCTCGACGGCAACGTCGACCCGAAGCTGCGCACCAGTGACGGCGTGGCGTACGACCAGCAGCGCGCCGACGGCTTCGAGATCGCCCTCGACGCGTTCCTGAAGAAGTGCCAGCAGGTGGGCCCGAACTGCGCGTTCAGCTCAGGCAACCCGCGTGCCAAGTTCGACGCGGTACGCGATCACCTGCGCAAGCAGCCGATCGGCTCGACCGACCTCAGCTTCTTCACCGGCGGCGTGGGCAGCGCGCTCTACTCGCCCCTGCGATTCCCCGGCCTGGCCGAGGACCTGCAGGCGCTGTACGACGCCATCCAGCCGAGCACGGACGCGGTCTCGGTGGCCGCGGCCCCCACGATGAAGGTGCTCACCCCGGGCAAGAACGGTCTCGCCGACATCGACCCGGAGAGCCCGTACACCTCGGACGACTCCTACTTCGCGGTGAACTGCTCCGACAAGCCGATCAAGGTCAAGCAGAACAAGGTGCCGGAGATCGCCGCGCAGACCGAGCGGAAGTCGCCGACCTTCGGCCGCTACCAGGTCTTCGCCGACATCGCGGCCTGCCCGGTGTGGCCGGCCAAGAACCCGGACGTCTTCCGCGGCCCGTGGCGCGCCAAGACCGACACCCCGGTCCTGGTGGTCGGCAACTACTACGACCCGGCCACGCAGTACAAGTTCTCGCAGCGCATGGCCGAGCAACTGGGCAACGCGCGGCTGCTCACGGTCGACGCCTTTGGCCACTGCATCCTCGGCGACGCGGCCGGGGTGGACAAGATCGCCGCGGACTACCTGATCGACCTCAAGGTGCCCGCGAACGGCCAGGTGTTCCAGCCGAACGTCCAGCCGTTCAGCTAAAACCGGCACAAGGCGGGGCGGGTCGCAAGGTGACCCGCCCCGCTTTTCGGCGCCGATATTGCACCGTTCGTTCTCAACAGCGTACGGTGGTGGGCGTGGCACGGCACAAGGAGTTCGACCCGGAGGCGGTACTGGCCCAGGCCATGGTGCTGTTCTGGGAGCAGGGCTACGAGAAGACCTCGATGCAGGACCTGGTGCAGCACATGGGCGTGCACAAGCGCAGCATGTACGACACCTTCGGCGACAAGCGCACGTTGTTCCTCAAGGCGCTGGACCACTACACGAGCCGCGCCGAGCACACCTTCCGCGCCGCGGTGGACGCGAACGCGGACGGCAAGGCGGCGTTGCGCGCGCTGATCGAAGGGTCCATCGAGGCAGGCACCGAACACGGCCGCGGCTGCATGCTGGTGAACTGCGCGACCGAACTGGCCCCGCGTGACGAGGAAGCAGCCGAGCAGGTCGAACGGCACTTCGAGCGGACCAGGCAGCTGCTGGTCGACCTGGTCGCCCGTGACCGCGACCGGCGGGCCGCGGAGGCGCTGGGCACCCTGCTGTTCAACGCCTGGCTCGGGCTGCGGGTCCAGGCTCGCGCGGGGCAGTCGCCCGCACAGCTGCGCCGGATGGCCGAGGGTCTCTACGCCCTGCTCGACTGAAATTTTTTTGCCCTTATTCTGCACCGTTCGTTCTCAACAGAAGGAGCTCCGATGAACCTCGAACTGGCGACCGCGGTCGCCGTGGTGACCGGCAGCAATCGCGGCCTCGGCAGGCGGTTCGCCGAGCAGTTGCTCGCGCGGGGCGCCAAGGTCTACGCCACCGCGCGGCGGCCGGAAGCAGTCGACCTGCCCGGCGCGATCCCGCTGCGGCTGGACCTCGGCGACAGCGAGTCGATCGCGGAGGCCGCGCGGGTCGCCGCCGACGCCACGCTGCTGATCAACAACGCCGGGATCTCCACGATGACCCCGCTGATCGGCGGCGACTTCGCCGACATCCGGCGGGAGATGGACACGCACTACTTCGGCACGCTCGAGGTGACGCGGGCCTTCGCGCCGGTGCTCGAAGCCAACGGCGGCGGCGCGGTGCTGAACGTGCTGTCGGTGTTGTCCTGGGTGCACCTGCCGGACCTCGGTGCCTACAGCGCCGCGAAGACCGCGTCGTGGGCGATGACGAACCTGGTGCGTCAGCAGCTCGCGCCGAAGGGCATCCACGTGGCCGGCTTGCACGTCGGCTACCTCGACACCGACATGGCGGCGAGCGTGCCCGCCGACCAGAAGTCCGACCCCGGCGAGGTCGCCGCACTCGCGCTCGACGCACTCGCCAAGGGCGAACCGGAGATCATCGCCGACGACCTGAGCCGCCAAGCCAAAGCCGCGCTGAGCGCCTAGCTCAACCCGGCCCCACGAGCCCGCCCCAATGCTATGAGTGGGGCATTACTTGCAATGAACGCAAGTAATGCCCCACTCATAGCATTGCCGGGGCCCGAGCGGCAGGGTCGCGGGCGGCTAGCGTTCCCAGCGGTCTGAGAACAGGGCGTAGCTCGGCGGCTCGCCTGGGAGCGGGTGGGCCGCCGTCGCGCGCAGGCCGTCCAGTGCGATGGCGTTGATGCGGGCCCGGGCGTCGCGCGCCGCCTCGATCAGGTCGGTGCGGCCCTGGTTGCCGAGTTGGTCGAGCAGCGGCGACTTGGCGAGTTGCTCGACCAACAGCGCCAGGTCGACCATCGTCACGTCGGGCCGCAGCACGCCCGCCCGGTGCGCACGCTCGACGAGTGCGGCCACCGCCTCGTCCGAGCGTGCGTTCTTGTCGGCCATCTCCTCGGTGATCTCGATCATCCCGGCCAGCGGCGCCAGCGAACCGGGGCCGATCTCGATCGCGGTCCGGATGTAGTGCGCGAGCCCTTCCCACGGGTCCTCGTCCGCGAGCCCTTCCTCGGCGGCGCGCAGGTAGTCGTCCAGCGCGATCACGCACAGGCGCTGGAACAGTTCCTCCTTGGTGCGGTAACGGCGGTACAGGCTGCCGATGCCGACCCCGGCGCGCGCGGCGATCGCCGCCACCGACGCGTGCGCGCCCTCGACCGCGAGCACCTCGCGCGCGGCCCGCAACAGCGCCTCGTCGTTGCGCTCGGCTTCGGCCTTCCGCCCGTGCTTCGTCATCTCCCCGAGTTTATCGCCCTTGCGGAGCGATCCGCTCCGCGCGTACCGTCGGAGCAAACCGGAGCGATTCGCTCCGATAGAGCCGCAAGGAGCTGCCATGCCGGACACCGAGGCGATCCGCCAGACCATCGCGAACGCCGAGAAGCACCAGAACGACCTGGAAGAGTTCGTCGACCTGCACACCGCCGACGCGCTGATCGTCAACATCGCCGGTCGCCGCGTGCTCGGCCGCGACGCGATCCGGGAGGCGATGGCGCACGCGCTCGCCACCCCGCTGGCGAAGGTCCTGACCAAGACCGAGATCGTCGACATTGGTTTCACCACACCGGATGTCGCACTCGTCAGCTGCGTCAAGCGGATCTTCGACGAGCGCGAGGAGTCCGGCGGCCTGCCGGCCCGGGGCAGCCTGACCTACGTGGTGGTGCGCGAAGGCGACGACTGGAAGATCGCCTTCGCGCAGACCACGCCGGTCCTCAGCTGAGCAGCCGGTTCAGTTCGCCGTAGTCGAAGGACCCGGCGAGCGCGGTGTACGTGCCGCCGGTGAGCAGTTCGCGGGTGCTCCGGTGGACCACCGCGTAGGCCGCCTGGCTGATCGCCGCGCCGAGGCTGATCCGGGCGACGCCCAGCGCGGCGAGCTCCGCGACCGGCGGCGCGCCGGGGCCCACCATCACGTTCACCGGCGCGGCCACGCCGTTGACCAGCGCGGACACCGTTTCCGGGGCCACGACGCCCGGCACGAAGACGCCGTCGGCGCCGGCGGCCAGGTACGCGGCCGCCCGCTCCAAAGTGGACTCGAGGTCGCCGCCGGTGAGGAAGGTGTCGATCCGGGCGTTGAGGAAGAACTCGTCGCCCGCCTTACGAGCGGCGGCGATCCGCGCGCACTGGTCGTCGACCGGCCGGGTGCCGTCCTCGAGGTTGATGCCGACGGCACCGGCTTCGAGCGCGCGCGACACGGTTTCGGTCACGCCGTCCGGGGTGCCGGCGTACCCGCTTTCCAGGTCGGCGGTGACCGGGACCTCGACCGCGGCGGCAATGCGGGCGATCAACGCCAGCGCGCTGTCGCGATCGAGCCGGTCACCGTCGGGCGCGCCGAGGCTCCACGCCACGCCCGCGCTGGTCGTGGCGATCGCCCGCGCCCCGGCGGCTTCGGCGATCCTCGCGCTGGCCACGTCCCAGGAATTGGCCAGCAGCAACGGATCGCCGGTGTGCAGTGCGCGGAAGAGTGCGGCTTTACCGGTGGTCATGCCCGGAAGTCCAGCAGAACGCCCGCCCGCCGTCTGGCGGTTTTACGACGACACCCCCGCGAGCAACCGGGCCCGCACCGCCTCGGCTCCCTGTGCCGAAGAACCACGCCAGGCGACCACATGGTCCGGGCGCAGCAGGAGCCGGTCGCCGTCGAATTCGGTGACCGTCCACTCCGGACCGGCGAGGTCGAGGGTCGAGCGGGTGCGCGCGTCGTCGAGCCAGCGGTGCGGGATGCGGGTGCCGACGCGCCCGGCCGGGGCGAAGTCGATGGTCGGTTCCGTGGAGCCGTCGGGCACCAGCGCGCCCGCCCGGTACTGGAATCCGCCCGCCGCCAGCACGTACGGGTGCGCCAGCGTCGGGTCCTCCTCACCGGTGAGGAAGGTGTCTGCCCGCCGGGTGGACTCGTCGGCGACGAACCAGCCCGCGGGCCGCCGCTCGGCGTCGTAGCTGTCGAGCAGTCCCGGCGCCGCCTCCCCGCGCAGCACGGCGGCGAGTTTCCAGCCGAGGTTGTGCACGTCGGCGATCCCGGTGTTGGCACCGCTGGCCGCGAACGGCGGCATGACGTGCGCGGCGTCGCCCACCAGGTGCACGCGCCCGGCCGAATACCGGTCGGCCACCAGCATTTCCGCCTGCCAGCCCAGCACGCTGAGGATCTCGAGGTCCGGCACCGGCACACCGAGCGCGGTGCGCAGGACGGCGGGCCAGTCCCGGTCGGTCTCCCCACCGGCCGCCATGAACACCCAGCGGCGCCGCCCGTCGACCGACGCGAGCGCGCCACCGGCGTCGGGGTGGGTGAGCCGGCACAGGTTGAACTCGCGCCCCCGCACCACATCGGCGAGATCCGCGTGGAAGTAGACGTTCACGCTGGGTTCGCCGACCGCGCCCCGACCTGAGCGCGTGATGCCCAGCGCTTCACGGATTCCGCTGCGTGCCCCGTCGGCCGCGATCAGGTACCGCGCGCGGATCTCCTCGCCGTGGAGCTTGGCGGTCACCCCGTCGGCGTCCTCGTCGAACCCGAGCATCTCGGTGTCGAACCGCACCCGCGCCCCGGCCTCGACGGCGGCCTTGCGCAGCACCGGTTCGAGCACGTCCTGGGCGATCAGGCAGGGCGGTTCCGGGCTCACCTCCACCTCCGGGCCGTCCCCGGACGGCTGCCACAGCGGCAACTGCTCGGCCTCGGCGAGCGTGCGCCCGGTGGCCATGTGGTCGTGCCCGGCGAGGTCCTTGGCGGCCTCGTGCACCAGTCCGGCGAGCCCCAGTTCGCGGAAGACCTCCATGCTGCGGACGTGGAAGCGACGTGCTTTCGGCTGCGGTGACGTGGTCGACCGGCGTTCGAGCAGGGTCACGTCGACGTCGTGGTGCCTCAACACCAGCGCGGCGGTCAGGCCGACGAGGCCACCACCGGCGATCAGTACGGGTGTACGTTGTCCACTCATGATGTACGTTGTACACCGACTGCTAGCCTGACGTCCACCATGAACGAGAAACTGGTGTGGTTCGACGAACCCGCGCCCCCGCGCACCACGGAACCCCTCAGCCGCGAGCGCATCGTGGCCGCCGCCGTCGACCTCGCGGACGCGCAGGCGAACGGCGAGATCACCATGCGCACGCTCGCGCGGGAACTGGGTGTGCGCAGCCCGATGGCGCTCTACCGCTACGTCGGCAGCAAGGACGGACTGGCCGATCTGATGGCCGATCACGCGTACGGCCTGATCACCGTGACCGGCGGCGAAGGCTGGCGGCCCGCGCTGCGCGCGCTCGGTCTCTCCGGCTGGGAAGTGGTGCAGGCGCACCCGTGGTTCGCGCGGCTCGCGTTCAGCCGCCCGCCGCTGGGCCCGAACGCGATGGCGCTCTACGACGCCGCGCTGGCCGAACTGGACGCGCTCGACCTCCCCGCGGCCACCAGGATGGGGTTCATCAGCACCGTGCTCGGGCACGTGCTGGGTTCCGGGCTGGCGCTACTGGAGGAACGCACGATGCGGGCGGGCATCGGCGGCGCCACCGACGAGGACCTGGCCGAGGCGGCGCAGCCGTACCTCGACCGGGTCGCCGCCGAGGGCCGGTTCCCGCACTTCCTCAAGTGGTTCAACGATCCCGAGCACGAAGCCACGCCACCGCAGACCTTCGAGAAGATCCTCGACTGGCTGCTGGACGGGCTCGCGACGGAGGTCTAACGGCGGGAGCGGCGTTTGCGGCCGGTCACCTTGTTGAAGATGACGAGCACGATGATCGCGCCGACGACCGACCCGATCCAGCCCGCCGGCTCGAAGCCGCGGAAGCCCCCGGTGAACAAGCCGTACAGGAAACCGCCGACCACGGAGCCGACGACACCCAGCAGGATCGTCGGCAGGCAGCCGATGTCGTCCTTGCCCGGCACCAGTGCCCGCGCGATGAAACCGGCGATCAGGCCGAACACCAACCAGCCGAGAATGGTCCACAACACGGCATTCACCTCACGCTCGGACGGGTGCTGACAGTGATCACGCTACCCGTTCGGGGGACCCGGTGCCGCCGGTAAGGGTTGACACGCACCACACCCCTGACCGACGTTGGACTGGTGGAGCACACGTGGGAAACGGTGACCCGCCACCACCGGGTCCGGCACCAGGCCTGCCGCTGCGGTGCCTGGCGCGTGCTGCACGGCTGGCGGGAGCGTTGGCGCTCAACGGAAGCCGCGTGTTCCTCGCCGCCGGTGTTCCCCCGCGGGTGGCCGCACCACAAGGCCCACGGCGAAGCCGGCTTCTTCGGCGGCTGACCGGTTCTATACTCGGGCCGGTCATGGCCGCACACCCCGATCTCCCCGCCGAGCAGCTCCTCGACGTGTTCAAGGCGCTCGCCAACCCGGTGCGCCTGCAGGTGCTGCAGTGGCTGCGGGAACCGGAGCGGCACTTCCCGGTCGAGCCGGGCAGCGCCGATCCGCACGAGGTCGGCGTGTGCGTGAGCCACATCCAGGCGAAGGCCGGGCTGGCGCAGTCGACGATCTCCGCGTACATGGCTTCACTGCACCGCGCCGGCCTCGTGCAGTCGACCCGCGTCGGCAAGTGGACGCACTACCGGCGCGACGAGGACCGCATCGCCCAGCTCGTCGACTCGCTCGGCCGTTCGCTCTAGCCCGGCACGTCCAGGCCGCAGCCTCTTGACCTCTCATATCGACTTTCTGCGATACTTCGATCCATGAGCGAACTGGCGCTGGGGCGCTTCGGCGTGTGGACCTTCGACTTCGAGCACCTGGCGGCGAGCCGGATGCGGGAGTCCATCCAGGAACTCGAAGAACTCGGCTGGCCCGCCTTCTGGGTGCCGGAGCTCTTCGGGCGCGAAGCACTGACGCACGCCGGATTCCTGTTGTCCTGCACCGAACGCATCACCGTGGTCAACGGCATCGCGCAGATCCGGCCGCGCGAACCGCGGTGGACGCACAGCGGCGCGAACCTGCTGGCCGACGCCTACCCCGGGCGGCACGTGCTGGGCCTGGGCTTCGGTGGCGCGCGTCCGGGAACCAAGCCACTGCGGGCGATGCGCGCCTACCTGGACGACCTCGACGCAGCGGCGACCGTCAACCCCGAGCCGGAAGTGCCGATCCGGCGGATCCTCGCGGCATACGGGCCGAAGATGCTCGAACTCGCCAGGGACCGGGCCGCGGGCGCGCACACCTACCACGTGACGGTGGAGCACACGGCCCAGGCGCGGGAGGTGCTCGGCGACGCCTTCCTCGGCGTCGAACACGCAGTGCTGTTCGAGACCGACCCCGGCAAGGCGCGAGAGATCGCGCGCGAACATCTGCACCCCTACCTGACGCAGGAGTACAACGTCGCCAAGTTCCGGCGCCTGGGCTACACCGACGCCGACCTGGACCACGGCCGCGGCAGCGACCGCCTCGTCGACGACCTCGTCTTCTGGGGCGACCTGGACACGATCAGCGCGAAACTGCAGCACCACCTCGACGCCGGCGCGGACCACGTCGGCATCCAGGTCATCGGCACCCAGCCGGGCGAATCCGCCATGCCCCGATGGCGTCTCCTCGCCGACGCCCTCCTGTCTCGCTGAAACACCGACCCGCTCGGCCGGGTTCTGCCACTATCGGGTCGATGAAACGAATGGTGCTGGTGGGCTTCGCCGCGTTGATCGGGTGGGGCGAGGTCGTGCACTGGCGTGCGGCCCGCGCGCTGGTGCACCCGCCGAAGCCCGCGCGTTCCGAGGCGGTGGTCGTGCTCGGCTACCGCAATCGACGGGGTGATCGGGCCAACGCGCTGAACCGGTGGCGGGTGCGTGCGGCACTACGGTCGATCGACCCCGCACTCGACTCCGTCTTGATCTGCTCGGGAGCAGGCGGCGGGCCGGTCTCCGAGGCCGAATTGATGGCGCGGTACGCGGTCGCCGAATGCGGGTACACCGGCGAGGTCCGGCTCGAAGACCAGTCGCACAGCACGTGGCAGAACATCCACCACCTCGCCCGCCTGATCGACGGCGTGGACCAGGTCAAGATCGTGTCGCACCCGCTGCACGCCCAGAAAGCCCGGCTCTACCTGCACCACCAGCGCCCCGACCTGGCCGCGCGGCTCGTGCGCGGCGCCGACTACCGCCCTGGCGAGGCGTTCCTGCTCAAACCGCTGCTCGCCGCGCACGGCCTGCGTCAGCTCGCGCGCGGCAAGCGGCACCTGGCCCGGATTGAGAATCGCGATCCCGGGTACCTCGACGCCATGACTGGTCCCGAACAGCAGGACGAGGCGTTCGACGAGCGCAACGCCATCGAGGAGCGAGCGGCCACCCGGTCGGTCCTGCTGCCCGAGGAACAGGCCGCGGGCAGCGAGGACGCTGAAGCTCAGGCGAAGGAAGTCTTACGGGACTCCGAACACCGGGTGGAGGACTGACCTTCATCTAGTGGTTGTCCACAGGGATATCCACAACATGTGGACAGACCTCAGACGGCGAACACCTGGCTGTCGTCGGCGAACGCCTTGAACTCGAGCGCGTTGCCCGCCGGGTCCAGCAGGAACATGGTCCACTGCTCGCCCGGCTCGCCCTTGAACCGCACATACGGCTCGATCACGAACTCGGTGCCCGCCGCGCGCAGGCGGTCGGCCAGCTTGCCGAACTCCTCGACGGTCAGCACCAGGCCGAAGTGCGGCACCGGCACGTCGTGCCCGTCGACCGGGTTGTGGATGCGCCGGGTGCCCTCGCCCGCGAGGTGCGTGACGAACTGGTGGCCGTGCAGGTTCCAGTCGACCCAGGTGTCCGAGCTGCGACCCTGCTCCAGGCCGAGCACCTCGCCGTAGAACCGGCGCGCGGCAGCCAGGTCGTCGACCGGCATCGCCAGGTGGAAGCGCGGGATGGGGGAATCGAAAATCGTCATGTCTCAATGTTAACATTCAGACATGACTATCCCGCCCACCGTGGCTCCCGCGCGCCGGCGCGGTCTCGCCGACGAGGTCGCTGACCGCATCCGCGAGGCGATCTTCAACGGCAGCTACGCCCCCGGCTCGCAGCTGCGCGAGGTCGAGCTGTCCGGCGCGCTGGACGTCAGCCGCGGGCCCGTGCGCGAGGCCCTGCTCCGGCTCGAACGCGAGGGGTTGGTTCGCAGCGAGTGGCATCGCGGGGCGACAGTCACCGACCTCACGCCCGAAGACGTCGCCGAGCTCGACAGCCTGCGCGGAGCGCTGGAAACCCTCGCCGTCCGGCTCGTCGTCGAACACGCCACCGACGCCGACCTGGACCAGATCGACCAGGCGGTGGTGCGCATGGAACGCGCGGCCGACGCGCACGAGATGGTCCGCGGCGACCTGGCCTTCCACGACGCCGTCTACGCGGCAGCCCACCACCGGCGCCTCGGCGAGGCCTGGGCGGCCATCCGCAACCAGGTCCACCTGTTCCTGCTCACCCGGATCAACCGCAGCACCCAGGACTACCTCAGCCACATCCCGGCCGAGCACCGGGCACTGGCCGAATCGTTGCGCGCCAAGGACACCGAAGCCGCACTGGCCGCGTTCGCCGAACACCGCCACCACGCGTTCGACATCCTCAGCCGCTGACCAGCACCTGCGGCGAAAGCGTCTTCAACATCGAGTTGGACCACTTGAGCTGCCGCAACGTCTGCGGGTGGCACCGCTGCGCCAGCTCGAGCAACTCGTGGTCCTTGATCGCCTGCGCGCCCTGCGCCAGCAGTTCCCAGTCGAGCGAGACACCGGCCGTCCGCCGATGCAGGCGGCGCAGATCGGCGAGCAGCAGCAGCCCGGTTTCCGCACGCCGGCCGGTCAGTTCGCTGACCTTCCGGCGCACGGGCGCCAGCAGCCCGGACGACTCCGGTGCCGTGCCACGCAAGGAAAGTCCGTAACGTTCGCCCGCTTCCGCGAGGTCTCGCACGTGCGCTCGCGACCACCCCGCCAGATCGCGGGCGACGTGGTGCACCTCGTGCTCGACCCGGTGGCGGTCGGAGACCTCGTAGAGGAACGCGGCGAGCGAAGTTTCCGAGCGGTGCAGTTCGCGCAGGGCCAGACCCAGTCTCATCGGTCCTCCTCGACCCGCGCGATGGCCGCCGCGGCGGTTTTGAAGATCGGCTGCTTCGACGCGGGATCCCAGTCGGTCGGCGTGAGCTCGTTCGCGGCTCGTTCCGAGGTGGCTTCGGTGTCCCAGTAGCCGTAGTGGAACGGCAGGAACAACACGCCGTCACGGATCTCCCGGAGGCGCACTTTCGCTTGCACAGCACCCCGTGCGGTGGTGATCCGCGCGAGGTCGCCGTCTTCGAGGTCGCACTCCTTGGCGTCCCGTTCGGACATCTCCACCCACACCTCGGGTTCCGCACGCTGCAACTCCGGCGCGCGGGCGGTTTTGGTGCGGGTGTGGAAGTGGTAGAGCGTGCGGCCGGTGATCAGGGCGAACGGGCGCTCCTCGTCGGGCATTTCGTGCGGGCTGAGGTATTCGGCCGGGCGGATCATCGCTTTCCCATCCGGATTCATCGAACGGTATTCGTCCGGTTCCGTCGGCGCGCCGGTGATCAGGTCACGGCCGTAGCTTTCACAGTAGTCGGGATCGGCGAAGAACTTGCCGTCGACATAGAGCCGTTCGGTGCCGTCGGGTTGTTCCGCGGTGCACGGCCATTGGATACCGTTCTTGGCCCGCAGTTTGTCATACGTCAGTCCACTGTAGTCACACGGACGGCCCGCGCTCGCCTTCTTCCACGCCTCGAAGGCCGATTCCGCGTCATGCCAGGCCGGGAACGGCTCGCCGTCACGGTCCCGGAAGTCCATGCGACGGGCGTAATCGAGGAAGATGTCGAGGTCCGACTTCGCCGCACCAGGTGGCTCGACGGCTTTCTCCGACAGGTGGACCGTGCGGTCGACATTGGTGAAGGTCCCGATTTTCTCACCCCAGATCGCCGCCGGGAACACCACGTCGGCGAATTCCGTGGTCTCCGTGCGGAATGCGTCCTGGACGACGAGAAACAAGCGGTCCTGCTCGAGGATCGATCGCACACGCGCGAGTTCGGGCAACGAGACGGCCGGATTCGTGGCACTCACCCAGAGGAAGCGGATGGTGCCGTTCTCCGCGTATCGCAACATCTGCATCAGGTGCGTCGGCGGCGCGTAGTGCGGGATCTGCATCGGATCCAGGTTCCACAGCCGCGCGAGTTCGGCCACGTGGTCGTCGTTGGCCCAGTTCCGGAATCCGGTCAGATCCCCGTCGGCACCGCATTCGCGGGTGTTCTCCGCGGTCGGCTGCCCGTTCATCTGCAACACCCCGGCGCCGGGCTTGCCGAGCATGCCGCGGACCAGGTTCAGGTTGTTCACCTGCACGGCCGCCGCGGTCGCCTGGTGTGATTGGTAGAAGCCTTGCAGCACAGTGGAAAGCAGGCGTTCGGCGCCACCGAGCAGACGAGCCGCCTCCCGGATCTGTTCCGGCGGCACCCCGCAGATGTCCGCGACGCGCTCCGGGGTGGCATCGGCGACCTGCTGCACGAGGTCGTCGTAGCCGACGGTGTGCTTTTCCACGTAGGCGTGATCGACCTGGTCGTTGCGGATGATCTCGTGCAGCAGACCGTTCATCAGCGCGACATTGGTGCCGGGCAACGGCGCCAGGTGCACGGTGGCCGCCCGCGCGACGGCCGTGGTGCGCGGGTCCACGCACACCAGCGCGGGCGGCTTCGGCCCTGCCAGCCGGTCCAGCATCCGTGTCCACAGCACGCTTTGCGTCTCCGCGACGTTGTGGCCGAACAACGCGATCACGTCGGCGTGGTCGACGTCGGTGTAGGACGCGGGCTGGCCGTCGCAACCGAAGGACGTCTTCAGCGCGGCAGCGGCCGTCGCGGTGCACAGGCGGGTGTTGCCGTCCACGTGGTTCGTGCCCAGCGCGCCGTGCGCGATGGCCGCGAGCGTGTAGTACTCCTCGGCGAACAACTGGCCGCTGGTGTAGAAACCGAGCGCGCTCGGCCCCTGCTCGTCGAGCAGTTCACGGCTGCGCGTCACGACGCGCCGCATGGCCTCGTCCCAGGTCGCCTCGACCAGCCGACCGCCTTCGCACACCAGCGGGGTCGTCAGCCGATCGGGCGATGCTCCGGCCTGCCAGCCGTAGAGGTCCTTCGGGTCGAGCCTGCCGTGGTTGACCCGGTCGTCCGCCTGGCCGCGCACCCCGACGATCCGCCCGTCCTTGACGGCGATCTCCAGCCCGTCACCATTGGAATGCAGTACCGCGGCCGAGGGCACCCAGCGGTCGACGTCCTCGGCGCGCACCCCGTCGGCCAGGTGGCTGTCGACGCGCACCGGCCAGCTGTCGCCCGGTCCGTACGGCGTCCGAGCACCCCACGGATCAGTGATCGCGTCCCGTTCCGCCATGCCGCGCGCATACCCGTGGTGATCGGGGGGCAAACGCGTCAGCGGGCGGTGGGTCGCCCGTGCGAGTACGTTCTGCTCCCATGGACTCGCGAGTCGCCAAGGCACTGGGCGCGGGGGCCGCCGTGGCAGCCCTGCTCGGCGGCTGCGACTCCGCGGCCGATTCCGTCGTCCGCGACACCGCGCAACGATTCCTCACCGCCGATCCGGCCACGGCGTGCACCATGCTCGCGGTCCGGGCCATGGAGGACCTGACCCGCCACGGCCGGGAGGCCTGCCCCGACGCGCTCACCGAAGCGCGGGCGCCGGGCGGCACGGTGAGCGAGGTCGCCATCTGGGGCGCCGACGCGCAGGCCAAGGCCGGTGCGGAAACCCTGTTCCTGCACGAATACGAGGACGGCTGGCGCATCACCGCCGGCGGTTGCCAGTCGCGTGGGCCGGACGTGCCCTACGCCTGTCTCGTGGGCGGCCCGTGATGCGGAAGTTCCTGCGGGACAACGGCCTGAGCCTTGGCTTCGGCCTGCTCTTCCTGCTGGCACTGGCCGGGCAGGCCCTCGCCGGCCACACCGACTTCAACGACCGCCAACTCCAGGACGGTGGTTCGCCGGTCGGCTTCGGCGACTACCTGACGTCGTCGGACTTCCTGGTGGACGTGGCCGAGAACTGGCAGTCCGAGTACCTGCAGTTCCTGCTCTACGTGGTCGCGACCGTCTACTTGATCCAGCGCGGTTCGCCGGAGTCGAAGCCGTCGTCGCGGATCGGCCGGGAGAGCGACCGCGATCAGCTCGTCGGCGCGCACGCCCGGGCCCGCTCGCCGAAGTGGGCCAAGACGGGCGGCTGGCGCACGGCGGTGTTCTCGCGCTCGCTGGGCCTGGTCATGGGCCTGCTGTTCCTGGCGACCTGGGGCATCCAGTCGGTGGCCGGCCTGGCCGCATACAACTCCGACCAGCTGCTGTCCTTCGGCGATCCGGTCGACTGGCTGGGTTACGTCGGCTCGGCCGAGTTCTGGAACCGCTCGCTGCAGAACTGGCAGTCGGAGTTCCTCGCGCTCGGCTCGATGGCCGTGCTGTCGGTGTACCTGCGCCAGCGCGGCTCGCCGGAGTCCAAACCGGTCGGTGCCCCGCACACGGCCACCGACGAAACGGGCTGAGCCAGGTTTCGGGTGCCCCCATCCGGGGTAATCGCGCGGTGCGATGAACAGGGGGTCCCCACCAATGCGAAGAACGACGGACGTCGCCGGTCACCTGGCGACCCTGGGACTCCTCACTGCCGAAGTCGATCTGCTGCCGCCCCTGCTCCCCACCACGGGCCCGTCGGTTCAGGCATTCCGCCACCGCGAAGACGCCACCCCGATGAACGCCTCCCAGCTGCGTGGGTTGCTGAACCGCTGGCTGCGCGGCCTCGGCCTGACCGGTGACCTGCTCGAAGACGTCGTGCTCGCCGCGTACGAAGCGATGGCCAACGTCGTCGACCACGCCTACGCGGGCGATCCAGGTCCGCTCGACCTGCACGCGCACGCCCACGCGGGCACCTGCACGATCACCATCGCCGACCAGGGCCGATGGCGCACGGCGCCGCCCACGTCCGGCTCGTTCCGCGGTCGCGGGCTCGGCATGATGCACGAGCTGTCGAACGAGGTGCTGATGCGCTCGAACGAGCGCGGCACCACGGTCCGCATGATCTGGCGCGACGCCTATCCGGCCTGATCCGGGCGCTTTGCCCGTGCCCACCGGGGTGGGTTACCCGTGGCCGCTTTCCCGTGGTCCGGCATGCGGTTGACCTCGCAGTCGTTGACGGGGGGTATGCGGTTCTGCCGTGCTCACCCCCGACCGTGGTCCGGCGACTCTGCCGTTCGATACGTTCGGTGATCATGATATGAGCGGTCGGTGACTGAAAGCTTTGCCTAATCGCGGCCTGCCTTCTACGGTGGGTCCACGGTTCAAACCACGTGCCGACCCCGGGAGGTCTCGCCTCGGTTGGGTGCTGCCTCCACCCCGTCACCACGGAAAGAGCCAGCATGGACGCCACGCCGCCGCTGTTGACCGTCGCCAGTCGCCTGCTCGGTGACACCGTCCGCCTGATCTCGGTGTGCGGTGAGGTCGATGTGACCACCGGGCCACAGCTGGACAGCGCGCTGGCCCAGGCCTGGGCACCGCCGTCGCCGTGCGCCCTGCTGGTGGACCTGGGGAACACCACGTTCTTCGGCAGCTCGGGCCTGCGCTGCCTGCTGACCGCGGACCACGAGGCACGTACGCACGGCGCCACCTTCGGCGTCTGCAACCCTTCCCGCCCGGCCCTGCGAGCCCTGAAAGCCGCCGCCCTCGACGGCGTCTTCCCCCTCTACACCACCACCTCCGCCGCCCTAGCCCACCACACCCCCTAACCCCGAACCCCACGCTCGCGCAGCCGAACCCCACACTCACGCACGCGAGTAGCACGTTCAGGCACCCGAACCCCACGTTCGCGCAGCCGAGTCTCACGTTCAGGCATCCGAGTCCCACACTCGCGCAGCCGAAACCCGCACTCGGGTGCCTGAAGTCCACGTTCAGGCAGCCGAACCTCACGTCCGGCGGGCGGCTACCGCGCCCGCGGATGCAGGACTGAGCTGCCCGAACGGGGAACTCGCCTGCCTGACGTGGGACTCGGATGCCGGAGCGAGGGGTTCGGCTGCCTGAACGTGGGTTTCGGCTACGCGAACGCAGGACTCGGGTGCGTGAGTGTGTGGTTCGGGTGCGTGAGTGTGGAACTCGGCCGGTTGAACCCGGGGCTGCTGTCGACCCGCCGCGCGACTGGCTCAGCGACTGACCAGCTGCTCCCGGAGAGCGATCAGGAACCGCGCCGAGTCCTCTCGCGACAGTGCGAGCTCGTCCAGCTGCGCCCACGAATTCCGGTACTGCTCCAGGTGTTTCTCCTGGTTCAGCAACTGCTTCCCACTCGGGTACTCGACGTAGACCAGCTCCTCCTCATCCGGCAGCCGCAGCATGGTGAAGTCCAGTTCCGGGTACAGCGTCGCGCTGTACCGCAGGATCCGGACGCCCACCTCCGGCATGTCCCCGCACTTGAGCAGGTGCTGCACCTCGTCCAGCACCATCGCCGGATCCGGCCAGCCGCGGAGCCGGTCGAGCGCGGACTCGCTGAGCAGGAACTCACGGCGACCGTCCCGGTCGAACACGCGCTGCCGATCCTTGCGCGCCTCCACCAGTTCGTCCACGTTCGGGCAGCCCGCGGCCTCGAACTGCGCCACCATGTACTGCTCCGACTGCAGCACCCCGGGAATGCGCTCCCCGGTCCAGGACCGGATGTCCGACGCGCGCTGCTCCAGTTCCGGGTAGTCGCCGAACCACGCAGGCCCGGCTCGACGGACGGGCCGGGCGCGGGCGCCGGTGTTGTGCTGCCGCATCCAGTCCGCGGTTTCCCCGTCCACGCCGAGGAAATCGATCAGCCGGTCGAGGTTCGCCGCGGAGATCGTCGTGCTGCCGTTCTCGATCTTGGTGACGGTCGACTGGCTGCACCCGAGCACACCCATCACCTGCACCTGGGTGACCCGCGCGGCCCGGCGGGCGGTCTTGATCCGCGCGCCGAGACGACGGCGCCGCATGCGCACCGATTCGGGCGGGCTCACGAGGACCTCCCCGAACCGTCGCAGGCGATCAGCCGAACTGCCCCGCGCGCACCGAGGCGACGAAGTCCTCCCACTCGCGGGCGTCGAACACCAGCACCGGTGAACCCGGCAGCTTTCCGTCGCGCAGGCCGATCGATTCGCGATCGGCCAGGTTCACTTCGACGCAGTTGGCGCCATTCGGACCGCAGGTGGCCGGGCGCTGCCAGTCTCCGGGCGCGAACCGGTCGCCGATCGAATAAGGGTCGTAGGCCTGCATGAGTCCCCCTCGCTGCTCGCCTGTGCGGAAGATCCATTCGAGTCCAGAATGTGTATCGAATATTCGATGCGCAAGCCCGTACCTCGGCTGTGGTGGCGGATTCCGGCATCATTCACTCCATCGGGGTTCGGCAAGCGGCGCCGAGCCGGAAGACCCGGCGCCGCACGGTTTTCACTCGGTGACCTCGGCCGGGCCGGGCGGTGGTGGTTCCCGGCGCCGCAGGCAGGCGAGCACGATCGCCGCCGCGAGCACCGAGCCGGAAATGCCCGCGCCCGCGGAAGCGCCGAAGAAGACCACGCCGACACCACCGAAGACCACGGCGGCCAGCAGGGCGACGCGCAGGGTGATGGCCCAGCCGCCGAGCACCTCCGCCGCCAGTTCGGGCCACGAACGCGGGGGCCGCCGGTGGCGGGACTGGCCACGCCTGGCCGCGCGGACAGGGGGCACCACGGGATCCTCGCCCGGCACCACCGGGCTCGCCGGATCTACAATCGTCAAGTTGCACTCCTCAAAAGATCGTTTCACCAGGTGTGTGACTCGGGCGTGGCTCCCGACCGACGGGAGCCACGCCCCTCCTGATCCCCAAGCCCTCGGTGCGGCGTCGAATATTCGACCACCGTAAGTTACGCTCGTAAGATCCGACGCATTTTTACACACATCCCTTATTGCGCGCAGCTACCGGGGCGGAATTCGCCAACAACCTCGGGAAAGATCATCCGGAATATTCGATCATGACTCGATCGAGTGATGAGTGCGCGCCAAGTGCGCAGCGTGCCCGGGTTCTCGACCACTAACGGGGAGCAACGGGCAGCAATTCGAAACAATGCGAAATCGAATATGCGCACAACAAAGAGCGCACCATTTTTCCGGCACGCGCCACCACTTGAAGTCCGTCGGCGCTAATACCCGGCCGCCGACGAGGCCAGGCACCCATCATGCCACAGATCAGCCGACATTGCACACGCAGATGCACGTGCATGAGCTAGTGCATTTGCGGGTCCGCCCGGAAAAACGACTTTCCGGGCAGGAGGGCGGCGTGCCACCATCCGCCGGTGCCTGCCTCACGTACCGAACTGCTCAGCTGGCAGTTCGAGCTGACCTGGTCCCTGCTCGAACTCCACCTCGACGAACTCGAGCCCGCCGACTTCGGCTGGGAACCCGCCCGGCACCACTGGACCATGCGGCCCGGCCCGGAGCAGACCTGGGTGCCGGACTGGTCGGACGGCGAACCGTCGCCGATCCCGGTGCCGACGCTCGGCTGGGTCACCTGGCACCTCGGCTGGTGGTGGTCGGTCACCCTCGACCACGTCAACGGGCGCACCCCGCGCGAGCGCGAGGAGATCAGCTGGCCCGGCCCCGGTCAGCCGACGATCGACTGGCTGCGCGGGCTCCGCGACGAGTGGACGGCCGCGCTCGCCCGCCTCACCGACGCCGACCTCGACGCGCCGGCACCGTTCCCGTGGCCGGACGACCCGGAGAAGACCGTCGCGCACATGATCGCGTGGGTCAACGCGGAGCTGATGAAGAACACCGCCGAACTCGGCCAGCTCCGCCTGCTGCGCGCGGCGGCCTGACAGCCAGGCCCGAAGCCCGGAAACCAGGCCCGAAAGCCGGGGCTACCGCGCCCGGAAAGCCGCGACCGCGGTGTGCTGCGGGGTGCCCGCCGGTGCGGGGTCCAGGCTGTAGAGGACCTCGACGGTCATCGCGCCCTGCGGCACCGGCTTCACGTACGGCCGCGCGGGATCCACGCGCTGCTCGCCGTAGGAGGCGAGTTCCGCGTGGCCGGTCTCCGGCGTGGGCCCGAAGAACTTGAGGTGGTGCACGGTGAACGAGACGAAACCGAGGCTGATCACCAGGTCCGCGGGGGTCGCGGGGCAGACCAGCGTTTTGCTCACGGTGATTCCCGGACCCAGCTCCATGTGGCTCTCCTCCTCGATGGTCGGGTCTGCTCCCGGCGGTGCTCCCCCGCCGAGCAGGGCGGCGAACTCCTGCCTGGTGCCGCGGAAGGCGTTGAGGTCCAGCGGCGCGTACCCGGCCACCCGGCCGGAGCTGGAGAACTGCAGCAGCGCCACGCCCAGCCCGCCGTAACCGTCCCAGTAGTGCCCCGGCACGTCGGCGTATTCGTCGGCGATCGAGCCCTGCGCGTTGTCGGGGTAGCGCGAGGACCACAGCGGCGGCAGCCCGGCCAGCGACGGCGAGCCCAGCTGCTGCCAGTACCAGCGCGGGAGGTACGTCAACGGAACGGGATAACCGGCCGACCGCAACAGGTTCACGATCTCCCTGGTCAGCCCGGCGCTGCCGCTGTTGCCCTCCACGTCGGGGATCACCGGCATGCCCGGTGGCACCACGCGGCGCACGTTGTCCACCTGCGCCGCGGCCGAAACCCCGGCGCGCTGGTAGTGGTAGGCCGCGACCAGCAGACCCGCGTTCTGGGCGCGCGAAACATTCTCGTGGAAGCGCTGGTCGACGAAACCCGAGCTCTCGGTCGCCTTGCAGATGACGAATTCCACGCCTTCCGCACGCGCTTGGTGCAGGTTGGGATTGCCACCCTGATGGTGGCTGATGTCGAGGCCGAACAGGACCATCGTCGTGCTCCCATGCGTTTCGCCGGCGAGCCGCCCATTATCATTGCCGCGGCACGGAAATCCCGTACCGCGGCAATGATCCTAGCGTGCCACCGCCGGTTCCGCGCGGCTTCACCGCGCCGCGTGCACCCGTTCGGCCGAGCGGCGGAAGAACACGGCGGCGGTCACCGCCGCGAGCGCGACGAAACCCGCGCTCAACCCGTACGACAACTGAAAACCCGCTGTCAGCGCGGTTTTCTCCGGTACCCCGGCGTCGAACAGCCCGGCGCTGTGCGTGGTCGCCGCTGTCGCCAGTACGGCGGTACCCATGGCGGCGCCGACCTGCTGCGTGGTGTTGATCAGTCCGGACGCGATCCCCGAATCACCCTCGGTAGCCCCGGACATCGCCTGTCCCATCAACGCCGGCATGGCCGTGCCGAATCCGGCACCCATCAGCACCAGCACCGGTAGTACGTCCACTGTGTACTGTCCGTGCTCGGGGACCCTGGCCAGCCAGGCCAAGGAAATCGCCACCAGCACCAGTCCGCCGACGAGCACGTGCCGGGCGCCGAACCGCTCGGCCAGCCGGGCGGCGAACCCGAGGGAGAACACCGCGATGGTCACCGGCGCGGGCAGGAAGGCCAGCCCGGTCCACAGCGCGTCCAGCTCCAGCACCCGCTGCAGGTACAGCGCGGTGATGAACTGGAAGCCGAACAGGCCGGCGACCATCAGCACCATCACCAGGTTCGCCCCGCTGACCGCCCGTGCGCGGAACAGCCGCAGCGGCAGCAACGGTTTGGCCGCTTTCGCCTGCCGCACCACGAAACCGGCCAGCAGCGCGAGGGAAAACGTCAGTAGGCCAAGGCTTCGCGCGCTGCTCCAGCTGTGCTCCTCGGCCTGGACAATGGTGTATACCAGCAGCATCAGCCCGCCGGTGACGAGTGCGGCACCGGCCAGGTCGGCACCCTCGCGCACACCGAGCCCCCGGTCGGCGGCCACCAGCCGCCAGGTGAGCGCGATCGCGGCCACGCCGATCGGCAGGTTGACGAGGAACGCCCAGTTCCAGCTGAGCCCCTGGGTGAGCACCCCGCCGGCGATCAGCCCGATCGACGCCCCGCCCGCCTGCACGAAGCTGTAGACCCCGATCGCCTTGGCCCGCTCACGCGGTTCCGGGAACAGCGTGACGATCATGCCGAGCACCACCGCCGACGCCATCGCGCCGCCCACGCCCTGGAGGAAGCGGAAGGCCACCAGCGCGGTCCGGTCGGCGGCGATCCCGCACAGCAGCGAGGCCACGGTGAACACCACCATGCCGAGCAGGAACACGCGGCGGCGGCCGGCCAGGTCGCCGAGCCGTCCGGCCAGCATCAGCGAACCGGCGAAGGCGATCAGGTAGGCGTTGACCACCCACGCCAGCCCCGCCTGGGAGAAGCCGAGGTCGCGCTGGATCCACGGCAGCGCGATGGTGACCACCGAGCCGTCGAGCACCACCATCAGCGTCGCCGCGCTGAGCACGCTCAGCGCGAGCCACCTCGAGCCACCGTTTCCGGGCATGATCCATCCCCTCAAGAATGCGAATTCACCGAGTTTCCCCTGGCCACCGCCAGGGCACTTCTTGTTACAGCGATCATCATGTGTGACCATGGGGCCCGGCGGAAGGAGGCACTTCCATGTCCCAGGGGAACACCGATGTGTCCGAGCACGTCAGCACCGGCGAGGCCTGCACGGTGCTCGAAGCCCTGCAGCGGGTGAGCGGCAAGTGGGCCATCGGCATCCTGCTGGAGGCGTCGAACGGGCCGGTCCGCTTCACCGAGCTGGAACGCAGGGTCAAGGGCATCAGCCGCCGCATGCTGACGCTGACCCTGCGCAACCTCGAACGCGACGGCCTGCTCGTCCGGACCGTCTACCCGACCGTGCCGCCCAAGGTCGAGTACACCTCCACCGAGATGGCGCTGGAGTTGTACGGGTCGTTGCGCGGGTTGACCCAGTGGGCCGAGCGCCACCGCGAGACCATCTCCGAGGCACGCGCGCGCTACGACGCCGAGGTGGGCGCCGCGGGCTAAGGTGGCGGCCAGCAGGAGGTGATCGGTGCCCGCGAAGAACCCGTTCCGCTGGCTCGGGGCCTGGGCCGACTGGTTCGAGGCCCGCGGCGTCTACGTGCCCGGCGAGGACACCCGGCCGGTGAACCCGTGGCGCGACTTCGGCTGGCTGGTGGTGGCCTGGCTGGCCGGCCTGGCGACCTTCGTGCTGTTCTTCGCGCTGGCGGTCTGAGGCGCCTCTTCTGAACACTGACACTTGCGTGACGACTGTCACCCGGCGTACGGGATCGGTCACGGATCGGCCACGGCCCGACGTCAGCTCCGCGTCAACCACCCCACTTGGCTCGCACGTACCGCACGGTACGTAGAGAGTGGAGCGCGTCGGCCGAAATACCTACGCCGAACGGACCATCGAGGCCCGTCGACACCATCGGATGATGAGGAGAAGCGCCAGTGCGCTCGCGGAGACCCCTGCTGCTCGCTTGCGTACTGCTGGCGACCGCGGGCTGCGGCGCCGCCCCGATGGACGCGAACACCGCGATGACCCTGCCGGCCACCGAACCGGCCGCGCAGGCCATGGTGCCCGCCGAGAGCCGCGTCGACTTCGGCCGCGAGTTCCGCTTCCCGGACGGCGTGACCGTGCTCGTGTCCACCCCGAGGACCTTCCAGCCCAGCGAGACCGCCTATCCGCGGTGCGCGCGGGCGGTGGCCTTCGAGGTGAACCTGCTCAACGAAGGCAAGCAGCCGTACCGCCTCTCGGGCTTCTCCGCCTCGGCCACCGTCTCCGGCGAGCCCGCCAAGCAGGTGGTCGACTCCGCGCAGGGGTTCACCGGCATCGTCGACGCCGCGAAGGACATCGAGCCGGGCCGCAACGTCCGGCTGAACTTCGCCTTCGCCATGCCCGCCGACCCGGTGGAACTGAAGATGTCCGTGCGGACGGGGCCGGAGAGCGTGGCTTCCGCGCTGTACACCGGGCAGGCGTGAGCACCCGGTAATCTGCCGGGCATGAGCGAGCAGCAGCGGCTTTCCCCCGGCGACGCGGCCCCCGACTTCACCCTGACCGACAGCACGGGCGCCGAGGTCTCGCTGTCGGACTTCCGCGGGCAGTACGTGATCGTCTACTTCTACCCGGCCGCGGGCACCCCGGGCTGCACCAAGCAGGCGTGCGACTTCCGGGACAACCTCGGCGAGCTGAACGGCGCCGGGTACCAGGTGCTCGGCATCTCCCCGGACAAGCCGGAGAAGCTGGCGAAGTTCGTCGAAGCCGAGGGGCTGACCTTCCCGCTGCTGGCCGACCCGGACAAGACCGTGCTCACCGAATGGGCCGCGTTCGGCGAGAAGAAGAACTACGGCCGCGTGGTGCAGGGCGTGATCCGGTCCACCTTCGTGGTCGACCCCGACGGCAAGATCGCCAAGGCGCTGTACAACGTGCGCGCCACCGGGCACGTGGCGAAGCTGATCAGGGACCTCGGCGTCTCCGCCTGACGTGGCCGGTCTGGAGGCCGCGGCGCTGAAGCTGGGCGGCTCGGTCGCGCAGTACGCGGCCCGGTTCTGGCTCCAGCGCCGCAAGGGCCGGTTCGAGCGGTCGGCGAGCCTGGCGGAGCTGGCCGAGCAGGAGCTGGGCGGGCCGCTCAAGCGCCGCAATCTGGACAACCTCGTCGACCGCGTCGAAACGCTGGTCGCCGAGCAACTGGCGCCGGTGCTGGAAAGCCGGTTCGCCGCGTTGCCGGACAACGAGGTCGAGGCCGCCGTGCTGGCGGTGACCGACGTGCTCCGGCAGGTCGACCTCTCCGACGAGGCGCTGCTGGCCGACGACGCGGACCCGGAGGCACTGGCCCGCCGCGTGCGCGCGCAGTTCGCGGACCGGCCCGCGCAGGTGGCGCTCGCCGAGCGGGCCTGGCCGTTGTACGAGTTCGCGCTCGACCAGTCGTGCCGCCACCTGGTGCAGGTCGTGCGGTACCTGCCCGCGTTCCAGCCCGCCGCGCTGGCCGAGGTGCTCGCCCGGCTGAGCCGGCTGGAGGACCTGCTCACCAAGGCGCCGGTCACCACCCTGCTCGCGCCACGCGGCACCGACCACGACACCGAGTTCCGGCAGACCTACCTGCGGGCGCTGGCGAAGTCGCTCGACCGGCTGGAGCTGCTCGGCCTGCCCGCCGACGAGCAACCGCGGTTGCCGCTGACCGTCGCGTACCTGAGCCTGCGGGTGTCCACGCCGGTGGGGCACCACCTGGAAGAACCGTGGCGCGGGGAGATGCCGGTCGAATGGGCCGTCGGCCGCACCGGGCGCACGCTTCTGCGGGGAGAAGCCGGTTCGGGCAAGACGACGCTGCTGCACTGGCTCGCGGTGACGGCCTCGCGCTGCGAGTTCGGCGGTGAGCTGCGCGGGTGGAACGGGCTGGTGCCGTTCGTGGTGCGGTTGCGGACCTTCGCGGGCGGCGACCTGCCCGCGCCGGAGGAGTTCGTCGCACACGGCGTGAGCGCGATCAGCGGGCTGATGCCGCCCGGCTGGGTCCACCGGGTGCTGCACACCGGCGCGATCCTGCTGGTCGACGGCGTGGACGAGGTCCCGGCGGCCCGTCGTCGTGAGGTGAAAGCCTGGCTGCGGCAACTGCTCGACGCCTACCCCGAGGTGAAGGTGGTGGTCACCGCCCGCCCGGCGGCGGCCGACCAGGGGTGGCTGTCCGAAGAGGACTTCACCGCCGTGGTGCTCGCCCCGATGGGACCGACGAACGTCCGCGCCTTCCTCCAGCGCTGGCACGACGCCGCCGAATCCGCGGGCGTGCGGGCCGAGGTGGCGACCGCGCACCGGCGGCTGATCGCCCAGCTGGAACGCCCGCACCTGCGCGAGCTGGCCGCGAGCCCGTTGCTGTGCGCCATGTTGTGCGCGCTGAACCTGGCGCACCGCGCGAGCCTGCCGACCAGCCGGATGGACCTGTACGCCAAGGCGCTGGCGATGTTGCTGCACCTGCGTGACGCCGAACGCGGCATCAGTGCCCTGCTGGCGGATGCCGAGAAGCGGGTCCTGCTGCGTGACCTGGCTTGGCGGCTGACCCTGGCGAACCGCGTCGAACTCGCCCGCGACGACGCCCTGCGGCACCTGACCGCCAAGCTGCCCGCGATGCCTAACGTCACCGCGGATCCCGAGGCGCTGCTGACGCACCTGCTGGAACGCAGCGGGGTGCTGCGGGAGCCGGTGCCCGGCCGGGTGGATTTCGTGCACCGGACGTTCCAGGAGTACCTGGCCGCCGACGAAGCCGTGCAGCAGCACCACATCCCGACGCTGCTGGCGCACGCCCACCTGGACACCTGGCGGGAAACCGTGGTGATGGCCTGCGGTCACGCGACCGCGCGCCAGGCGAGCGAACTGGTCGACGGCCTGCTGGACCGGGCCGCCGAAGAACGCCGCCACGCCCGGCGCCTGCGGTTGCTGGCGGCCGCGTGCCTGGAAACCGTGCAGGACATCGACCCCACCACCCACACCCGGGTCGACGAGGCACTCCGGAAACTGGTGCCACCACGGGATTCGCGGGAAACGAGCTCACTGGCCACGGTCGGGCACCGGCTGCTGAAGCACCTGCCCACGAACCTCACGGAACTCTCCGACGCGAAGGCGGCGGCCACCGTCCGAGTCGCCGCCCTGACCGGCGACGATGCCGCCATCCCGTTGCTCGCCGGATACGCCCGCGACCCGCGGGACGGGGTGCAGGAGGAACTGCAGCAGGGCTGGCTGTACTTCGAGCCGGAGCGGTACGCGGACGAAGTGCTCGCCGACGCCCCCTTGCGCAAGGGCTGGCTGGTCGTCCGTTCGCTCAAGTGCCTGCCCCACGTGTCCAGGCTGGCGCACCTCGGGCAACTCTCGCTCTACACCGATCCGCCCGAGGACTTCCGCGACCTCGGCGAGCTGCCGAAGCTCGACGACCTGATGTTCTTCGGCGACCCGGACCGGCCGATGGACCTGCGCTGGCTTCGCGACCACCCGCGCCTGCGGCGGCTGCGCGTGTACCGGGCACACCACTTCACCGGCCTGGCCACCCTCGCCGACCTGCCCGACCTCGTCGAACTCGGGCTCAGCCAGACCAAAGCGTGGGGTGAGCTGGACTTCCTCCGCCACACCCCGCGCCTGTCCTGGCTGGGCCTGGACGACACCGGCACGCTGCCGAACCTGGACGCCCTGCACGACCTGCCGGAGCTGCGGCACCTCGTGCTCACCGGGTACTCCAGCGACTGCCTCGCCGCGACCACCCCGTTGAGCAGGCTGAAAAGCCTCGGGCTGCACGACCAGGAACCGGAACTGGCCGCGGTGCCCGCTGCCTTCCCGGAACTGGTCGTGCTTTCCCTCCGCCCGGCCAGCAGCCGGACCGACCTGTCGCCGTTGCGTGAACTACCGCTGAAAACCCTGATCCTGCAGAACTACGACGGTGCCGACCTCAGCGTGCTGAACCCGAACACCAAGATCAGGATCATCTGACCAGGGAACGCAGTTGCGGCAGCAGGGCACGCAGGGCCCGGCCCCGGTGGGACAAAGCGTCCTTTTCGGACGGATCCAGTTCCGCCGAAGTCCGCGTTTCGCCTTCCGGGACGAAGATCGGGTCGTAGCCGAAGCCGTTGCTGCCGCGTTCTTCCCGCAGCAGCACACCTCGCCACTCCCCGCGGACCACGAGTTCCTCGCCATCCGGGACCACCAGGGCCGCGGCACAGACGAAAGCCGCGCCTCGGCGCTCGTCCGGGGTGTCGGAGAGCTGCGCCAGCACCAGGTCCAGGTTCGCCTGGTCGTCGCCGTGCCCGCCGGACCAGCGCGCCGACAGCACGCCCGGCATGCCGTTGAGCGCGTCGACCGCCAGACCCGAGTCGTCGGCGACCGAGGGCAGGCCGGTGGCCGCCGCCGCGTCACGGGCCTTGGCGAGCGCGTTCTCCTCGAAGGTGGCCCCGGTTTCCGGCGCCTCGGGGAACTCCGGCACGTCCCCGAGGCCGACGACCTCGATGCCGCCGAGCCCTTCCGCGTCCAGGATCCGGCGCAGTTCCCCGAGCTTCTTGGCGTTGCGGGAGGCGACCAGCAGCCTGGTCACTTCTTGGCCTTCTTGTCCGGCTTCGGCTCCGGCAGCTCACCGGGGTAGGGCAGGGCCAGCGCCTCGTTCTGCTTCTCCACCAGCTGCGCGCACCCGGCCAGCGCGAAGTCCAGCATGGTGTCCAAAGTGGACCGCTGGAAGGTGGCGCCCTCGCCGGTGCCCTGGACCTCGATCAGCGTGCCGGCGTCGGTGGCCACCACGTTCATGTCCACTTCGGCCCGCGAGTCCTCCTCGTACGGCAGATCGAGCCGCACGCGGCCGTCGACGACGCCGACGCTGACCGCGGCCACCGAGGTGGCCAGCGGCTGCGGGTCGGCCAGCCGGTTCGCCGCGCCGAGCCAGGTGATGGCGTCGGCGAGGGCGACGTAGGCGCCGGTGATCGCCGCGGTCCGGGTGCCGCCGTCGGCCTGGATGACGTCGCAGTCGATCATGATCGTGTTCTCGCCGAGCGCGGCGAGGTCGATGCAGGCGCGCAGGGACCGCCCGATCAGGCGGCTGATCTCGTGCGTGCGGCCGCCGACCCGGCCCTTGACCGATTCGCGGTCGCTGCGGGTGTTGGTGGCCGAGGGCAGCATCGCGTACTCAGCGGTGATCCAGCCGAGCCCGGAACCGGCCCGCCACCTCGGCACACCCTCGTTCACGCTGGCCGCGCAGAGCACTCTGGTCTTGCCGAATTCGATCAGCACCGATCCGGCCGGCCACTGCTGGAAGCCGCGGGTGATCTTGACTTCGCGGAGCTGGTCGTCGTTCCTGCCGTCTTTTCTCGCCACCCGTGCACTCTAGAACGCCCTCCCGGGTACTTGTTGACCGGTGCGGACGCGATTACCGTCTGCGTGCGCCGTACTCACTGGGGAGGTCCGATGAACCGGATCCGCGCCGTCCTGCTCACCCTGTTGAGCGCCCTCCTGATCGGCGGTGCGGCACCGGCCGTGGCGCACGCCGAGGACTGCACCGCCACGCTGGAATGCACCGCCGAGGACATCAACCTGATGAGCATGCCCGAGCGGCTCGCGTTCGTGCGCGAGATGTCCGCCGGGCCCGCCGCGGAACTGCTGCCGGGGTACGCGCCGCGCTGGCGCAACATCGAAGGCATCATCGACTTCTTTCGTGACCACGAAATGGGCGCGCCGGGCAGCTGGGCGTCCTATGTGGACGCGGGCATCGTGGAGGGCATCGAGCGCGGGCTGGCCATCGCGCTCGGCCGGAGCACCGACACCTACGGCAACCCGGGTTCGGCGCTGTGGGCCGACTACCTGACCAAGCTGCGCAACGGGAAGCTGACCGGCCGGGCCGCGCACGACCGCGCCTGGAGCCTGGCCGAACAGGCCTCCACCGAACACGGCGTGCGGCTGGCCGAAGACGTCCACGGCGTGGCCCCGAGTGCGGTGGAGGAGCGGTTCTTCGCCTACTCCGAGTTCTACCGCTGGGTGCTGCGCAACCGCCCACCGCTGCTGGACCTGCTCTCCCCCGGCGGCGTCCCCGGCTCGCCCCAGCAGATCACCTTCCTCGACTGGTTCACCGACGTCACCAACGACACCCCGTCCCGCAAGGGCGCCGAACTGGCACTGGACCTCGCCGAATTCGACCTGCCGGGCAGCACGTTCAGCATGCTGTGGCTGGCCAACGCCTACTTCCACGAACTACTGGACGACTACCTCGCCGACGTCGCTTAGATCTCGTACTCGTCGCCGACTTCGACCAGGCGGGTGTCGCCGTTGAAGGTGGTGTGGGCTTCTGCCAGGACGGCGTCACCGTCGGTCCAGGGCAGGACGTGGGTGAGCAGCAGCTTTCCGGCGCCTGTCCGCGCGGCCAGTGCCCCGGCCTCGACGCCGGAGAGGTGCATGCCGGCCGGCCGGGTGAGGTCGTGCGTCCAGGAGGCTTCGGCCAGGAGGACGTCCACGCCGTCGGCCAGGCGGTCCAGCTCGTCGGTGACGGCGGTGTCGCCGGTGAAGGCGAGAGTCCGTCCCTCAGCGGTGATCCGGAAGCCGTACGCCTCGCACGGGTGCACGACCGGCACCGGCAGCACCTCGAAAGGCCCGAGCTGGAACGCCTCCCCGCTGAGCGGGCGGAAGTCGAAGACGTCGGCGAGGTCGGTGTCGGCGAGCTCCACCGCGTCCGGCGCATACGCCCTGGCTAGGCGCGTCGCCGACTCCGACGGGCCGTGCAGCGGCAGGCGTGGCAGGGCCCGGCCGCCCAGCACCGAGGGGTGGAACCGCCGCAGCACGGTCAGCGCGGTGACGTCCGCGCAGTGGTCCGCGTGCAGGTGCGACAGCAGCATCGCGTCCACCTCGAGCGGATCCGCGTGGCGCTGCAACTCGGCCAGCGTCCCGTTCCCGAGATCCATCAGCAGCCGGAAACCCGAGGCTTCGAGCAGGTAGCCGGAGGCCGGCTTGTCCGGACAGGGCACGCTGCCCGAGCAACCGAGGATCGTCAATCGCACCCCCGGCACTCTGCCATGTGGACCCGCTAACCGCTCATGGCCGAGAACACACCTGGGGTGAATCCCATGAATCGCTGCGCCAGCCGGGTGAAGGGTTCGGCGGAGCCCGTGGCGGTGAACTCGTGCCGCGGCGGTTCGCCCGGCTCGGCCAGCAGGTCCAGCTCGGTGAGCACGCGCACCACGTCCTTGGCCGTCTCCTCGGCGCTGGACACCAGCGTGACCTCCTGGCCCATCACGATCTGCAGCACACCGGTGAGCAACGGGTAGTGGGTGCAGCCGAGCACCAGGGTGTCCACCTCCGCCCGCAGCAGCGGCTCGAGGTAGCCCTGGGCCAGGCCGAGCACCTGGCGCCCGGAGGTCACGCCCCGTTCCACGAAGTCGACGAACCGCGGGCACGCGACGCTGCTCACCCGCACGTCCTTGGCCGCGGCGAACGCGTCCTCGTAGGCGCGGGAGCGGATGGTGCCTTCGGTGCCGATCACGCCGATCCGGCCGGAGTGCGTGGCGGCGACCGCGCGCCGCACCGCCGGGAGCACGACCTCGACGACCGGCACGTCGTACCGTTCGCGGGCGTCACGCAGGCAGGCGGCCGAGGCGGTGTTGCAGGCGATCACCAGCGCCTTGACCCCGCTGGCGACCAGGTCGTCCAGCGCGGCCAGCGCCAGCTCACGGGCCCGCGCGATCGGCAGCGGGCCGTAGGGGTTGTGCGCGGTGTCGCCGACGTACCGGAGCTGCTCGCCGGGCAGCTGGTCGACGATCGCCCTGGCGACCGTGAGCCCGCCGACGCCGGAATCGAAGACGCCGATGGGAGCACGGGAGTCGGTCACACGTCGAGATTACCGGGGGTCGCCGGAGCGGGCTTGACCGCTCGTTTGCGGCTGACCAGCCACGCCGCGAGCACGCCCGAGAGCGCCCCGAACAGGTGGCCCTGCCAGGAGATGTTGGGATCGGTGGGCAGCACGCCCCAGATCATCCCGCCCCAGATCGCGAGCAGCGCCAGCGCTACACCCAGTTGCGGCCAGCTGCGGTTGAACAGCCCGCGCACCAGCAGGAAGGCCAGCCAGCCGAAGGCGAGCCCGGAGGCACCGACGGTGACCGCGTCACCCGGGCCGACCAGCCACACGCCGAGCCCGCCGACCACCCAGATGATGCCGGTGACCACCACGAACCGGCCGATCCCGCCCGCCATCGCGAGGAAGGCGAAGACCAGCACCGGGATGGTGTTGGCGAACAGGTGACCCCAGCCGTCGTGCAGCGCGGGCGCCCAGATGACGCCGTCGAGGCCGCCGAGCGTGCGGGCCTGGATGCCGCCGTTGTCCAGGTTGGCCGGCAGGATCACGTCCACCAGTTCGACCAGGTAGAGCAGGACGACGAATCCCAGCGCGAGCAGCGCCGCGGCCTTCGGCTTGGCGGGCAGGACGCGTTTCGCCGGGTCGGTGGCCGGCGTGCCGCCGCCGGTGGGCTGCGCTGGGAGTGTGCTCACGAATTCCAGGCTAGGCGCCCGCGCCCGGCCACGCCTCGGGTGAAATCCCTGATGTCGGACTCGGGGAAGTCGATCTGGACGGGGCCTGCGCGTACCGGCATAGTTTGCGCGGGAGGTGGTGGGAATGTCACCCGAAAGCCTGTCCCGCCGTGAGATGTTCCTTCGCAGCGGCCTGCTCGCCGCCGGTCTGGGCGTGACCGATCCGCTCGCCGTGGCGCTGGCCGGGGAACCCGGCGGCACCGCCGAAGTCGACGGCCGTGCTGGGGTGCGGCTGCGAGAAGGCACCAATTTCTCCGTCACGCCGTCCCCGGACGGCAGCACGCTCGCGATGGACCTGGTCACCGGCATCTGGCTGCTGCCGGCGACCGGTGGCAAGGCCCGGCGGCTGACCGACGACCTGCAGGAAGCGACGCTGCCGTCGTGGTCACCGGACGGCCGGTCGCTGGTGTTCCAGTCCTACCGCGACGGCAACTACCACCTGTATTCGCTGGAGGTCGCGGGCGGCACACCCCGTCAGCTCACCAGCGGCCCCCACGACCACCGCGAGCCGGTTTTCTCGCCGGACGGCAAGCGGATCGTGTTCAGCAGCGACCGCGGCGGCAGCTACGGCATCTGGCTGCTCGACCCGGCGTCCGGCGCGGTCGAGGCGCTGACCGACACCCCGGCCGAGGAAAGCGCGCCGCGCTGGTCGCGGGACGGGCAGCGCGTGCTTTTCACCGTCGACGAGACCGCCATCGACGTGGTCACCGTGGCCACCGGCGAGCGCACCAGGGCACTGACCGCGCCCGCGGGCGGCAAGATCTACGGGCCCGCCTTCGGCCCCGACGACCGGACCCCCGGCTACCTGCTCCTGCGTGGCGCGACCGCCGACCTGATGCTCGGCGACCAGCGGGTGACCCAGGGCGAGGATGTTTTCGGCTTCGCCGCGACCTGGACCACCGACGGCGTGCTGTACACCGCCGACGGCCGCATCCGCCGTCGCGACGGTGCCGGGTCCACTGTGGACATCCCGTTCGAGGCGGTGGTGCCGATCACGCGTCGGGACTACCGGCACCGGGTGCGCGACCTCGATTCACTGGCGCCGCAGTCGGTGCGCGGCATCGCGAGCCCGGTGGTCTCCCCGGACGGCAAGCAACTCGCCTTCCGCGCGCTGAACGCGCTGTACCTGGCGCCGACCGGTGGCGGCAGGCCGCAGCGGCTCACCGAGGACCAGTACTTCAGCTCCGACCCCGACTTTTCCCCGGACGGCCGGACCCTCGTCTACGCCAGCGACCGGCTCGGCACGGCCGACCTGTGGCTGCGTGACCTGGCGTCGGGCCAGGACACCGTGCTCACCGCGCTGCCCGGCGCGCAGGTCGCGCCGCGCTGGTCGCCGGACGGCGGCCGGATCGCCTACACCGACCAGGACGGCGCGCTGTGGACACTGGACGTGGCCACCAAGGAGGTCCGGCAGCTGACCCCGGCGTTGTTCATGCCGGGCAGGCCGAGCTGGTCGGCCGACGGCAGCACGATCGCGCTCGCCGCGGTGAAGCCGTTCTCCAAGCGGTTCCGCGAGGGCACCAGCCAGATCCTGACCGTGCCGGTGGCGGGCGGCGAGCTGACCTACACCGAGCCGATGCCGTTCCGGTCGCTCGCGACCCGCGGTGACGACGGCCCGCTGTTCTCGCCGGACGGCAAGCGCCTGGCGTTCACCGTGGAAAGCACCGCGTGGGTGGTCCCGGTCGACGGCAAGGGCACGTTCCTCGGCGAACCGGTGCAGGTGACGCGCGAGGTCACCGACTCGCTGGCCTGGCTGGACAACGGCACGCTCGTCTACCTCTGCAAGGGCGAGCTGCGCCGGATCGCCGTGGACGGCGGGAAACCGCGCACGATCCGCCTCGATTTCAGCTGGCGCAGGCCGAAACCGGCGTCGCGCACGGTCATCCACGCCGGTGGGCTGTGGGACGGGACCGCCGAGAAGCTGCGTGAGAACGTCGACATCGTGGTGGAGGACGGGCGGATCGCGGACATCCGGCCGCACACCGGCACCGCCGACGTGGACGCGTCCGGGTTGGTGGCGATGCCCGGCCTGATCGACGCGCACAACCACTGGCACCTGCGCGGCAGGCACTGGGGTGACCGGCAGGGCAGGCTGTGGTTGTCCTACGGCGTCACCACCACGCGCTCCCCCGGCGACCCGGTGTACCAGATGCTCGAGACGCGGGAAGCCCTCGAATCCGGCGCCCGCCTCGGGCCGCGGTTCTTCGGTACCGGGGAAGCGATCGACGGTTCGCGCGTCTACTACAACTTCATGCGCCCGACGCTGTCGCCGGAGCAGCTTCGGTTGGAACTGGACCGGGCGGTCTCGCTCGGCTACGACCTGATCAAGACCTATGTACGGCTGCCGGTCCGGTTGCAACGCGAAACCGTGGAAGCCGCACACCGGGCGGGGATCCCGCTGTCTTCGCACTACCTGTTCCCGGCGGCGAACATCGGCATGGACGGGATGGAGCACACCGGCGCGACGAACCGGCTCGGGTACTCGCACACGGTGAGCCGGACCGGACGGGCGTACCAGGACGCGATCGAGCTGTTCGTGCGGTCCGGCATGTCGCTGACGCCGACCTTGTTCAACTCCAAGGCGCTCTACGCCGGCGACAAGTCGCTTGTGGAGGATGAGCGCACGAAGGTCCTGTTCCCGCAATGGGAGTACGACCGGCTGGTGGCCGACGCGAACGCGGCGGGCAGGCCGGAGAACGCCTACGTGCGCGAGGTGCTCGCCGCGAACGTGGACATGGTGCTGCGCGTGCACCGGGGTGGCGGGTTCGTCATCAGCGGCACGGACACCCCGCTCGACAACATCGCGATCTCGCTGCACCAGAACCTGCGGGCGATGGTCGAATTCGGCTTCACCCCGTACGAAGCGCTGGTGACCGCGACGCGCAACCCGGCGCGACGGCTGGGCCTGAGCGGACGGCTGGGTGAGCTGCGGCCGGGTGCGTACGCGGACATCTCGCTGGTCGACGGCAACCCGCTGGCCGACATCCGCGCCGCAGCGGCCGTGCGGCAGGTGCTCGTGGGTGGCCGGTTGTCGGTGGTGGACGACCTGCTGGCGCCGTTCCGCGCGCCGGGCAGCAGGACGGTGACGAACCCGGTGCTGCCGGCGAGCAGTTCGGCGCAGCGGACGCACTGGTGGCACCAGCCGGAGTGGTCCGAGCACGTCTGCTGTGGGATCTAGGGGTTTATCGCTGGTTGCGGCTTGGGTGGGCGGACCGATTTGCCGACCATCCAAGCCGCGAGGATGCCGCCGATGGCGCCGCACAGGTGGCCTTCCCAAGAGACGCCGGGTTCGGTCGGGAGCACGCCCCACAACGCGTAGCCGTAGAGCAGGAAGACGCCGACGGCGATCAGGATCTGCAGGATGCTCCGCGCGAACAGGCCGCGCACGAGGAGGAAGCTGAGCAGGCCGAAGACCAGTCCGGAGGCGCCCGCGTGCACGCCTTCGCTGCCGATCAGGAAGGTGCCGAAGCCGGCGCAGAGCCAGATGATCGTGGTCACGCCGAAGAACTGCCGCAGGCCGCCGGAGGTGGCGAGCATGCCGAGCACGAGCAGCGGCACGGAGTTCGCGGCGAGGTGGTCCCAGCCGTAGTGCAGCATCGGCGCCCAGATCAGGCCGTCCCACTGCTCGATGGTGCGCGGCCAGACGCCGTCGTCGTCGAAGGGGTGCGCGAGCACGGTGTCGACGGCCTCGATCACCCAGAGCAGGGCGACGAACCCGGTGACCACGACGAGCGAGGCCAGCGGTTTCGGCGGCACGATCCGCTTGCCGGGCGGCACCGGCGGCTTGGGCGGTCTGGCGGGTTCGGGTGCTGGTACTGGCTCCACGGTGGTGAAGCTACCCGGCGGGACCGACAGAAACGGGTGGGTTCGCGAATTTTGTCGGTGGCCGCCGGATAATGGGCGGTATGGAGACGGTGGCGTTCGGCAGCCTGGCGACCGAGGTGGGAAAGGTGCTGGTGGCGGTCACGCCAGCCGGTTTGGCGGCCACGGAGTTCGATGACACGCCGGAGCTGCGGGAGCGGATCGCCTCACGGCTCGGGCTGCCGGCGGTTTCGGATTCGGCGCGCGTGGCCCCGGTGCTGGCGGAGCTGCGCGAGTACTTCGACGGCGCGCGGGAGCGGTTCGACTTCGCCGTCGACTGGCGGCTGTACTCGGTGACGCAGCAGCGGGTGCTCGGAGCGCTCTATGAGACCGTGCCGTACGGCAAGACGGTGACCTACGGCGAACTCGCGGAACGCAGCGGCACGGGCGTGCGCGCGCGGGGGATCGGCTCGATCATGGGCAGCAACCCGATCCCGATCGTGGTGCCATGTCATCGGGTACTGGCCAGCACTGGTTTGGGGGGTTTCAGCGGCGGGGAAGGCGTTCCTTCGAAGCGGCAGCTGCTTACGTTGGAGGGGCATTTGCCGCCTGGGTTGTGGTGAATTCTTTCTTGGGGGAGACGGGCGGGAGCCACCCCGCTTATTGATTGTGACGACGGCGGGGGTTCCTTTGTCAAGGCTGGGAAGCGTGCCTTGACAAAGGAACCCCCACCGTGTTTTGGCTTGGGATCGGGGTGGGAAGGGGACGTGTGGGTGCTCCTCGTGTTTGCTGCCCGGCTCGCCTTGCGATTGAGGGAGGTGCCGTGAATGTGGCTTTCACGGCGCCTGTCGGCGGGGGGGTGGGGTGTCACGAATGTGGCTTTCGGGACGTTATTCGTCTCGAAAGCCACATTCGTGACATCGGGCTAGGCCCAGAGTTCGCCGTCCAGGCGGGCGGCGGCGTCGTCCAGGGTGCCGCTGTAGGCGCCGGTGGAGAGGTACTTCCACCCGGCGTCCGCGACCACGAAGGCCACGTCCGCCGGTTCGCCGCGGGCGGCTGCCTTCTCGGCGACCGCCAGTGCCGCGTGCAACACCGCGCCCGTCGAGATGCCCGCGAAGATGCCTTCGTGCTCCAGCAGCTCCCGGGTCCGGCGCAGCGCGTCGTAGGCGCCGACCGAGTATCGCCCGTTCAGCACGCTCGGGTCGTACAGCTCCGGCACGAAACCCTCATCGATGTTCCGCAGCCCGTACACGAGCTCCCCGTACCGCGGCTCGGCGGCGATGATCTGCACGTCCGGCTTCGCCTCGTGCAGGTACCGCCCCACCCCGACCAGGGTGCCCGTGGTGCCGAGCCCGCCGACGAAGTGGGTGAGCGTGGGCAGGTCCTTCAACAGCTCCGGCCCGGTCCCCCGGTAGTGCGCGTCGGCGTTGGCCGGGTTGCCGTACTGGTAGAGCATCACCCATTCCGGGTTGGCCTTGGCCAGTTCCTTCGCCCGCCGGACCGCCTCGTTCGACCCACCGGCCGCCGGGGAGAACACGATCCGGGCGCCGTAGGCCTGCAACAACTGCTTGCGCTCCGCCGAGGTGTTCTCCGGCATCACGCAAACCAGCCCGTAGCCCTTGAGCTTGGCCGCCATCGCCAGCGCGATCCCGGTGTTGCCCGAGGTCGGCTCGAGGATGGTGGCCCCACGCCGCAGCGTGCCCTCGCGCTCGGCGGCCTCGATCATCGCCAGCGCGGGCCGGTCCTTGATCGAACCGGTCGGGTTGCGGTCCTCGAGTTTGGCCCACAACCGCACGTCGTGGGTCGGCGAGAGCCGGGGCAACCCCACCAGCGGGGTGCCGCCGAGCGCGTCGAGCAGCGACTCGTAGCGCGCCATGGCCTAGCGCGCGCCGCCGGCCACCGCGGGCAGGATGGTCAGCGTGTCGCCGTCCTTGACCTCGGCCTCCAGCCCACCGGCGAACCGGACGTCCTCATCGTTGACGTAGACGTTGATGAACCGGTGCAGCTTCTCGTCCTTGACCAGGCGCGCCTTGATACCACCGTGGCGGCTCTCCACGTCGTCGATCACCTCGAGCACCGTCTTGCCGGACGCCTCGACGGACTTCTCGCCGCCGGTGTGCGTCCGCAGGATGGTCGGGATGGACACGTTCACGGCCATGGATCTCTACCTCCGCTGGGGATCTCTCGTAATGGGCTGACGTTCGGGCGAGGGCGGTTATTCCTCGATTTCGACCGGCTCCTCGGTGATCTCACCGTCGACGATCCGGTACGACCGGAATTCGTGCACCTCGGGGTCCCTGGTGGAGACCAGGACGTAGTGCGCGAACGGTTCGGACGCGATGGAGGCGTCGGTGCGCGAGGGGTAGGCCTCGGTGGCGGTGTGCGAGTGGTAGATCACCACGGGCACCTCGTCGTTGGCGGCCATCTCGCGGTAAAGCCTTAGCTGATCACCGGAGTCGAACTGGTAGAACGTCGGCGAGCGCGCCGCGTTCAGCATGGGGATGAACCGCTCTGGGCGGTCCGAGCCGTCATCCGGCCCGGCGATCACCCCGCACGCCTCGTCCGGGTGGTCCCGGCGGGCGTGCGCGACGATCTCGTCGACTAGTTCACGGCGGATCCGAAGCACGATCACATCCTATGTGCTGGACAGCAGTGGTCCACCCAGTGAGACAGAGCCCTCGGACGCTTGACGTCAGCCGCCGAAGGCCTCCGGCCAGACCTCGCGGTAGGCCTTCAGGCCACCGGCGCTCGTGGCGGCGAGCAGGCCGCGCACCATCGCCCTGGCGAACACCCGGGCGGCGGCGGAACACAACTGGTCGAGCGCGCCCGCGCGCGAGGCGTCGGCGAACGGGCCGCTCACCACGGGCAGCGGCCGCGCGCCGGTCGCCAGCGCGAAGACGGTGTCGCCGTCGAACATCGTGTGGGCGGGCCGCACGGCGCGGGCGAGGCCGTCCTGCGCGGCGACAGCCAGCCGTCGCGCTTCGGCCTTCGACAGCGCCGCGTCCACCGCGACCACGCCGATCGTGGTGTTCAGGTCGGTCGGTGCCGGGGTGACCTCGCCGGGCCGGTCCGGCCAGCGCACGCCGAACTCGCCGTCGACCTCGTGGTCCGCGGCGAACGCCCGGCCGGTCCGCAGGTCCACGGCCTCGCCGGAGGCGTTCACCGCCGCCAGCGCGCCGACCACGAACTCGCCGACCCGCTCCGAAGCCGAGCCGATGCCGCCCTTGAGCGAGCCGACCGCCGCCCCGGCGCCCGCGCCGACCGTGCCCAGCGCGAATTCACCCGAAGCGGCTGCCTCGCAGGCCGCGTACCCGAAAGAGGCGTCCGGCCGGTTGCCCCACTCGCCGCGCGGCAGGTCGAACAGCACCGCGGCGGGCACGATCGGCACCACCTCGTGCGGCTGCTGCCCCACCGGGAACCCCATCGACCGCTCGCCCAGCCAGCGCATCACGCCGTCCGCCGCGGCCAGGCCGTACGCGCTCCCGCCGGACAGGCAGACCGCGTTCACCCGCTGCACCAGGTTCTCCGGCTCCAGCAGGTTCGTCTCGCGGGTCCCCGGCGCGCCACCGCGCTGGTCGACCGCGCCGACCGCGCCCTCGGGCACCAGCACCACCGTGGTGCCGCTGGCCCAGCCGCCGCCCACGCGCTCGTGGTGGCCCACCAGCACGCCCGGCACGTCGGTGAAGAGGTTCACTCGGTCAGCGCCTGCACCAGGCTTTCCTGCACCCAGGTCAGCCAGTGGTAGACGCCGAGGTGCGGCGCGCGCGGGTCCTCCGGCGGCAGCTCGTCGGGCATTTCCTCGGTCACGTCGAGCGCGGTGCCCAGTGCCAGGCGCACATCGTTCAGCGCGGACAGCCAGGCGTCGGCCTGCTCGAAGCTCAGCCGCACCTCACCGCCGTCCGGCGACAGCGTCTGGAGCACCACCGCGGCGACCCCGACCTTCGCGTCCAGCAGCTCCGGCTCGTGCAACGAGCGCAGCGCGGCGGCGGAGTCCAGGTCCTCCTTGGCCGGGTTGTCCGGGTCGAGGCGGTGGAAGTCGGGCAGCAGCCGCGAGAGCACCGGGTCGTTCGGGGCCTCGCTCGGGCCGGTGCGGATGCCGGTCAGCTCGGCCAGCTCGTCCTGCGGGGCCTCTTCCGACCGGGCGCGCAGCATGTCGTCGACCTGGCTGACCAGGCCACGCAGCACCGCGGCCTCCTGCTGCTCGAAGCCGGCCTGCAGGCGCGCGCCCTTGCGGCGCCACGGCTTCACGACGGGTGCTCCATGGTCGCCCAGAGCCCGGCCGCGTGCAGTTTCGCCACGTCGCCCTCGACCTTCTCCTTGCCACCGGAGGAGACGATGGCCTTGCCCTTGTGGTGCACGTCGAGCATCAGCTTGGTGGCGTGGTCACGGCTGTACCCGAAGAGCTTCTGGAACACGTAGGTCACGTACGACATGAGGTTCACCGGGTCGTTCCAGACGATGGTTTGCCACGGCTTGTCCTCAGCCCCCAGGTCGGCCGCGGACGGCTCCACCATCGGTTCGGCGGCAGGCGTACTCATGGCCTCCATGGTGTCACGTCGCCCACATCCCGTGGTCCGGCAGGTCAGCCCATAGGGTTGGACCATGGCCACTGAGCGAACCGGCAACGGCGGCAGCACCGCCCTGCTCACCGACCACTACGAGCTGACCATGCTGGGCAGCGCGCTGGCCGACGGCACCGCCGACCGGCCGTGCGTGTTCGAGGTGTTCGCCAGGCGGCTGCCCGCCGGGCGGCGCTACGGCGTGGTCGCGGGCACCGGACGGGTGATCGACGCGATCGGCAGCTTCCGCTTCACCGACGCCGAGCTGAGCCAGCTCGAGTCGACCGCGGTGGTGGACGACGCGACGCTGTCCTGGCTGGCCGACTACGAGTTCGCCGGGGACATCGAGGGCTACGCCGAGGGTGAGCTGTACTTCCCCGGCTCGCCGATCCTCACCGTCCGGGGCAGCTTCGCCGAGGCCGTGGTGCTGGAGACGCTGGTGCTGTCCATCCTGAACCACGACAGCGCGATCGCCTCCGCGGCGGCGCGCATGTCCAGCGCCGCGCACGGCAGGCCGATCATCGAGATGGGCGGGCGCCGCACGCACGAGTACGCCGCGGTCGCCGCCGCCAGGGCCGCCTACCTGGCCGGGTTCGCCACCACCTCGAACCTGGAGGCGGGCCGCCGCTACGGCATCCCCACCCGCGGCACCGTCGCGCACGCGTTCATGCTGCTGCACGACGACGAGGAACAGGCGTTCCGCGCGCAGGTGGACAAGCTCGGCGCGGACACCACCCTTCTGGTGGACACCTACGACATCACCGCGGGCATCGAGACCGCGGTCCGCGTGGCCGGAGCGGAGCTCGGCGCCATCCGGATCGACTCCGGCGACGTCGGCGTGCTGGCCCGCAAGGCCCGCGAACAGCTCGACGCCCTCGGCGCCAAGGACACCCGGATCGTGGTCTCCGGCGACCTGGACGAGCACGCCATCGCGGGCCTGCGGGCCGAGCCGGTGGACGCGTACGGCGTGGGCACCTCGGTGGTCACCGGCTCCGGCGCGCCGACCGCGGGCATGGTCTACAAGCTGGTCGAGGTGGACGGCCGCCCGGTGGCCAAGCGCAGCACGCACAAGGAGTCGCGCGGCGGCCGCAAGGGCGCGTTCCGGCGGCACAAGCCGACCGGGACCGCGCTGGAGGAGGTCGTCTACCCGGCGGGCGGGCCCGCGCCGGAACTCGGCCCCGACGACCGCGAACTGCAGATCCCCCTGGTGCGGGCTGGACAGCCCGCCGACGGCCTGCCCACCCTGGACGACGCGCGGCAACGCCTGCGCAAGGGCTTGGTGAGCCTGCCGTGGGAGGGCCTCAAGCTGTCGCACGGCGAGCCCGCCGTGCCCACGGTTTTCCGCTGAAAGGGGCTGGCTGATGGCGAAGGCGCTGATCGTCGTGGACGTGCAGAACGACTTCTGCGAGGGCGGGGCACTGGGGGTGGCGGGCGGCGCCGACCTGGCCGCGCGGATCTCCGGCTTCCTGCGGGAGAACGCCTACGACCAGGTCGTGGCCACCAGGGACTACCACATCGATCCCGGCGCGCACTTCAGCGACGAACCGGACTTCGTGCGGTCGTGGCCGCGGCACTGCGAGGCGGGCACGCCGGGTGCCGCCTTCCATCCCGCGCTCGACGTGGCACCGATCTCGGCGGTCTTCTCGAAGGGGCAGTACAGCGACGGCTACTCCGGCTTCGAGGGCAGCACCGAAAGCGGGGAGAACCTGGCGGACTGGCTGCGCACGCGCGAGGTGGACACCGTCGACGTGGTGGGCATCGCCACCGACCACTGCGTCCGGGCGACCGCGCTGGACGCCGCCGAGGCCGGATTCACCGTGCGGGTGCTGCTCGACCTGACGGCGGGCGTCTCGAGGGCCACTGTGGACAGCGCACTGGCGGACCTGCGTGCCGCCGGGGCCGACCTCACCGGCACCCCGGTGGTCAGCGGCTGACCAATGCTATGAGTGGGGCATTACTTGCATTGAACGCAAGTAATGCCCCACTCCTAGCATTCGGGCCGAGGCCGGTCAGGAGCCGTAGGGGTCGCAGTCGGCGGTGCCGACGATGATCTCGCCTTCGGCCGGGCCGCCCTCGGGGAACAGCTCGATGCGCATGGCGTGCGTGGTCAGGCTGCCGTCGGCCACCTCGGGCACGACCATCTCGTTGAGCACCACCTTGGCCACCGTCGTGCCGTCGTTCCCCGGCACCAGCACGGTGTGGTTGGCCGGGATGGACGACGGCACCTCGATCCCGGAGACCTCGCTCAGCTCGACCACGCCGCTGGCCCCGTTGGCGCTGGTGTCGCAGCGGGCGCTGTAGTTGCGCACCTTGATCGTCGGCCCGCCGTACTCGCGGAGCACGCCGGTCTCGAACCGCTGCCCGCGCACCATGGAGGTGGCGAACCCGGTGTCGGCCGCGCGCGAGCACTGCGACTCGCTCTTGCCGTACTTCGTCGTGCCCGCGGTCTGCCCCGGCGAATTCCCGGTGTCCTGCTGGCCCAGCCGGCACTCGCCGATCCGGTTGGTCTGCACGGTCTGCTCGCCCCGCACGTCGACCGAACCGGCGTTCGCCGACGCGGTGGCCACCGGTGCCTGGGCCTGCGCCGCCGCCGGAGCCACCACCAGCCCGCCGCAGGCGCACGCCGCCACCGCGATCTTCCTCATCCTCGACACCGTGTCACTCCCTCCAGCCGAAAACGTGAAACCCTCTCTCCGTCGCCATCGGCCGGCGAGATCAACAGCCGAACCCCGCCGGGGCCCGCACCACCCGGACGAGTGGCCCGAGTGAGCTAGCCGACTTCGGGGGAAATTGCCGGTGGAACGGCGTTAGCCTGCCGGGAAGCTCTGTGCACAACGTTCTCGCAAGTGGAGGCCGCCTTGTCGACGCTGACCCTCGCCGCCCGCCGTCCGGTGCTGGCGGATCTCATCCCCGGTGCGCTGGTTCGCGACATCACCCTGGTCGCCGCCGGTGCCGGGCTCACCGGCCTGGCCGCGCAGCTGGTCATCCCGGTGCCGGGCAGCCCGGTGCCGATGACCGGCCAGACCTTCGCCGCCCTGCTCGTCGGCGCGGCGCTGGGCTGGCAGCGCGGCGGTGCCGCGATGCTGCTGTACCTGCTCGCGGGCGCGGCGGGCGTGCCGTGGTTCAACGGCGGCACCTCCGGCATGTTCGGCGCCAGCGCGGGCTACATCGCGGGCTTCGTGCTCGCCGGTGCGCTGGTGGGCGCGCTCGCGGGCCGCGGTGGTGACCGCACGCCGGTGCGCACCGCGGGCACCATGGTGCTGGGCAACCTGGCGATCTACGCGGTCGGCGTGCCGTGGCTGATGGCCGCCGCCTCGATGGACCTGGCCACCGCCTTCGACAAGGGCGTGCTGCCGTTCCTGCTCGGCGACGCGCTGAAGATCGTCGTGGCCGCCGGGCTGCTGCCGGTGTCCTGGGCGCTGGTGAACCGCTTCCGCCGCCAGAACTGACGGTGGCCCCCGGTACCGTTGCTCCTCGTGCCGAAGTCCGCTGAACTCACCACCGCACGCAAGGGCAGCCTCCCGGGGGTGCTGGAACTGCTCACGCACGCCGTGGAGTCGGTGGGCGGGGCCGAGCGCGCCGGTCAGGTCGAGATGGCCGACGCGGTCGGCCGCGCCATCCGCACCGGTGAGCACCTCGCCGTGCAGGCGGGCACCGGGACCGGCAAATCGCTGGCCTACCTGGTGCCCGCGATCCGGCACGCGGTGGAGAAGGGCACCACGGTGGTCGTCTCGACCGCGACCATCGCCCTGCAGCGCCAGCTCGTCGACCGCGACCTGCCCCGGCTGGCGAAGGCGCTGAAGAAGCCGCTCGGCCGCGAACCGACCTTCGCCATCCTCAAGGGGCGGCGCAACTACCTCTGCCTGCACCGGCTCGACACCGGCGCTCCCGAGGAGCCGGAGGACCAGGGCCTGTTCGACCCGTTCGCGGCGTCGCGCACGGGCAAGGAGGTCAAGCGGCTGCACGAGTGGTCGTCGGACACCGAGACCGGCGACCGCGACGAGCTGGTGCCCGGCGTGTCCGACCAGGCGTGGCGGCAGCTCTCGGTGTCGGCGCGCGAGTGCCTGGGCGTGTCCCGCTGCCCGATCGGCACGGACTGCTTCGCCGAACGCGCGCGGGCCGAGGCCGGGCGCGCGGACGTGGTGGTCACCAACCACGCGCTGCTCGCCATCGACGCGCTGCAGGGCTACCAGGTGCTGCCCGAGCACGACCTGGTGATCATCGACGAGGCCCACGAACTGGTCGACCGGGTCACCTCGGTGGCCACCGCCGAGCTGACCAGCCCGATGGTCTCCACCGCCGGGCGCCGCTGCGGCAAGCTGATCGACGCCGACCTCGCCGACCGGTTGATGGAGGCCAGCGACGGGCTGGCGCTGGTGCTCGACGACCTCCCTGCGGGACGGCTGGACTCGCTGCCGCAGCCGCTCACCGGCGCGCTGCCGATGATCCGCGACGCCGCGCACACCTGCCTGTCCGCGCTCGGTTCCGACCGCAAGGACGACGGCGCCGACGACGCGACCGCCCGCAAACTGGCGCGCACCCTGCTCGAAGAGGTGCACGACACCGCGGTCCGGCTGCTGGAGGCCTTCGACGAGGACCAGGCGCACCGGCCGGACGTGGTCTGGCTCAGCGGCGACCCGTACTCGTCGAACCCGCGCCCGCCCGCGCTGCACGTGGCCCCGCTGAGCGTGGCCGGGCTGCTGCGCGAACGGGTTTTCGGCCAGACCACCACCGTGCTCACCTCGGCCACGCTCGCGCTCGGCGGCACCTTCGACACGCTGGCCCGGCAGTGGGGCCTGCCGCCGTCGCAGGCCGCCGAGCGGAAGTCCGACCCCGGCACGGCCACCGAGAAGGCGGCGCCGTCGGACAAGGAGACCATCCGCTGGACCGGCCTGGACGTCGGATCGCCGTTCGACCACCGCAAGAACGGCATCCTCTACATGGCCAAGCACCTGCCGACGCCCGGCCGGGACGGGCTCGCCGAGCGCACGCTGGACGAGATCGCCGAACTGATCGACGCCGCCGGCGGGCGCACGCTCGGCCTGTTCTCGTCGATGCGCGCGGCGAAGCAGGCCACCGAGGAGCTGCGGGACCGGGTCAAGCACCCGATCCTGTGCCAGGGCGACGATTCCACCTCGCTGCTGGTGCGCAAGTTCAGCGAGGACACGCGCACCTGCCTGTTCGGCACGCTGTCGCTGTGGCAGGGCGTGGACGTGCCAGGCCCGTCGCTGCAGCTGGTGCTGGTGGACCGGCTGCCGTTCCCGCGCCCGGACGACCCGGTGTCCTCGGCCCGCCAGCGCGCGGTGGAAGCCCGCGGTGGCAACGGTTTCCTCACCGTGGCCGCCACGCACGCGGCGCTGCTGCTCGCGCAGGGCGTCGGGCGGCTGCACCGGTCGACCAGCGACCGCGGCGTGGTGGCGATCCTGGACTCGCGGCTGGCGAACGCCCGGTACGGCAGCTTCCTGCGGGCCTCGCTGCCGCCGTTCTGGCCGACCACCGACCCGGAAGTGGCCAGGGCCGCGCTGCGCAGGCTCGACGCCGCCGCCCCCGCCTGAGCCCGGGTTCTTCGCGGCAGTACCGTAAACGGAACGCAAAGACGAGGGAGCCGTAGTTGTCCCAGGACTCAACCCACGCGCAGTCCCGCTCGGTCGGCGTCGACGACACCGGAGTCCGCCGCCTGCTCGCCGACGGCACCGAGGAGTCCGTCACCTGGGCCGAGTTGTCCGCCGTGGTGATCAGGGTGATTCCCGAGGGGCCTTGGAAAGAGGACGTGTTCATCATGCTGGCCGGTGCCGACGGCAAGGGCACGGCCATCCCCAGCGGCGACCCGGCGGCCGACGCGCTGATCGAACGCCTGCAGGCGCTGCCGGGGTTCGACAACGAGAAGTTCGTCGAGGCCATGACCACGGACGCCGACGAGGCCTACGTCGTCTGGAAGGCCGGCGAAGCCGAGTCCTGAGCAGTGGCGGCCTTCGGGGTTCGCGCCGACAGCAGCAGGGCAACGGCAACCAGCATTCCGGCCGCGGTGCTGAAGTGCCAGCCGAAGGCGGCGGCGACAGACCCGTGGCTCAGCACGATCAGCCCATCGGTGAACGGCACGACCGTCACGGCGAGCATCACCCAGCCCAGCGCCCGTCGCTGCCCCAACGCGAACAGGGTCAGCACGACGAGGCCGGAAGCGATGTCCCGGATGCCCTTGGCCGACAGGAAAGCTTCGTACTCCCCGGCAGCCGAGACCGGCACGCCGTAGCCCGCCGCGGAGACTTCCGGCGCCAGCAAGAAGCGCGCGCCGATGAAGATGATGCCGATGCCGACCAGCAGCACGATGCCGTTGGCGATCTTGGTGTCCATGAAGTCCTCCGTCGAAATCTAGCATTGCTAGTATTTCTAGCGACGCTAGCACGAGCAGCGCTAGATTCGCTAGCGATGCTAGATTCGGGGCATGTCCGATCGCCGGGCGCGGGAGCGCGCCGAACGCCATCAGCTGATCATCCGCACCGCCCGCGAGATCGCGGAGCGGGAAGGGTGGGACGCGGTCACCACCCGCACGCTCGCGCAGCGGATCGGCTACAGCCAGCCCGTGCTCTACAGCCACTTCGCGAACAAGGAAGCCATCGTCACCGCGGTGGCGCTCCAGGGCTTCGAGGAGCTGTTCGAAGCCACGCGAGCCGCCTTCTCGGTCGACTCACTGATCCGCGCCTACACGCACTTCGCCCTCGGCAACCCCGTGCTCTACGAAGCGATGTTCACCCTCAACACGGAGCTGAAGTTCGGCCCAGAAGCACCCGAACTGCTCAAAAACACCTTCGCCACGCTCCAGAAGGTGTTCGCCCCGCTCGCCGGCGACCAGGACCCGGAGACGTTCACCGAGGTCGCGTGGAGCGCGATGCACGGACTCGTCACCCTCACCCGCGACAGCAGGCTGCGCGACGGGCTCGGCGAGGAACGCGTCGCGCTGCTGGTCACCCTGCTGGGAAGCGCTCCGTGACCGGGATGCCCTTCTTCAGCGTCCGGCTCACCGTGCACAGCCGCTCGATCGCGCGGTCCACCGCCACCGCCAGCGCCGCCCGCCGATCATCGTCCAAAGAGGACAGGTCCACGTCGAAGGACACGTGGATGGCGTCCAGTTCCGAAGCGGCGTCGTTCCGGTCGGCGGTCACCTCGACGCGGAACTTCGCGTCCTCGCCGGTCCGCCGCACCACCAGGTCCTCCGCGGTCACCGCGGCGCATCCGGCGGCCGCGAGCTGCAGCAGTTCCGCCGGGGAGAACACGTCCGCCTGACCCTTGCGGCCGATCCGGACCTCGGCACCCCGCTCGTTGCGCCCGGCGAACACGTGCTCCCCGATCCGCTCCACTTCGAGACCCATGGACCCCTCCTCTACCGCCACTGGGCAAGCACCGTGACCGTACCCGGGTCCACCTCGGTGAACCCGGCGTCCCGCACAGCGATCACCGAACGCTCCGACCACGCCTGGGCCGGGTTGGCGCCGGGATGCAGCTCAGCCCATTCCAGCGGCTCGGGAACCCGCACCGCGCAACGGAAACCACGCTCCGCCCAGGCCGAGAGCCGGTGCTCGTCCAGCAGGGCGGCCAGCAGCATGGTGCCGTGCCCGACCTGTGCCGCCGCCTTGCCGACGGTCATCGGCACGCGCGGGTTGAGCATGAGCACGGGCGTCGAAGCGGGCGCCGGCCCCGGCTCGTCCGGCGGCAGCTCGCTCCCGGAGATCTGCAACCGCGAGACCTCCTTGGGCACGTCGACCACCCGCCCCGGCACCAGAGCGCGGGCCTCGGCACCATCGATCGAAATGGTCACGCCCGGCAACTCCTGCACGGCCTGCCAGTGCGTCCCCCTGGCGCGGCGGGCGACCTTGCGGATGTGCCCGGAAACCCAGTCCCGCACGGGTTCGTGCCACTCCCCACCCGGCTTCGTGCGCTCGTCCAGGCACACCGCCAAAGCCGCGGCGGCCGCGGCTTCCAGCAAGGGCGTGCGGGCGGGTGGCGGAGGGCGGCTGTCACGCGCAGCGTGTCCTTTGAGGGTGGCGGTGGGTGACGGTGCGGGCTTCTCCATGCGCAGGATGACGGGCATCGCGCGGACCTCGTCCGGTGACGCCTCCGGCAGAGCGGTTTCCTCCGCGGGCAGGCCCAGCCACGACGCGTACCGCGCGGCCAGCGGTTCGAGGATCATGGCCGTTCCGGCTCCAGGCCGTCGGCGGCGTCGGCGGCTTCCACCTCGGCACGCGTGATGCCCAACATGAACAGCACCGCGTCGAGGAACGGGTGCGAAAGCGCGGTGTCCGCCACCTCGCGCAGCGCGGGCTTGGCGTTGAACGCCACACCCATGCCCGCCGCGGAGAGCATGTCGATGTCGTTGGCGCCGTCGCCGACCGCCACGCACTGGGTCAGCGGGATGCCGTAGTCGACGGCGAACCGCCGCAGCGCGACCGCCTTGCCCGGCCGGTCGATCACCTCGCCGATCACCTTGCCGGTCAGCTTGCCGTCGACGATCTCCAGCTCGTTCGCCGCGGCGAAGTCCAGCCCCAGGTCGTCGACCAGCTTCTGGATGATCGTGGTGAACCCGCCGGACACCACCCCGCAGCGGTAGCCCAGCCGCTTGAGCGTGCGGACCGTGGTGCGGGCACCCGGGGTCAGCTGCAGTGACGCCGCCACCTCGTCGAGCACGGTCGCGGGCAGGCCTTCGAGCAGCGCGACCCGCCGCTCCAGCGACTCGGTGAAGTTCAGCTCGCCGCGCATCGCGGCCTCGGTGATCTCGCGGACCTGCGGCTCCACCCCGGCGAACGCGCCGAGCATTTCGATGACCTCGCCCTGGATGAGCGTGGAGTCCACGTCGAACACGATGAGCCGCTTGGCCCGCCTCGCCAGCCCGGCCCGCTCGACGGCCACATCGAGACCGCCACGCGAAGCCACGTCGGCGAGCGCGGTGCGCAGCGCCTCGTCGGAGGCCTCGGTGTCCTCGGCGACCGAGACGTAGACCTCGAGCCCGGTCACCGGGTAGTCGGCGATGCTGCGGATCGAATCGATGTTCACGTTCAGCGCCGCGAGCCGCCGCGCCACCTCGGTGAACGCCCGCGCGGTGAACGGCAGGCCGAGCACCACCAGCACGTGGCTGGAGCCGTGGCGGGCCGGCGCGAACGGGTCCTCGCCGATCGCCGAGCCGATGCTCACCTCGACCTGCATGGACACCGAGTGCATGGCCTGCTCGACCAGCTCCTGCAGCCCCTCGGGATCGCTCTCCACGGCCACCAGCACCCCGAGCACCAGCTGCCCGCGGATGACCACCTGCTCGACGTCGAGCAGGTCCACCCCGTGCCGGGTCAGCGCGGCGAACAGCACCGAGGAGACACCCGGCTTGTCGGGGCCGGTGGTGGTGATCAGGACCGGGGTCTTCGTCACTGCGCCCATCCCTCGCTCAGAAACGAAGCGCGCACCCCGGCGGACCGGGATGCGCGCTTCGGAACTTCGATCACTGCTCGCCCGAGTTGTCCTTGGAGTGGTTGCCCGGGATCGCGGCTTCGGTGAGCACCTGCGACGGTGCCTTCGACTCGCCGTGCAGCTTCGGCTTGCCGGTGAAGGTGATCTCACCTTCCTTGTGGATCCGCTCGACCATGTGCGGGTAGTGCAGCTCGAACGCCGGGCGCTCCGACCGGATGCGCGGCAGCTCGGTGAAGTTGTGCCGCGGCGGCGGGCACGAGGTGGCCCACTCGAGCGAGTTGCCGTAGCCCCACGGGTCGTCGACCGTGACGATCTCGCCGTACCGGTAGCTCTTGAAGACGTTCCACAGGAACGGCAGCGTCGAGGCACCGAGGATGTAGGCGCCGATCGTGGAGATCGTGTTCAGCGTGGTGAACCCGTCGCTGACCAGGTAGTCGGCGTACCGGCGCGGCATGCCCTCGTTGCCCAGCCAGTGCTGGACCAGGAAGGTGCCGTGGAAGCCGATGAACGTGGTCCAGAAGTGCAGCTTGCCCAGCGGCTCGTCGAGCATCCGGCCGGTGATCTTCGGGAACCAGAAGTAGATCCCGGCGAAGGTGGCGAACACGATCGTGCCGTAGAGCACGTAGTGGAAGTGCGCCACCACGAAGTAGCTGTCCGAGACGTGGAAGTCGATCGCCGGGGCGGCCAGCAGGATGCCGGACAGCCCGCCGAAGAGGAAGGTCACGATGAAGCCGACGCTGAAGATCATCGGCGTCTCGAAGCTCAGCTGCCCCTTCCACATCGTGCCGATCCAGTTGAAGAACTTGACCCCGGTCGGGACGGCGATCAGGAAGGTCATGAAGGAGAAGAACGGCAGCAGCACCGAACCGGTCGCGTACATGTGGTGCGCCCACACCGCGATCGACAGCGCGGCGATGCCCAGCGTCGCCCAGACCAGGCCCTTGTAGCCGAAGATCGGCTTGCGGCTGAAGACCGGGAAGATCTCCGAGACGATGCCGAAGAACGGCAGCGCGACGATGTAGACCTCCGGGTGCCCGAAGAACCAGAACAGGTGCTGCCAGAGGATCACCCCGCCGTTGGCCGGGTCGAACACGTGCGCGCCGAGGTGCCGGTCCGCCAGCAGGCCCATCAGGGCCGCGGTCAGGATCGGGAAGGCGAGCAGGATCAGGATGCTGGTGACCAGGATGTTCCAGGTGAAGATGGGCATCCGGTACATCGTCATGCCGGGGGCGCGCAGGCAGACCACCGTGGTGATCATGTTGACCGCACCGAGGATCGTGCCGAGACCGGAGACCACCAGGCCGGAGATCCACAGGTCGGCGCCGACGCCGGGCGAGTGGATCGCGTCCGAGAGCGGGGTGTAGGCGAACCAGCCGAAGTCGGCGGCGCCACCCGGGGTGAGGAACCCGGACATCACGATCAGGCCGCCGAAGAGGTACAGCCAGTAGGAGAACGCGTTCAGCCGCGGGAACGCCACGTCGGGCGAGCCGATCTGCAGCGGCAGGATGAAGTTCGCGAACCCGAACAGGATCGGCGTCGCGTAGAGCAGCAGCATCACCGTGCCGTGCATGGTGAACAGCTGGTTGTACTGCTCCTGGGAGAGGAACTGCTGCCCCGGCCGGGCCAGCTCGCTCCGGATCAGCATCGCCATCGCGCCGCCGACCATGAAGAAGGCGAACGAGGTGACCAGGTACATGATGCCGATTTGCTTGTGGTCCGTCGTGCGGAACAACCGCAGCAGGTACGAACCCTTCACCGACTCGCGCGCCGGGTACGGGCGCGTGGCGATCGGCTTGGGGGCTACGGCCGTCACTCCTGCCTCCTGCACTGCTCTGTGATGCACTGCGCATGCAACTGTGGTGGTCCCGGCAGCGGGCATGCCGCTGGCCGAGTGGCTACGGGGATCGTAGCCCGCGCCCGCAACGGGGGCGCGCACCGGCTGGCAAGATCGCGGGTTCGCGCCTTCGCACCCACGCTGACCCGCGTGAATTCGCCCCTCCCGGACCAGCGACATCGCTGACGACCACCGGTTTTGCTCGATTCAGGGCGCAGTGTGGGGTCGCTCACGCCAACACGCGTGAAAAGCGGCTACTTCTTCCGTAGGCGCTCAGGCCCTGGTCCAGGGCTGCAACCAGGGCGACGCGGGCCACTGCTCGGCGGCGGCCAGCAACGGCATCGCGGTCGCGCCGTCGAGGTGCTCGCGGACGATGTCGGCGTGCCCGGCGTGGCGCGCGCTCTCCTCGATCAGGTGCAGCAGCACCCAGCGCACCGACCAGGCTTCGAGCTCGTCGGGGTACCAGGGCACGTTCTTCGGCACCGGCACCGGTTCACCCAGGTCGGCTACCCCGCCGATGACCCGTTCGGTCCGCCGCGCCACCTCGGCGTACATCTCGAGCACGCCCGCCAGCGTCTCGTCGGCACGCAGGGTGAACGCGTCGGCGTAGTCCTCCATGGCCGGCTGCGGCGGGTCGTCGAACTCGATCAGGTCGATCCAGCTCCGCTCCGTGGTCGCCACGTGCTTGACCAGCCCGCCGACGGTCAGCGCGCTGCGGCTCGGCGCCTGCCGCGCCTCCTCGTCGGTGAGCCCGTGCGCGGCGATCTTCAGCACGCGCCGCTGCTGCTCCAGGAAGGCGAGCAGGCCTTCACGTTCGTCGGCCACCGGTCCGGTGTTGGCATCTCTCACGACAGTCCCCCGGTTGTTTCGGCTGCCGCATCATGCCACCCGGCGAAGCTTTTCAGCACGGGGCAAATACGCCGCGCCCACCACCAGCAGCACGGCCATCGCGGTCGACTGCACCCTGGTGGCCAGCCCGGCCAGCGGCTCGACGAAGTGCACGCCCACCTCACTGGCCGCGACCAGCAGGAAGACCACCACGGCCACCGACCGCCACCGCGGCGGCCACCAGACCATCAGGCTGCCCGCGCCGATCAGGTAGATGGCGGTCAGCACCTCGGTGAGCACCAGGTGCGCCTGGTGCGAAGACGAGGTCCCCTCGCACAGCGCGTTCACCGACATCGCGCAGTCCAGCGGCAGCAGGGCGTGCGCGATCAGCGTCACGCCGAACACGCCGACCGCGACCACGGACAGCCGCGACAGCCAGTGGATCGGCGCGAGCCGGTTCAGCGGCGGCACCGCGACGATGAACATGATCCCGGCGGCGATTTCCGCGATCCGGAACAGATCGCGGTACGGCCGGTCCCGCGCGGTCGCCTCGTCCACCGGTGACCGCAGCACGGACAGCCCGGTCGGCACCACCAGCTCCCACAGCCACGCCGAGTAGGCGACGACGGCCAGCACGAGCAGCGCCACCGCCATCCGGCGCACCGGCCGCAGTCCCCTCACGCGCACAGGGTGACACGGCAGTCGGGAAGAATCAGCCCCTGGATCGGACGAACGGGAAAACCACCGTCTGGCGGATCGAGGCGCCGGTGAGCAACATCAACAGGCGATCGACCCCCATGCCGAGCCCGCCCGTCGGCGGCATGCCGTGTTCCAGGGCGAGCAGGAAGTCCTCGTCCAGCTCCATCGCCTCGATGTCCCCGCTGGCCGCGCGCAGCGACTGGGCCTCCAGCCGCCGCCGCTGCTCGATCGGGTCGGTCAGCTCGCTGTAGGCCGTGCCGATCTCGGCACCGAACGCGATCAGGTCCCAGCGCTCGGCCAGCCGCGGGTCCAGCCGGTGACGCCGGGTCAGCGGGGAGACGTCGGTCGGGTAGTCGGTGTAGAAGACCGGGCTCAGCGTGCGCGGCTCGACCAGGTGCTCGTGTGCCTTGAGCACCAGGTCGCCGTGGCCCAGTTCGTCGGCGCCGTCGAGCGGGACCCCGGCCTGGCGGCACAGGCGGCGCAGCTCGGAGACCGAGGTGCCCGCATCGATCCGCTCACCCAGGGCGTCGGAAACGGCGTCGTGCACGGTGATCACCGGCCAGTCACCGGAGATGTCGACCTCGCCGGCGTCCGGCCGTCGCACGACCTGGCTGCCGTACGCGGCCTCGGCGGCGCACTGGACCAGTTCGCGCGTCAGCCGCCGCATGGTGCCGTAGTCGGCGTAGGCCTGGTACGCCTCGAGCATGGTGAACTCGGGGTTGTGCGTGGCGTCCACGCCCTCGTTGCGGAAGTTGCGGTTCAGCTCGAACACCCGCTCCACACCGGCCACGCACAGGCGCTTGAGGTACAGCTCCGGCGCGATCCGCAGGTACATCCGCATGTCGTAGGCGTTGATGTGGGTGACGAACGGCCGGGCGTTGGCGCCGCCGTGCACGGTCTGCAGCATCGGCGTCTCGACCTCGAGGAAATCGCGCTGGTGCAGGCGTTCCCGCAGCGCGCGCACCACCGTGCCACGCAGTCGCAGCATGGCCGCGGAGTCCGGGTTGACCGCCAGGTCGAGGTACCGCTTGCGGACGCGGGTCTCCGGATCGGACAGTCCCTTGCGGCGGTCGGGCAGCGGGTGCAGGCACTTCGCGGTGACCGTCCACTCCGAAACGAGGACGGAGAGTTCGCCGCGACGGGAGGTGATCACCTCGCCGGTCACGCCGACGTGGTCACCGAGGTCCACCCCGGACCGCCAGTCGTCCAGCGGCAGCACGTCGGCGGCGAGCATGAGCTGCAGTTCGCCGCTGAAGTCCTTGATCCGGGCGAAGCAGAGGCCGCCGAGGTTGCGCAGGGCGATCACACGCCCGGCCACGCTCACCCGTTCGCCGGTGTGCTGATCGGCCGCCAGCCTGCCGAAGCGGGCGACCACGTCACCGAGCACCGAATCGCGGTCGAAACCGACCGGGTACGGGTCCATGCCCGCCGCGCGCAGCCGGTCGAGCTTGGCGATCCGCACCCGCACCTGCTCCGGGCGCCGCACCGGTTTCACCGCCACCGCCGCGCTTTCCTCGATCCGCCGCACCTGGCCGACGAAGTCCTCGGTGACGGTCTCCAGCCGCAGCGCGCGATTCGCGCCGAGACTGGGGACGAAACCTTCCAGCGCACCGGCTACGAGACTCACCTTCGGCAGCCGCCGAGTGGAGGCGTAACAAAGGAAGCGCGGTTCCCATTCGGGTCCGTACTTGGCGTTCGCGCGGTACAGCGATTCGAGTTGGAAGAATCGGGAGAACACGCTGAGCACACCACGCCAGGCCCGCAACACCGGCCCGGCGCCGATCCGCTCACCACCGGCGAAGACCGCGCGGAACATCGCGAAGTTGAGCGAGATCCGTTGTGCGCCAAGCCTTGAGCAGGCGGCGACCAGTTCGGCGAGCAGGAACTCGTTGAGGCCGTTGCCCGCATCACGGTCTCGGCGCATGAGGTCCAGCGAAAGGCCGCGGCGCCCCCATGGCACAAAGGAAAGCAGGCCGCGGAGTTCACCGTGGGCGTCGAAAGCTTCGACCATCACGCAACGGCCGTCGGATGGGTCGCCGAGCCGTCCCAGCGCCATCGAGAAACCGCGTTCGCTCTCCCCGCCACGCCATTGTTGGGCTTTCTTGAGCAGGGACTGCATTTCCTCGTCCGAAATCTCGGAATGCCGCCGAACGCGACTGGAGAACCCGGCGCGTTCGATTCGGCTCACGGCCTGACGGACCGTTCGTCGATCGGGCCCGCTCAGGCTGAACTCGCGTACGTCGAGGATTGCTTCGTCGCCGATTTCCAGCGCTTTCAACCCGGCCGCGGTGTAGACCTCCGCACCACGGCGGCTCGCGCCGAGCACGCCGGGAACCCAGCCGTAGCGCCGTGCTTCGGCCAGCCACTCCCGCACCGCCGCGGGCCACGCCTCGGGGTCACCGACCGGATCCGCGCTCGCGATGCTGGTGCCGCCGAGCACGCGGTAGGTGATCGCGGCACGCCCGGAAGGCGCGAAAACCACGCTTTTGTCCCGGCGTGTGGCGAAATAGCCGAGCGAATCCGGCTCACCGTGTTCGGCGAGCAGTTCCCGCAGTCGCAATTCCTCTTCGTCGGTGCGCAGGTGCTGCGTGCGCACGCCTCGGAAGAACACGAACAACGCGGCGACCGTGGCAAAGGTGCCACCGAGGTCGAGCAGCACGTCCAGCCAGTCCGGCCCGTGACCGACGCCGAACCGGCCCAGCCGCAGGAGCTCACCGGTGGAGTGGTTGGCCGCCCAGACAAACCGCTCCCAACTGCTCGCGAGCGTGCCGGGGAAGATCTCGGCGAGGATCCAGCCGCCGACGGTCACCGTGGCCATCCCCGCGAACAGCACCACCAGCCCGTGCCGGAACGCGCCGGGCGCCAGCCGGGCCGGGAACGCCGGGCGCAGCGCGAGCAACAGCCCGATGAGCACGGCGGCGACGATCTCCAGCCCGCCGATCACGGACACGATCGCCGGGATCTGCACGGCGTCGCCGGGTTCGAGTTCGAGCAGGCCCGGCGCCCACAGCAGCACCAACTGCCCGGCGACCATGATCGACAGCCCGCCGACCTGGAACAACACCAGCGCGTAGAGCGCGGCCCGCTTGCGGCGGCGCAGCGCGGCACCGAGCACCACCAGCACCAGCGCGATCACCAGGTTCGCGTCGGCGGGGATGCTGAGCAGCCAGAACACGCCCGTGAGCACGTGGCGCAGCCAGCGGCCGCCATCGCCGAGCAGCAGGAAGAGCAGCGACGAGAAGGCGCCGAGCTGCACCACGGTGGCGACGAGCCCGGCGGCCCTCGCCTTCCACCTGGGCACGGGTGGCTTGGTCACGGTCGGTTTCCCCGTCGTCCTGGCCGGCATCTGGAGTTTTCTACTCAACCCGCGCCACCCCTCATCCGACATCGTCCGCGAGTCTGATCGCCGGTGGCGATCCTTCCTTCGTTCGGGGGACCCGCCGGTAGCGGGGGCGACGGTACCGGTGTGAAGCTGGTCGCAGCCTGCTTGGGGCCGCCCCCGCGTGGTGTCACGCTGGTCGTTCCACCCGCTCACCCGGTCAACGAGGGAAGGGACGGTCGACGACGATGTCTGCCCCCGGTACTGAAGGCGAACTGACCGCACCGTACGGCTCCGGACCCTCGGCTGGCCCAGCCGGCACGCCCCGCAGGAAGGTGCGCGTGCACCACCTGCGCGAGCTGAAGGAGCGCGGCGAAGCCTGGCCGATGCTCACCGCTTACGACATGTACACCGCGGAACTGTTCGACGAGGCCGGGATCCCGGTGCTGCTGGTCGGCGACTCCGCGGCGAACAACGTGTTCGGTTACGACACCACGGTCCCGGTGACGGTGGACGAACTGCTGCCGCTGGTGCGCGCGGTGACCAGGGCGGTGAAGTACGCGCTCGTGGTCGCCGACCTGCCGTTCGGGTCGTACCAGCTGTCGCCGGAGCAGGCGCTGGCGACGGCCGTCCGGTTCATGAAGGAGGGCCGGGCGCACGCCGTGAAGCTGGAGGGCGGGCGGAAATTCGCGCCCCACGTGGAGGCGCTGACGTCGGCGGGTGTGCCGGTGATGGGGCACATCGGGTTCACCCCGCAGAGTGAACACAACCTGGGCGGTTACCGCGTGCAGGGTCGGGGGACGGCCGGGGAGGAACTGGTCGCCGACGCGCTGGCGCTGCAGGAGGCGGGCGCGTTCTCGGTGGTGATGGAGATGGTGCCGGCGGAGGTGGCCAAGCAGGTCACGCACTCGCTGCAGATCCCCACCGTCGGCATCGGCGCGGGCCCGGACTGCGATGCCCAGGTACTGGTGTGGCAGGACATGGCCGGCCTGCGCCGGGGCAAGGCCCCCCGCTTCGTGAAGCGCTACGCCAACCTCGCCGGCGCCCTCAGCGACGCCGCCACCGCCTTCGCCGCCGACGTCCGCCGAGGCGAATTCCCCGCCGCCGACCACTCCTTCCACTAACCCTCCCCCAACCCCACACCCACGCACCCGAACCCCACGTTCAGGAAGCCGAACTCCGCACTCAGGAAGCCGACTTCAACGTTCGTGCACGCGAACCCCACACCCGGCAGGCCCGCCCCAATGTGGACTTCGGCTTCATGGGCGCGGAGTTCGAGTGCCCGAACGTGGAGTTCGGGCGCTCGAACGTGGGGTTGGGCCTTCAGTGTGGAGTTCAGGTGCCTGAACGTGAGGTTGGGCTTCCTGGACGTGGGGTTCGGGTGCCTGAGTGTGGGGTTCGGCCGCCTGGGTGGGTGGTTGAGCCATGTTCGGGTATGTGAATGTTCGTCACATGCTTGACTGTATTCAGTCAGTGGCTTAGCGTTTACCCACCGCCGCCACGGGTCCTCGAAGAGGAGGAGACGATGCGCGTAATGCGCGCCGCGACAGCTGAGCGTTGCCGGAGCTTCACGCCTACTCCCTGAAATCCCCACTGACCGGGGGCTCGTTCAGTCTGGCGGCGGGAGCGAGCCCCCACCTTCTTCCGCGCGCACCACTGTGCCCGGCCGATGAGGCACAGTGGTGCGCATGGAAGAGCTGTACCCGCCGATCGAGCCGTTCCGGACCGGGCTGCTCGAGGTCGGCGACGGGCACCTCGTGCACTGGGAGGCCTCCGGCAATCCGGAGGGCAAACCGGTGGTGGTGCTGCACGGCGGGCCCGGCAGCGGGCTGACCCCGTTGTCGCGCAGGCACTTCGACCCGTCGGCGTATCTCATCGTCCAGTTCGACCAGCGTGGTTCCGGGCGCAGCACGCCGAGCATCACCGATCCCGAGGTGAACCTGTCGGCGAACACCACCTGGCACCTGGTCGCCGATCTCGAACTGCTGCGCACGCACCTCGGCATCGACAGGTGGCAGGTGTTCGGCGGTTCGTGGGGCGCGACGCTCGCCCTCGCCTACGCCGAAACGCACCCGGGGCGGGTCAGCGAAATCGTGCTGCGCGGCGTGTTCACCGCCCGGCAGAGCGAACTCGACTGGATCTACCGCGACGGCGCTTCCCGCATGTACCCGGACGCATGGGATGCCTACCTCGCCCCCATCCCCGAAGCCGAACGCGACGACCCGATGGCGGCTTACCGTCGCCTCGCCTACCACCCGGACCGCGGCGTACGCGAGGCCGCGGCGATCGCCTGGAGCGCCTGGGAAGGCGCGATCGTCTCGCTGGTTCCGCAGCCGAGCTACCTGCAGAACTACAAACGCCCCGGCTTCGCCCTCCCGTTCGCGCGGATCGCCCTGCACTACTTCAGCCACGGCGCCTGGCTGGACGACGGCCAACTGATCCGGAACGCCGCGAAGCTGACCGGCATCCCGGGAGTCCTGGTGCAGGGCCGGTATGACGTGGTCTGCCCGCCCATCACCGCCTGGGAACTGCACGAGGCGTGGCCGGGCTCGGAACTGAAACTACTGAACACCGCGGGCCACGCAGTGAATGATCTCGGCGTGCTCGCCGCACTGAGGACCGCCACCGATCGTTTCCGCTAGAAATTGCAAACAAGACGCGAGCCCGAGCAACCAGAGGAGACCACCCACTCACCCCCGGTGGGCACCGGCAACAGAAAGAGCCACCCAGAATTCGGCCCGAACCCCCGGCGACGACAAATTCCGCCCCGTCAACGCCTCGACTTTGCGCAGCCGATTCCGCAACGTATGCCGATGGATACCCAGACGAGTAGCCGCAGCATCGTTGTTCCCGTGCTCCTCCAGCCAGCAGCGAAGGGCCTCGACCAGATCAGCGCTCAGCGGCGAGAGCAGCGACTCCGCGAATAGAGCGGCGCTCTCCTCGGGGAGCAGTGATAGCAAGCCCGAACCGGCGTACTCCTCGAAGTCCAGCAACGGCACGCGGCGGGCGCGGGCGGCGTGGGCGGCTTGGCCAGCTTGGCGGTAGGCGACCGGGGCGGCCGTGGCGGGAGAGAGGCCGGCGTGCAGGCCCAGGCGGCGCGCCAGGGGTTCGACCTGCGAAGGGTCCGCGCCGACCACGACCAGCATCGACTCCCGCGCCACGCAGAAGGAGTCCGCCATGGCGTCCGCGAAAGCTCGTCGGGCGGGGGCGGCGCCTACGACGACCGCGAAGCGCCAGGGTGGCGCGGGCAGCGAAGGCCACAGGCCACGGATCGTCCTGGCACCCAGGTCCTCATTGGACAACAACAAGTCGAGCAAGCCCGAGCGCAACTGCCCCAGGACCCCGCTCTGCTCCCGGTTCCGTTGCAGAGCCAGCGAAAGAAGCGAAGCCGCCGTGTTCACGATGAACTGGTCGGCGGCATCCAGTGGCTCCGGCCGTCCGACCGCGAGGACCGTCCGCGCGTCCAACGAGTGCAGAACGACCTCATCACCCGAAGGCAGCCGGACACCCCGCGTTCCCCGCAGCTCGGAAACCTCCAGGCCAGCGGCATGGGCGCGCGCCGCCGCTGGAGCAGCTTCGACCGGTGTGCCCGAGTCCAGCAGCAGCACCCAGCCATCCACCAGCCGCGCCAGCCGGCGTACCACTGCCGCCGGGCCGCCTCGGCCGACCGCCGCTCGCGTCAGTTCCTGCTGACCGCGGCCCGTCCGCACCACGGTCGCGTATTCGTCGGCCGCGACCGCTGCCGAGACCGCCTTGGTGATCGCGATGAACGGCGTCTCCCGCGGCACCTCCAGCAACGGCAGCCCGGCTGACTCGGCGGCCGCGACCAGGCCCGGCGGCACCCGCGGGTGGATCACCCCGCTGCCGAAGCCGATACCGGCGACCCCCGCCGCCACCAGCCGATCCACATAGGAACCGAAGACGGCGTCCAGCGCCAGCCCGGTGGTCAGCAGCAGCTCACCGCCGTCCAGGAAGGCCGTCGGGTCGAGCAGCTCGGTCGGGTGCACCCAGCCGATCGTGCGGTCCAGCCCCGCCGAACCGGCCAGCACCCGCAGCCCCTCGGCTTCCGCGAGCTGCCGCAGCGAAAGTGCCATAGTGGCGAATTCTACCCACCGACTTGTCCAAGTCGGCACCTGACGACCGGCCACCCCGGTCGCATCCTGAACCCATGACCGCCCAGCTCACGCAGCGCAGGCTGCTGACCGAGATCCCCGGCCCGGCCTCCCGTGCCCTGCAGGAACGCCGCGGCGACGCGGTCGCCGCGGGCGTCGGCTCGGTGCTGCCCGTCTACATCACCTCCGCCGAGGGCGGCCTGCTCACCGACGCCGACGGCAACACGCTGATCGACCTCGGCTCCGGCATCGCGGTGACGAACGTGGGCCATGCGGCTCCCGCCGTGGTCGACCGCGTCCGCGCGCAGGCCGCCGAGTTCACCCACACCTGTTTCATGGTCACGCCCTACGAGGGTTACGTGCAGGTCTGCGAGCAGCTCAAGGACCTGACGCCCGGCGACCACGCCAAGCGCTCGGTCCTGTTCAACTCCGGCGCCGAGGCCGTGGAGAACGCGGTGAAGATCGCCCGTGTGACCACCGGCCGCCAGGCCGTCGTGGTGTTCGACCACGCCTACCACGGCCGCACCAACCTGACGATGGCGCTGACCGCGAAGTCGATCCCGTACAAGCACGGCTTCGGTCCCTTCGCGCCCGAGGTCTACCGGGTGCCCGGCTCCTACCCCTACCGCGACGGCCTGACCGGGCCCGAGGCCGCGGCCGCCGCACTCGACCGGATCGAGAAGCAGATCGGCGGGGACCAGGTCGCCGCCGTGGTCATCGAGCCGATCCAGGGCGAGGGCGGCTTCATCGAGCCCGCGCCCGGCTTCCTGCCCGCGCTGGCCGACTGGTGCGCGCGTCACGGCGTGGTCTTCGTCGCCGACGAGGTGCAGACCGGTTTCTGCCGCACCGGCGACTGGTTCGCGTCGAACCACGAGAACGTGGTGCCGGACCTGATCGCCACCGCGAAGGGCATCGCCGGCGGGCTGCCGCTCGCCGCGGTCACCGGCCGCGCCGAGCTGATGGACGCCGTGCCGTCCGGCGGCCTCGGCGGCACCTACGGCGGCAACCCGATCGCCTGCGCCGCCGCGCTCGGCTCGATCGAGATCGTGCGAAACGACCGCCTGGACCTCGCCGCACGCGGTATCGCCGAAACCGTGCTGCCGCGTCTGCGGACGGTCGCGGACCGCACCGGCGTGATCGGCGACGTCCGCGGCCGGGGCGCGATGATCGCCGCCGAATTCGTGAAGCCCGGCACCAGCGAGCCGGATGCGGCGCTGACCGGTCGCGTCGCCAAGGCCTGCCACTCGGCGGGCGTGGTGGTGCTGACCTGCGGCACCTACGGCAACGTCGTGCGCCTGCTGCCGCCGCTGTCCCTTTCCCCCGAACTGCTCGACGAGGGCCTTACCGTGCTCGAGCAGGCAATTGTCGCGGAGGCCGGTAAATGAGCACGTTCCCGTTCTGGGTCGCCGGAAAGCCGGTGACCGGCGGCGAAACCACCACCATTCGCAGTTCCTATGACAATTCGGTCGCGGGCCGGCATTTCGTGCCCAGTGACGCCGAAATCGAAGCCGCGGTGCAAGCCGCCGACGAAGTCAAGAAAGAAGCAGCGGCCACACCCGCCCACGTGCGCGCGGCGGCACTCGACCACGTCTCCCGGCGCATCACCGAACGCGCCGAGGAATTCGCGCGGTTGATCACCGCGGAATCGGCCAAGCCGATCAAGTGGTCGCGCGGCGAGGTCGCCCGTGCGGCTTCGACGTTCCGTTGGGCCGCCGAGGAGGCTCGCCGGTTCTCCGGCGAACTGCAGCGCCTGGACACCGATCCCGGTGGTACCGGCCGGATGGCGCTCGTGCGGCGCGTGCCGAAGGGCCCGATCCTGGGCATCACCCCGTTCAACTTCCCGCTGAACCTGGTGGCGCACAAGGTGGCGCCGGCGATCGCGGTCGGCGCGCCGATCGTGCTCAAGCCCGCGCCCGCCACCCCGCTCACCGCGCTGCTGCTCGGCGAACTGCTCGCGGAGACCGCGCTGCCCGCGGGCAGCTGGTCGATCCTGCCCGCGAGCAACGAGGTGGCGGCGCGGCTGGTCGCCGACCCGCGGCTGCCGGTGGTCTCGTTCACCGGATCCGTGCCGGTGGGCTGGGGCATCCGGGAGAGCGCGCCGCGCAAGCACGTCGCGCTCGAACTGGGCGGCAACGCGGCGGCCATCGTCTGTCCTGATTGGACGGATCTGGACTTCGCCGCGCAGCGCATCGCCACCTTCGCGATGTACCAGGCCGGGCAGTCGTGCATCTCGGTGCAGCGGGTCTACGCGCACGCCCACGTGTTCGACGAGCTCGTGGAGAAGGTCACCGCCGCGGTGTCGGCGCTGGGTGTCGGCGATCCGGACGACGACGCCACCGACGTCGGCCCGCTGATCAACACGGCCGCCGCCGAGCGGGTCGAAGCGTGGGTCCGCGAAGCCGGTGGCGAGGTGACCCGCGAAGGCGCGACGCTCACGCCGACCGTGCTGACCAACGTGTCCGAGGACGCGAAGGTGCTCGCGGACGAGGTGTTCGGCCCGGTGGTCACGCTGAATCGCGTCAGCTCGGTGGAGGAAGCGTTCGACCGGGTCAACGACTCGCGGTTCGGCCTGCAGACCGGGGTGTTCACCCGCGACCTGCCGACCGCGTTCGAGGCCGCGTCCCGGCTCGACGTCGGCGGCGTGGTGATCGGCGACGTGCCGAGTTTCCGCGCCGACCAGATGCCCTACGGCGGTGTGAAGGACTCCGGCGTCGGGCGTGAGGGCCCGGCCGCCGCGATGCTCGACTTCACGGAAGAGCGGGTAACCGTGCTGACAGGGCTGCCGCTGTAGCCGGGTGCGCTTCGACGAGCGACGGGCCGTACCAGGTCAGGAACCTTCCGGAGACCAGCACGTACGGCACTCCGGGGAAGGCCTCCGGCCCGTCCTCGTCGGTGAACAGGTAGGGCTCGTCGGGCAGCACCAGCAGCTCCGCCGCGCCACTCTCGAACTGCGCGCGCAGTTCGTCCAGTGTGGGACGCGGGTAGCGGTCGGCGTGGTCCGCGTAGGTCAGGTCCACGCCGAGGCGGCGCAGCACGTCACCGCCGAAGGTGTCCCGGCCGAGCACCACCCACGGCTTGCGCCAGACCGGCACGACCGCCTTCGCCCGCACCGGCGGGGTCTCACGCCAGAGGTCCTCGGCCCGCACCAGCCAGTCCGGCTCGTCGAGTTCGAGGCCCTGGGTGAGCAGCCGTCGCAGCGACCCCAGCGCGGCGGGCACGGTCGCCGCCGCGGCCATCACCCACACCGGGATCCCGTTGGCGCGCAGGCGTTCCACGTCGTCGGGGCGGCTCTCCTCGGCGTTGGCCAGCACCAGGTCCGGGCGCAGGTCGAGGATCCGGTCCACCTCGGGGTACTTCGAACCGCCGATGCGCGGCAGGTCCAGGTCCGGCGGGTGGGTGCAGTAGTCGGTGACGCCGACCAGCGTGCCCGGCGCGCTCACCGCCACCGCCTCGGTCAGCGACGGCACCATCGAGACGATCCGGCCCGGCGCACCGGTCAGCGGCACGTCCTCGCCGAGGTCATCGGTCATCCGCATGCGTTCACACCCGCTCGAAGCTCACCTTGCGCTTGTCCACGTCGACCGCGGTCAGCCGGATGGTCACCCGGCCGCCCTCGTTGAAGTTCTCGCCGCTGCTCTTGGCGATCACCGGCGGGTCCTCCAGCAGGACCTCGGCCCGGGCTTCCTCGGCGCGCAGCACCACCGCGCCGAAGGTCTCGCCGATGCGGTCGGCCAGGATCCACGCCTCGACCTGGTCCACGCAGGCGCGTTCGACCTTGCCCGCCAGCGTGTCCGAGGCGCTCATGAACTCGGGCAGCCGATCGAGCGCGGCCCGCACCCACTCCGGGACCGGACGGTCGGCGGTCACCGCGAGGCAGATCTCCGTGGCGAAGCGGTCGACCAGGCGGCGGATGGGCGCGGTGACGTGCGCGTACGGGCCGCCGATGCCCGCGTGCGTGATCCCTTCCGGGGCGCCGCCGTCGAAGGCGGTGTACCCGGCGCCGCGCAGCAGGCGGGTGGTGTCGGCGTAGAGCGCCAGCGATTCGGGCCGTCGCGGGTCCAGTGTGGACAGCAGTTCGGCGACCCCGGCCTCAGCGGGCCAGTCGATGCCCAGCGCGCGGGCGGAGCGGCGCAGCCAGTTCACCGCGTCCGGCTCGGCCTCGGGCAGCGTGCGCAACACGCCGACGCCGGCGTCGATCATGATCTTCGCCGCGCTCATGCCGGTGAGTAGGGAGATCTCGGCGTTCCAGGCGTCGACGTCGGTGCGGGGACGCCGCATCAGCCGCCAGTTGCCGTCCTCGTCGGCGCTGATCTCCTGCTCCGGCAGTTGCAGCTCCAGCGCCCCGCGGTGCACGGCCAGCTCACGGCGCAGGCGGCCCAGCTCGGGCAGGACGGCGATCGACGGGTGCGCGCGGCCCGCGTCGGCGGCGGCCTGGACGGTCTCGTAGTCGAACTGCTCGGTGGACCGGACCAGCGCGCGGCGGACGTGCACCGACTCCGGATCGCCGTCGGCGTCGGTGTCGATCGTCCAGAGCACGGCGCGGCGGGTCTCGCCGGGCAGCAGGCTCGCCGCGCCCTCGGACAGCACCGGCGGGTGCAGCGGGACGTTGCCGTCGGGCAGGTAGAGGGTCTGGCCGCGGCGACGCGACTCGCGGTCGATCGGGCCGCCGGGCGCGACGAAGGCAGCCAGGTCGGCGATCGCGTAGTGCACGCGGAAGCCGCCGGGACGGCGTTCGACCAGCAGCGCCTGGTCCAGGTCCTTCGACCCCGGCGGGTCGATGGTGACCAGCGGCAGGCCGGTGGCGTCCTCGCGGTCGCCGTCCTGCGGCACCGGGTCCATCACCGCCGCTTCGGCCTCGGCCAGCACGTCGGGGCCGAAGCCGTCGGGCAGCGCGAACTCGGTGCGCAGCCGGCTGAAGTCACCACCGGCCGGATGCGTGCGGATCACTGTGGGGGCCACCACACGACCCTAACCCGAGTCGTGCCTGATCCAGCGGCTATTCCTCGTCCCACGAGCGGTCGGCGGCGTCGGCGGCCTTGGTGCGCTCCCGGGCGATCTCCAGCGCGCGCCGGGCGGTCGCCTCGTCGGGGTACGGGCCGAGGAGGTCGACCGAGCGGGCGCGCTCGAGGTGCTCCACCTCGTTGGTGCGGGTGTTGTAGTACCAGCCGGGGTCTGGGTTCGGGTCCTTCGCCATGGTCCGAGCCTGGCACTTCCGCGGCCCGCGCGCGACCCGTGCGGTATTCCCTGAATGGTCCAGACCTCTTGACAACTCTCCCATTGGTCTAGTCCAATTTGGGGTGACCTGCGTCACGATCGTTCGGGAGGCACGGATGAGACGACTGTTCACCGCACTGCTGCCGGTGCTCGCGCTGCTCCTGGTGACCCCGGCGACCGCCGGGGCCGCGCTCCCCCGGCACGTCCTGGTCGGCTACCTGCACGCCAGCTTCGCCAACGGCTCGGGGTACGTCCGGATGCAGGACGTCCCGGACGAATGGGACATCATCAACCTCGCCTTCGCCGAGCCGACCTCGGTCACCTCGGGTGACCTGCGCTTCTCGCTCTGCCCGGCGACCGAATGCCCGAACGTGGAGAGCGAGGCCGAGTTCACCCAGGCGATCCGGGCCAAGCAGGCGCAGGGCAAGAAGGTGCTGATCTCCATCGGCGGGCAGAACGGCCAGGTCCAGCTGAGCACCGCGGCCGCACGCGACAAGTTCGTCAGCTCGGTCGCCGCGATCATCGACAGGTACGGCCTCGACGGGCTGGACATCGACTTCGAAGGCCATTCGCTCTCGCTCAACGCCGGCGACCGCACGCTGGCGAACCCGACCACGCCGGTGATCGTCAACCTGATCGCCGCGCTGAAGTCGCTGAAGGCCCGCTACGGCGACGCGTTCGTGCTGACCATGGCGCCCGAGACGTTCTTCGTGCAACTGGGCTACCAGTTCTACGGCCGCGGCGTGCACGGCGGCGCCGACCCGCGGGCGGCGGCGTACCTGCCGGTGATCCACGCGCTGCGGGACAGCCTGACGCTGCTGCACGTCCAGGACTACAACTCCGGGCCGATCATGGGATTGGACAACCAGTACCACACGATGGGCGTCGCGGACTTCCACACCGCGATGACCGACATGGTGCTGTCCGGGTTCCCGATCGAGGGCAACCCGGCGAACCCGTTCCCTCCACTGCGGCAGGACCAGGTCGCCTTCGGCCTGCCGGCGAACACCTACGCTGGCAACGGGTTCACGCCGGTCGCCGAGGTGCACAAGTCGCTGGACTGCCTGATGAAAGCGCAGAACTGCGGTGCCTACCGGCCGCGCGGGGTGTACCCGGAGCTGCGTGGGCTGATGTCGTGGTCGATCAACTGGGACAAGTTCAGCGGCCAGGAGTTCTCGAAGGCGCACCGGGCGAAACTGCCCCGGTGACCTACTTGCGGTAGCGGTACGGGATCTCGGTCGGGTCGCCGCTGGGGCCGAACCCGGTGTCCTCCGGCGGCGCCGGCGGCTCGGACGAGGACGCCGCCGACGCCGAGTCCGGCAGCTCGTCGAACCAGCCGCGATCGCCGCCGAGCGGGAAGCGCGTGCCGCGAGGCGGGGTGTCGGTGTCGGGATCGACCTCCACCACCGGCGACGGCACCGCGAACGGCTCGTCGAGCTCGGTGACGAGCCGGGCCGTCGACGGCGGCACCACGGGGAGTCGGCCCGAGGTCGAGACCGCCGACTCCTGGCCTTGCTGGGGCGGGGCTTGGGGCGGGGCTTCGGCTTGTGGCTGCTCGGCTACCGGCGGCCCAGGCTCGGCGGCTCGCTGGGGCTCGGCGGCGGGCGGCTGGGGAGCCGGAGCCTCGGCAACTGGAGGCTGCGGGGGCAGAGGTTCGGCGGCGGGCGGCTGGGGCGCTGAAGTCTCGGCCACCGACGGCTGCGGCGCCGGGGGCTGGGGAGCCGGGGGCTCGGCAGCGTAAGACTGCGAGGGCTCGGCGGGCGGAGGCGGCGCTGCCGGACTCTCGGCGAACGGCGGCTGGGCGGCCGAAGCACCGGCGGGCGCAGCCGGGCTGACTGGCACCTCGGGCTCAGCGACCAGCGGCGGCGAAACCGGCGCCTCGGCAGCAGGCGGCTTCGGAACTTCCGGCTCGGCAATCGGTTCAGCAATCGGAGCCTGCGCGGCCGGAACCGGCGGTTGTGCGGCCTGAGGCCCGGCGACGGGCGGCTGGGTCGTGACGGGCGGCTGGGCCGTCGAGGGCATGGCCGCTTGCCAAGGTGATTGGGTAGCTCGCCACGGCGACTCCGCTGCGGGAGTCGAGGCGGGCGGCGTGGGTGATTCCGCCGTCGAGGGGCCCGCAGGTGGCGTAGAAGGCTCGACGAAGGTCGGCTGCGCGGCGGGTTCCGCCGCCGGGGGTTTGGCGACCGGTTCCCAGGGGAGCTTCTTCGGGGCAGCCGATCCCGGTGGGGCGGCGACGTTCTTCGGCGGTTCCGGCACCGGCAGTGGCGGGGCCTCCGAGGACTTGGCCGGAACCGTCCGCCAGACCGGGGCGGGTGGCAGGTTCATCGGCACCGGCGCCCGCGAACCGCCTTCGGCCGGGGTTTGCGGGCGTGGCTGCGCGGGCGGGCGCCGCCGTACGATCGGGTCCAGGGTGGCGACGAGAACCGTGGTCTGTTCCGGGTTTTCCACCCGGCGCCCACTGCGCTCCCGGTAGACCATCTCACCGTCGAAGTCGATTTCGACCAGGTAGCCCGCTTCGGCCAGTTGCTCCTCGTCCAGATCCACCAGGCGCTCGTACCGCGACGGCGTCACGCGGTAGATCGGCCACGAAAGACCACGGTGCGTGCCGTGGAACTGCGAGAGCAGCTCGGCCGTCTGCTGCTGCCACGGCAACGACATGGCCTCGGCCAGTGACCGGGGCAGCACCACGTAACCGTCGTCGACGCCGGGCCAGCCGCGGTCGAGGAAGTCGGCCAGCGGGGTGCTCGACGCGGGCGGCCCGCCGCGACGCGGCATGGGGGGCCCGAACATGTTCCTCGGGTCCTCCGGGGCGCCCTTCTTCTTGCCGCGCTTGCCGAACTTCTTCGCCACCAACCACTCCTTAAACGCCCGGCCGGACGGCCTGGGCGACGAGCTCGCCTTCGTCCCAGGAAACCTTCCTGGTGTGCACCGGGACGCCGCTCTGCTGCGCCTCCACCATCTTCCCATCACCCAGGTACATCGCCACGTGGTGAATGGTCTTGGGGTTCGACGGGTCGTAGGCCCAGAACAGCAGGTCGCCCGGCTGCGCCTGCTCCACCGGCAGCATCGCGCCCGCCTTGTACTGGTCCCGCGAAACCCTCGGCAGGGTGACGCCCGCCGCCTCGTACGCGCGGAGCATCAGGCCCGAGCAGTCGTACGAGTTCGGCCCGGTGGCGCCCCAGACGTAGGGCTTTCCCTGCTCCCCCAAGGCGAACTCGATCGCCTTGGCGGCGGTCTGGCTGGGCGGCAGGACCGCGCCGGTGCCCTCGCCGCAGCCGGCGGCGTCGACCACCTCACCGACGTTCTCCACCAGGTGCACGGCCATCGGTTCCCACTTGTGGTACCGATCGGGGAAACCCGAGCGCTCCACGGCCTGCGCCGCCTCGCCGGGCCGCATGGTCTCCCAGCCCTTCACCGCCAGCAGCACGTCGTAGAACTTGTTGACCTGGTACGGCGGATCGGTCACCTGCGCGACCGTGCCCCAGCCCATCGACGGCCGCATCTGGAAGATGCCCAGCGAGTCGCGGTCGCCGTAGGTCAGGTTGCGGAGGCCGGACTCGGTCATCCCGGCCTGGATCGCGATCTGCCACGCACGCGGGGAGAGCTGTCGCTGCTTGCCGATGGTGATGATCAGCGTGACGATCTGCAGCTGCTCGTCCTTGAGGTTGCCCGCGTCCGCGGCACCCTTGCCCTGCTGGCCGGGCTGCGTCGGGCCGATCGCCGCGTCGCAGCTGAGGTTGACCACGCCGAGCGCCTGCTGCTCCTGCTGGTTGTCCACCACCACCGCGACCGTGCCGGTGGTGACCACGGCCGCGAACAACACGGTGACCAGCACCCCGACCAGCACACCGACCTTCACGGCTCAGCCCGCCTGGTCGAACGCCGATACCCGCCAGCCGACGTTCGTGCTGACCACGGTGATGGACAGTTTGGGCCCGTCGGTCGGCACTTCTGCCTCCAAGGAGCTGGTCAGCGAGGTGATCGGGACCGGCTGCCCGGTGATCCGGGTGGCCGGGATGTTCGCCGGGTCCACAGTGGACATCGTGGGGAGGAACTCGTCGGTGCTGAACGGCTTGAGCCCGGCCAGCCACTGCTCGTTCGTGATGCCCTGCGGGTGGTTCACCCAGGCCGCGGCGAACTGCTCGGCCACGCGCATGGCGTCACCGTTCGGCGGGGCCGTGGTCGGCGACTCCCGCGGCTCGGACAGCCGCGTCGGCAACGGGCCGGAGGTGGTCCGCGACGAACCACCCGGCGCGGCGGCCTTGCCGTCGTCCGGGTTCACCGAGATCTGCCCGGCGCGCCCGGTGCGCGGGTTGTTGTCGCCGATGACCTTCGGGATCAGCACACCGGCCGCGATCATCAGCACGGCCAGCACCACCAGCGAGATCGTCAGGTGGGTGGTGGAGCGCAGGGGCCAGCCCCACAGCCTGCGGTAGACCGCGGCCCGGCCGCGGTTCGTGCGAATCGGCATCGGTTACCCCCTCACGGCACGGTCGGTGTCACGAAGGTCTTCACGCACCTCGAGCCCGCGTGAAGGGCGGTAGATCACGTGCACCGGCTTGCCGCCGACCACCTCCGCGTCCACGCGGCGGGGCTGGCGCGGAGCCGGCATGCTCGGCGCGGCGACCGGTGGCGCGTAGGCCGCTTCCGGCTGTGGCCCGGCGCCCGGGGTCATCCGGGACGGGATCACCACCGGTTCCGGGTCGTCGCCGCGGTCCCAGCCGCGGTCGAACACCGGCGAGGTGTCCACCCGGCGGCTGGCCGGTTGCGGCAGCTGGTTGCCGGGCGTGGTGCCGCCCGGCACGAACCCGCCGAACACGGGCATGCCACCGGCTCCGGCCGGTAGCTCGGCGTGGCCGTTGGCGTTGGGCAGCGCGCCCGGGATGGCCCCGGACCACGCCGCCGCGGGCCGGGTGGCCAGGTTGGCGTTGTCCAGCCGCTGCGCGGTGGCGAACACGGTCGCCTCCGGGCGGAAGCGGCCACCGCCCGCGGTCGCGCCGATCGGCCCGCGCTGGTCGGTGCCGGTGGTCTCGTCGGTGTCGCGGACGTTCTGCCAGAACTCGTCCTGCGGGCTGGGTTCGCCGTTGTTCTTGCGGAAGCGGGAGAACAGCCCGCCACGCGGGGTGGGTACCGCCGAGCCGACCATGCTCACCGACATCTCCACCATCTGCCACAGCCGACGCCCGGGGCGGCCGACCAGGAACAGCAGGATGGTGACCAGCCCGGCCATCGCCATCTGCACCAGCATCGACAGCGAGTTGCCCGCGTCGAAGATCGCCTGCAGCAGCAGCGCGTGCACCCCGGCCAGCACGGACAGCACGATCAGGTTGAACGCGACCGCCCCGAGCACCCGAGCCACGCGGCGCAGGATGTCGTGGTGCAGGATCGCCACCAGCCCGATCAGCGGCGCGGTCAGCGTGAACAACCGGAGGATGACCTGCGCGAGCAGCACCGCCGCCTTCGCGAAGAGCTGGAACAGCGAATACACCAGGCTCTGCAGGAAGGCGAGGAACCCGGCGCCGGTCCGGCTGCCGTCCTCACCGGTGAAGTAGCCGGTCGCCGGGCCGAGCTGGGTGGAGATGTTCTTGAACTCGCCCTTCTTGGCGTCGGTCACCGCCTGGTCGGCGTCCTGGTCGCTGTTCATCTGCGTCCAGGTGAACGCCTGCGCGTCCAGCAGCGGCCTGCCGAACTGCTCCGCCTGCTCGGCGTCCGGCGCGCCGAACTCCCCGCGCAGCCAGTTGTCGTAGATGACGCGCTCGTGCAGGTTGGTCGGCAGCACCTCGTGCGCGATGGTGTCCGCGTCGTTGGCGTCGACGAACCCGGCCTGGATGCTGCTGGTGGTCTTCACGATCGCGTCGTCGATCGGGTCGAGGTACCGCAGCAGCGCCAGCGAGGACGCCGCCAGCCAGACCCCGCCCAGCGCGAACAACGCGCGTTTGCTGACCGTGGACAGGTCGCCGCGCCAGATGTTGCGGAACATCATGATCGCCAGCACCAGCGCGGCCAGGCCGAACAGCTGCGCGTAGATGTTGTTGTAGACCTTCTCCGCGCCGGACTTCACCGCGTTGTAGATCGGGCTGAGCAGCCCGTCCTCCATCACCGTGTAGTGCAGCGAGTTGGTCGCGCCGACGATGTTCTTGGCGATGTTGAACAGCTGGTTGCCGCCCCAGGTGTCGATCGTGGAGTTGGGGTCGGTCAGCCCGGCCATCGGGCTGCAGTTGGTCTCGAAGACGTGCCACACCATGCCGGCGTAGCTGTAGTCGAGGTAGGCGCTGCCGTCGAGGCCGTGCTGGCGCGGCGGGTCGATCGCGCCGACCATGCCGGAGCCGGGGCGTTCCGGGTTGGGGGCGGCGCCGCATTCGGCGGCCATGGCCTGGGGGGCGGTCACCACGGCCTGGATGCCGAGGATCGCCACCACCATCAGCATGGCCGCGCGCTTGCGCCGGACCGGGGAGGGTTCCCGCCGCTTGCGGCGGCGCAGGAGGTGCCAGGCCCCGGCGGTCGCCAGGAGCAGGAGGACGGTGATCATGCGTCACCCACCGCCGCGCCGCGCGCTCGCCTGTGCCCGCGGCGGGCCGTGGCCGCCGCTCGCCGGAGGTGGCTCATGCCGCGTCCCGGCCCGGACCACCCTGGGAGCCGGCCGAGGCCCGCACCCCGCCGCCGCCGCCGTCCGGCCCGCGGCCGTTGCCGTTCCCGCCGTCGGTTTCCGGCCCACCGGGCACCGGTTCGGACAGCACCTGCTCCTCGGTCAACCCGACCTCCAGCTCCGCCGCGAGTTCGAAGTCCGACTCCGCGTACCCGGCGGAGTCGTCGTCCGGTGGGACCGGGACGTGGCGGGGCTCCGGTTCCGGAGCGGGAGCGGGCCGCGAGTGCCCGGTGCCGGTGGCTTCCTTCGAACCCGGCGTGGTGTCCATCGCGTTGCGCAGGTGCTCGAGGTGCGGACCGGAGAAGTCGACCCGGATCCGCTCCACGCCACCGGCGCCGTCGCCGAAGATGAACTGCCGTGGCTCCCGGTCGCGTTCGGTGTCGCGATGGGCGCCGGGGCGCCGGCCGAGGGCGGCCACCACCTGTTCGTAGCCGACGCCGATCGGCACCTTCAGCAGGCGCAGCGCGTCCGCCTGGGCGTCGTCGTCGTCGAGCCTGCCGACGAAAACGGAGTCGAGCAGGGCCACGAAGCCCTGCATGCGCAGGAAGTCCGCCGGGATCTGCGAGGACAGCAGCACCCGGACGTTCCACTTGCGCGAGTCACGGGCGAAGCGGTTCATCAGCACGCGCCCGGTCGGCACCTCGGAGAGGAAGAACGCCTCGTCGATCCAGACGCCCTTGCGCAGCTCCTTCGGCCGCTCGTAGACCGACCGCTGGGTCAGCCACGCGGCCAGGTTCAGCATCTCCACGCCGAGCGCCTCGGCGTCGGTCCAGTGCTCGCGGCCGACCCCGTCCTTCGGCAGCGTCAGCCCGGCCATGGTCAGCACGGTCATCCGGTCGTCGCGGGTCTCCGCGTACGGGTCCTCGTTCTGCTCGGGGATGAGCAGCGACATGCGCTCGCGCATCTCGTCGAGGAAGTCCGCGACCACCACCGCGTGCTCGTGGTGCTCGCTGGAGTCGCGGCGCAGCGCGTCGATCACCTGGCCGGGGTCGGCGTCGAACCGGCCACCGACCGCGCGGACCGCGCGCAGCAGCACGATCCGGCTCTGCGGCATCCGGGCTACCTCGTAGGGCAGCACACCGGTCAGCACGTCCAGCACCAGGCGCCGCCGGGTCGCACCGGCCAGCGCCTTCTCCCGGCGCCACGAGCGCTCGGGGTCGTCCTCGTCCATGAAGTGTTCGAGCAGCGGCTCGGCCACCACGCGGTACGGGTTCAGGATGCCGGGTTCGGCGTTGAGCAGGTTGATCGGCCGCGCGTACGGGCGGATCTCCGGCAGGTCGCACAGGCGCGACAGCGGGCCGGACGGGTCGAGGATGGTCCAGTGCGCCCCGGCACGCAGGGTCTTGTAGACGATCCCGCCACCGAGGAACGACTTGCCGCCACCGAGGCCGGCGACCATCGCGGTCAGGCCGGAACCGTCGCGGATCTCCTGCGCCATCCACGGGTCCCAGGCCACCGGGCGCCGGGTCGCGGTGCAGGTCTCGCCGAGCAGGATGCCGCGGCGGTCGCCCACCTCGGCGGTCGCGGTCGGCACCGCGGCCGCGGCCCAGACCACCGAACCGCGGCGGGTGTAGGCACCGGAGGCCAGCGGCTCGCCGGGGATGAACTCCCTGGCCATCGCGTACTGGGCTTCGGGGTGCTCGATGGCGATCTTCGGCTTGTACAGGTCGAGCAGCTGCTGGGCCAGGCGCAGGGCGTCGCGCTCGGTCGGCCCGGACACCGCCAGCCGCCACCACGAGCGCACCCGGGTGGCCAGCGCGGTGAAACCCGAGGTCATCTCGTCGTCGATCTCGAGCACGCGCGACGCCTGCCGCGCCAGCGACTGCGGTGGCTCCAGCTCGTGCTCGTCGGTGTAGTGCTTGACCTGCGAGCGCACCTTGTTCATCTGGCGCTGCAGCTCACCGGCGACCTCTTCGGGGCGCCGCACGTAGATCCGCGCGGACCACTCCACCGAAGCGGGCAGCCGGTCGGCGTGCTGCACCCAGGGGTCGTCGATCTCCGGGATCTGCAGGCCGTGCATCTGGCCCACGGTCAGCACCGCGACGCTGCGGGTCACCCCGGCGTTCGAACCGGTGCGCCCGCGGACGGTGACCGTCGGGGCGTACGGGTCGGCGTGGAAGTCGGCGGCGTCGGTGAAGCTGGCCAGGTCCTCCGGCTCCCAGGCGGCCCCGGGCACGGCGGGCATGTTCCGCGGCGCGGGCAGGCCCAGCGAGCACGACCGGTGCATCAGCCACGACATCTCGTCGGCGTGCGCCGGCCTGCCCTCCAGCCCGGCCGAGCCGAGCACCTGGTCGAGGTGCTCGACCTCGGAGTCCAGCGCCATCAGCTCGGCGTCCACGGCCTCGGGCAGGATCTTGCGCAGCAACGGCGCCGCCCGCTCGACCGCGCGGTCCACCGCCCGGCGGGTCTGCACCTGGACGCCGAGGTAGACCTCCTTCTCCGCCATCGACCGGCCCATCAGCTGCTGCTGCTCGCCGATCAGGTAGTCGTCGAAGGAGAGCGCGCCCGGGGTGTCCTTGGGCCGGTCGTGCGCGTTGTGCACGTGGGCCTCGGCCCACATCCGGATCGGGTACGGCCGGTTGGTCACCCGCAGGTGCAGCCAGCGGCCCGCGAGCTCGGCGTACTGCCCGGCGATGGCCGCGATCAGGTCGCGGCGCTGCGAGTCCGAGCGGAACGACCAGCGCTGCGGCGCCAGCCGGTACCAGGCGTAGACCTCGTGCCCGGTGCGCAGGAGGTGCCCGTCGATGCTGCGCGCGGCGATCGACGGGGTGTAGGAGGGCACCGCCTGCTCCCCGGGCAGTCTGCGGCCCCGCCCGCCGCCCTTGCCCTTGGGCTGGACGGGGCGCTGGTCCCGCTTACCTCGGCTACCGCCGCGACCGGACAACGACTACCTCCCCGCCACGGCGTGGGTGCCGCCGCGACGCGCTCGGGTGCTGCTGGCTCGTCCGCGAGCACCCCGGGGCCGGGGCCGTTCGGCCCGCACCCGGACCTTGCTCGCGCTGACCGCCCCACCGTTGCCGGTGCTGCGCTCACGTGGTGTGTTCAGTTCCCGCACCCACATGGTGAGCACGGCGCCCAGCGGGCGTTCGTGACTGATCTTGGCCGTGATCAGCCGCGTGATCACGATGGTGGCGACGAACGCCCACGCTGTCGAGAAGAAGCCGAAACCGAAGCCGAGCTGGCGTTCGATGGTGAGCACCACGAGGAAGACCGGGATCCCGACCGCCCAGGCCACATAACGCGCCCGCCAGGGGAAAGTAGCCTTCGGCGGGCCGAGCCAGACTGCGTCGACGCGGTAGACCTCGTCGTCGGTTCGGATGCGCACGGGTGCCTCAGCCCGTGAACAAGCCGGCGATCCATTCGCCGACGTCCACGCCGAGGCCGCTGACCGCGAGGCCGATGATCGCCAGTGCGATCACCACCCCGGCCAGGCGCCGCATCACCCCGGCGTTGTCACCCTTGCCACCACCCAGCCAGAGCAGCAGCAGTGCGACGGCCAGCAGGACAAGGGGGATGATGTTCTCGATCATCCAGTCGCGCACGCCCTTGGTGCCCAGTTCGCCATCCTGGGCCAGGGCCGCGAGGGTCATGGTGGTCATCGCTTAACTCCTGAGTACAGCGGGACGTGGCCGGGACGGGCCCGGGTCCGCCGGCCCACCGTGATCGCCGAACGTGCCGAACCTACTACTGTGCGCGAGAATCATGATGGCGCCGCGAGTTGTGGGGGTCAAAGGGCGCCCTGCGGTTCTGCCCGCTCCACGTCCGCTCCCGCACGCAGCGGACGAGGACCACTCTCACCGATACCCATCCCCTCCATCATCGTTGCCGGGACGTCCAGGATTAACCCAGTCCACCCGGATTTCCTAGTGTGCGAATCGACTCACTCACACGCGAGGATTTTGGCTACTCCGGGTGGCCGAGCTGGGTGGCGGATCACGCCGGGAACAGTGTGGCATGCCCCGTTCGGTCCCCTCTCCGGCCTCCATCGCGTGAACACCCTTCACCAGGACTTCACATTTGCGGGCTCACCCGTTCGAACAGCCACAACGTCGCGGACGCGACGGAGACGGCTCGCTTTCCTTCACTTTCGGTCATCCGGCGCTCTTCTCGGTGATCTTGCTCCGGCCGCCTAGCTGCGGCGATGAGTTTATAACAGCAGGATAACGAACAGGCCTCGTTTCAGTCCACCGCGCGCGGAACGGCCGTATCCCCGAGCGGCGCGCCCCCAGGACCCACTTCCGCCGAACATGAGGTGACACAGTCGATGGCCCGAGACAGCTACGAGGGAAGGCACCGCGTTTCCCGCAAAGCCAAACTGACCACCGGAGGCCTCGGCCTGGCGGTGCTCACGGTCGGTGCGCTGGCCGTCTTCACCACGACGGGCTCACCCCCGCAGGCCAGTGCCGACAACCCCGACCAGAGCCAGTTCGTCGACATCACCACCGTCGAGCCGAACGTCAACGAGCCGGAAGCCCAGGAGGGCGCCTCCGGCGGCACCTTCACCGTGGACTGCGGCCGCAACGAGAACGGCCACTTCAACCCGGACAACTTCATCGCCCAGCCCGGCGTCCGCAACGGTGCCCAGCACCTGCACGACTACGTCGGCAACCTGTCCACCGACGCCGACTCGAACAACCAGAGCCTGCAGGCCGCCGGGACCACCTGCGCCAACGGCGACAAGTCCGCGTACTTCTGGCCGGTCGTCCGGATCGACACCGACGACGCGGCGGAAGGCGAAGCCGAACAGCAGCAGGACAACGCCGAGGAAGCCCAAGCCGAGCAGGCCGGCCAGAGCGGCAACCGGAACCAGGACGGCAGGCAGGCCGGGAACCAGGACGAGCAGGCGGCCGAGCCCGACGCCGCCGATGCCGGAGCCGCCGACGCCGGGGCCCAGGAGCAGGACGGCCAGGCCGCCGATGAGCAAGGTGCTCAGGAGCAGGGCGCCCAGAACCAGCGTGGCCGGGGCCAGGGTGGCCAGGACCAGAACGGTGGCCAGGGCGACGACCAGGGCCAGGAGCAGCCGGGCGACCAGGGCGACCAGAACCAGGGCGGCGACCAGGGTCAGGACGGTGACCAGGGCCAGGGCGGCGACGAGAACGGTGGCGGCCAGGAAGAGGATCCCGCGCTGCCCCCGCAGGACGAAAACGGTGAGCTGCCCGGCAACGAGGGCGAGATCCAGCGCCCGGCGAAGGTCGACATCACCTTCCGCGGCAGCCCGGTGACCGAGGTCGAGGCGATGCCGAAGTTCCTCCGCGTGCTCTACGGCGACGCGAAGGTCACGACGAACGGGCCGGGCAACGCGCAGGAATCGTGGACCTGCAGCGGGTTCGAGGACCAGGTGCGCATCGACAAGTACACGATCTGCCCCGAAGGCAGCGACGTGATGCGCGTGCACGACTTCCCGAGTTGCTGGGACGGGGAGAACATCGACAGCGCGAACCACCGCACCCACATCGTCTACCCCAACGAGAACGGGCAGTGCGAGGACGGGTTCACCGCCGTGCCGCAGCTGCGGATCAGCCTCACCTACGAGATCCCGCGCGAGATCCAGGTCGCCGGGCAGTACAAAGTGGACGCTTTCCCGGAGGAGGACCACAACCCCTTCTCCGACCACGACGACTTCGCCAACGTGATGTCGAACGCGATCATGAACCGGGTCGTGGACTGCATCAACTCCGGCCGCACCTGCAACGAGTAGAAAGGAGGGCCCCGTCAGGACACTTCCACGCACGAGCACTCCGTTACCGGTAAGGCCACCGCGGCGTCCCCCGACTCGGTCGCGGTGGCCTTCCCGTACGGCCCGGGGCATCCGCCGCCCCGGGCCTCTTTCGTGCGTACGGGCCTAGTTCGCCTTCTCCGAACCGGTGCCGAAGACGTTGCCGGGAAAGGCACCGTTCTTCACGGCGGTGCGGCTCAGCTGCCGTCCCAGTTCGTGCAGCCGGTCCGCCTTGTCGGCCCCGAAGCGGCTCCAGGGCGAGGCGGCCGAGAAGTTGGTGGTGTCCTCGATGCCCTCCCGCAGCTGACGGCCCTGCTCGGTGAGCACCCCGCCGGCGTCCAGGATCCCTTCGGTGCGCAGGTAGTCCGCGGCGGCGTCCCACTGCTCGTCCGACCAGCCGCGGCTCTTCTTCGCCGCCGGTTCCAGGAAGCCCTTCCCGGTCGCGGTGTGCGTGACCAGCGCGGTGATCCCGTTCAGCCCTGCCCCCACCAGCGCGGCGATGTGCCCGTCACCGCGGAACTCGCGCAGCAGCGAGACCGCGTGCCACAGCACCAGCAGCGGCTCGTCGGGCCAGTCGAGGTCGGCGTGCGCGGCGTACAGCGGGCGTCCTTCCGGCACACAGCCGTCGGCGACCTCGCGCGCCAACTCGGCGGCTTCGGCGACCACTTCGGACTCGGCCAGCTCGTCTCCGAGCAGCCGCCGCAGGGCAGCGTCCGCCGCGGCGAAGCGGGCCGCGAGCACCTCGCGCGGGTCGGCCAGTGTCCACGCGCGAGGGATGAAGCGCGCGACGAGTTCCGGGTTGAAGTTGAAGAAGGTGGCGGCCACCGGGCCGGGGCCGACCGCGCCCATCGGCGCCGACCGGCTGGCGAAGTAGCCCATCCGGCCCGGCCGCAGGCCGACCTCGGTGAAGCGTTCCTCCGCTTCGGGGGCGAAGTAGATCATCGCGTGCAGCGGCTCGAGCACGCGGTGGCAGCGGTACGCGATTTCCTTGGCCTCGGCGAGTTCCATGTCCCGCAGGCTACCGCCGGGTAGGGCGGTCCAGGAACCGGAGAAGAGGACGAGCTGGCATGTAAGCCGGATCCTGTCCCCACGGACCCCGGCGAACCGGGGCCGCGGTGGGCGGCCATCCATCTCGGCCTGCCGTCGCCGGCAGGCTCCAGCGGCCTACCCGCAGGCATCGGGCGGGCCGCCCTCGATCGCCTGCGCAGGAGCTCGCGCTCCCTCTTGGCCTTGCTCCGGGTGGGGTTTACCGAGCCGTCCCGGTCACCCGGGACGCTGGTGGTCTCTTACACCACCGTTTCACCCTTACCCGGCCGCGAACGGCCGGGCGGTCTGTTTTCTGTGGCACTGTCCCGCGGGTCACCCCGGGTTGCCGTTAGCAACCACCCTGCCCTGCGGAGTCCGGACTTTCCTCGAAACCCGCTCCCCTGGGGGAACGGATCACGCGGCCGCCCTGCCAGCTCGTCCAGCGCACCAGGGTACTCACCCGCCCGCGGCGGCCGCGCGCTGGTTGCGTTCGCCGTCCGGGCGCACGGCGAACCACTGGCCATCGCGCCCGTGCCCGCTCCAGTCACCGGCCGTCCGGTCACCGGCGAACCGGTACAGCGGCCGCCCGGCGAGGGTGACCTGCCAGCTGCCGTCGGCCCGGCGCACGGTCCCGACCAGCTCCGGCGCGACGCCCTCCACGGTCGCCTGCCGCTCGGTCAGCACCGGCGGCCAGGTCTTCGCGCAGTCGCCCTCGCACAGCGACTTCGGCGGCCCGGTCCGGTCCCGTTCGAACCGGTAGAGCACCGCGCCGCTGCCGTCGGTCACCGTCTCGCCCATCGACGGCACGTCGCGCGCGACCAGCTTCACCGCCTTGCCGGACCCGGCGGGCGGCAGCGGCATGGTCTCCTCGGCGTCGGTTTCCGGCGCCTGGACACCTTCGTCCAACTGCGCCATGTCCGGTGCGCTCGGATCGTCCGAGGCGAGTTCGGGTGGCTTCACCAGCGCTTCCGAGGTCTCCAGCGTTTCGGACGCCACCGGCTGCGGCACGTCCTCGCTGTCCGCGCCCCACCAGTTCAGCGCGCCCACCACGAGCAGGGCACCGACCGCGCCCATGGCGACCTTGCCCACCGTGGTGGCGAGCCCGGCCCGCCTGCCGAGCTCGCCGAGATCGCGCAACCAGAGCACGGTGGCGCGACGCAGGCCGCCCGCACCCCGGCGGGCGGCCCGCCAGGACCCGGAGCCCCGCGGCCGCTGTCCGGCGCCGTGTCGAGCCGACACTGGAGTCCCCCTCGTCTACCGGCCGGCGAGGATCCTCGCCCGGCTCATCTCTCCCGTGCTGAACACCGGCCGGTCCGGCACCTCGAGCTCGCCCGGCACCGGGCACTGCCGGTCCAGGTCCGCCGCCCAGGCCAGCACCGCCGACGGGCTGTTCATCCCGACCACGCCGAGCAGGCGGCCGTCCCGGACATATCCGGTCACGGTCCGGCCGCCCCCGGCGGGTGGACTGAGGGCCACCGTGTCGGTGCCGAGCTTCGGCACCCCGGCGGCCTGGATGCGGACCCCGTGCTGCTCGGACCAGAACCGCGGCATCGGCGTGAACGGCTTGGCCGCGGCCGGTCCGGCGAGCAGGTTCTCCGCGGCGGCCCGGCCCATCTCGATCGCGTTGAGCCAGTGCTCCACGCGCCGCGGCACCGCGTCGAAGCGCAGGTTGGGCCACTGGGCGACGTCACCGGCGGCGACCACGTCGTCCGCGCCGATGACGTGGCAGGTGGATTCGCACACCACCCCGTCCGAGATCCGGAGCCCGGCCCCCCGCAGCCACGACACCGCGGGCACGGTGCCGACCGCCGCCACCACGCAGGAGGCGACGAGCATCTGCCCGTCGGAGAGCCGGATTCCCATGCCGGTGTGGCCGGGCAGCCAGTCCTGGATCGAGGCGCCCAGCGCGAGCCGGACGCCGTGGTCGCGGTGGAGCTGGGTCAGCCGCTCCCCGAGGTCCTCGCCGAGCACGTTGCCCATCAGGTTCTTCGACCGGCCGATGATGGTCACCTCGCGGTCCATCTCACGCAGGCTGGACGCGATCTCGCAGCCGGTGAACCCACCGCCGATCACCGCGACCGGGCCACGCGTGCCCGCCAGGTTCTTCTGCAGCCGCTGCGCGTCGGACAGCGTGCGCATGACCACCACGCGCGGGTGGCCGTGCGGGATGTTCGCCGCGCGCTTGGGTTCGACCCCGGTGGCGATGATCAGGCCGTCGTAGCTCATCTGCTCACCGCCGGGCAGGTGCACCACCCGCCGCCGCGGCTGCAGGTGCAGCGCGGTGGTGTCGAGCCGCCAGACCGCGCCGAGCTCCTGGTACTGCTGCAACCGCAGGTCACCGGGGCTCATCGCGCCGCTGAGGAAGCCCTTGGACAACGCGGGCCGGTGGTACGGCCGCAGCGGCTCGCTGCCGATGAGCACGATCTCGCCGTCGAACCGGAGTTCGCGCAGGCGCTCGGCGGCGCGCAGCCCGGCCAGGCCGGCACCGGCGATGACGATGCGCTCGGCGGATTGTCTGGCTCTCATCACTGATCGACCCCCTGGAGTTGGATGGCGCGCATCGGGCAGGCGCGGGCCGCGGCCTGCGCCTGGTCGTTCTGCGCGGCGTTGGGATTGCGGGTGTAGCGCAGGCGGCCGTCCTCGCGGAGCTGGAAGACGTCGGGCGCCTCCGCCTGGCAGATGCCGTAGCGGCGGCAGCGCTGGTTGTCCACGCTGACCCGCATCACCACGGCCTTGCCGGGTTTCGCGGGGCCCACCGGCGGGGCGTCGAGCAGGCCGATGCGGACCAGGTGCTTCGGTGGCATCAGGCGCAGCACGCTGAGCGTGAGCGCCGGCGCCAGCAGGGTGATGCCGCCGAGCCACAGCAGGGCGAGGTGCCCGTTGGCGGCGGCGCCGAACCAGGCGTGCACCACGGTCATCGCCACCGCCGGGTAGGCCAGCTGGTGGAACCGCAGCCAGTTCAGGTACTTCACCGTGCGGTGCAGCCCGGCGGTCAGCGCGATGGCGACCATCAGCTCCAGGCCGAGGATGCCCAGCGCGTGCCGCGCCAGGCCGCCGTCGGCGAACGGGACCAGGATCTTGGTCAGGCCGAAGTCGATGTCGTCGAGGAACGGGAACGCGGCCGCGTGCGTGACGCCGGTGGCGATGGTGAACGAGGCCAGCATCTGGTGGCCGCCGCGCAGGGCGTGGTGGCCGCTGAGCCGGCGCACCCAGCCGGTGGCGGTGAGCACGCCCCAGCACAGCGTCAGGCACATCGCGACGTAGGACATCCTCGCGGACAGGGCTGCCATCTCGCGGACACCGGCGTCGTGCGGGGAAGTGGCGACCTGCAGGAGCAGGGGGTCGGGCATGGAGTGTCTGCCTCCGGATCGGGAGAACTCGGGTCTGCGCCTTCGGTAGCGGGCGCGGAGCGCTCCGTTGAAGGGTGGCGGCGGGCTCAGTCGCCCGCGTGGCGGGAGCCGCGGCGGTAGGCGCCGAACCAGCGCACCAGGCCGAGCGTGGCGGCGATGGCCACCAGTCCGGCCAGCACGCCGAGCACCACACTGCCGAAGCCCAGTTCGTCACCGGTGTTCTGCACCGCGGCGCTGGTCACCGACCGGCTGCCAGCCACGCCCGCCTGCTGGCCCTGTGCGGCGGCCGGGGCGGCGGACTGGGCCGGGGCGCTGGTCAGCGAGTCGGCGCGGGCCAGCCCGGTGCTCTCCAGCAGGGTCATGTGACGCATCACCGCGTTCACCGCCTTCTGCGCGAAGGAGCGGACCGCGTCGTTCTTGGTGGTCGCGCGCACGGTGGAGACCAGCGGGAAGACCGTGCCGTGCGCGGCGCGGGCGAGGTTGACGTAGGTGCGGTCGGCGTCGGCGCCGGTCTTGCCGGAGATCTCGTCCATCCAGCCCTGCTGCTGCGCGGTCGGCTGGCTGGGCAGGCTCACACCCACCTGCGCGGCGGTCTTCTGCACCTCGCCGTCGAGCACCGCGTGTTCCTCGGACAGGTGCTTGCCGACGTCCTTGACCTTCGGGTTGGTCGAGCGCTCGAACATCAGCTGGCTGATCGGGCCCTCCCACAGCCCGGCCAGCCGCACCTTGACCAGGATCTCCTCGTCGCTCGGGCTCAGTTCACCCTGCGCCGAAGCGAGGGAAGCGCCGCACAGCAGAGAGGCCACGCTCAGCAGGCACACCGCGAGCAGGGAAAGCAGCCGGCGCGGGCCGGGGGGTACCGCGGGGTTGGCCATGGCATGCCCTTCGGGGGAAAGGTTCGTGCGTTTCGGGGGATTCACCACCAGGTACGGCAGTGATCACCACCTGGTTCGGTCCGCAGATCCCCAATATGGTGTGACCTGGATCACATCCGGTTACGCTCTGTTCCTGTCGAAAATACGGATGTGAACCTGGTTCACTTCCAGATGATGCAGTATTGTGATCGCACCGCCCGAGCGCGATCGGATTCCCCCGACTCCGCATTCGACGCGCCGCGGTAACGAACTCTTTCACCTCGCCTTCAGGGAGGCAGGTCGCTTCATGGAAATTACCGGAATGACCCGAAACGGTCCCGACGAAGAACTGGTGACGATGCTGTATCACCAGTTCCGCGACAGACTTTTCAGCCATGTGCTCCGACTGACCAATTATGATCGGCAGTGGACGGAAGACGTGGTGCAGGAGACGCTGATCCGCGCCTGGCAGAACTCCGCCACGCTGACCAGGGAACCCGGCATGCTCCGGGGCTGGTTGCTGACCGTCGCGCGGCGCATCGTCATCGACGGCTGGCGCTCGCGGCAGGCCCGCCCACAGGAAGTCGAACTACTTCGTCCAGAAATGGCGGGCTGTCCGGACGAGACCGATCAATCGCTTTCGGTCATGGTGATTGTCGACGTCATCAGCAGGCTCAGCAACGAGCAGCGGGCGGCCATTTATCAAACGTATGTGAAAGGTCACACCGTGCGGGAGGCCGCCAAAATTCTGCAGGTTCCCGAAGGCACCGTGAAATCGCGGCTGCACAAGTCCATGCGGCTGATCAGGAATGCACTGCAGGAGTGGAGCTGAGGGGACCGTGAGGTTATGGATGTGCTGAATTCACGGCATTCCGCGCTCGCGGCGTACGCAATGGACGCGCTGGACGAGGGCGGGGCCCGGAAATTCGAGCGGCACCTCTCGCGGTGCCGGCGCTGCCAGGGGGAGCTGACGGACTACCACCGGGCGGGGCTCTTCGGCCTGCTCCGCGACGCGGCGGAGACCGGCATGCTCAACCCGCTGCTGGACACCATCCCCCACCAGCGGACCCCGGAAGCAGCCGACGAGCCCCCGGCGGTGCCGTTGCGGCGGCGACTGCTGTCGTGCCGGTCTCGGTTGCGCCGGGTGCTGCTGCTGGTGGGAAGGTGACCGGGCCGGCGAACGCGGTCGCTACGGGCCGCGCCGCGCTCTCCTGGCTGCCTGGCGCCATGCGGGTTACCACCATCTCGACGGGTCCGGCCGGTGCACCCTGGGTGACCGGCACTACTGAGGTTGGGCCAATTCTGCCGCCGTTCGGCCCGCGGGTCTCTACGGTAGGCACCGTAGAAAACACGGAGAGTTGGGCGATGGGCCCTTCGGTACCTCCGCTGGTCACCGTCGGTGGCCTGGACAACCCACGAGAGAATGGTGCATTCTCCGGGTCCCACGCGCGTTCACTCCGTAGGGGATACCGAGAGCGGCCGAGGTGCCGCGGATCGGAGAGCTACACGTGACAACGTCTTCCGCGCTGGCGCCTGCCCGAAGACCAGCCGAGCTGGTGGGCGCCGGGCCGTTCTTCGGCCGCGAGAAGGAGCTGGACACCATCGGCGGCCTCCTCGCGCGCGCCAGAGAAGGCCTCGAGTCGCACGTCATGGTCTTCGGCGAGTTCGGCGGCGGCAAGACCGCGCTGCTCGACGCCGCCGCCCGCCGCGCGCGGGCGCAGGGCTTCACCGTGGCCATCGCCCGCGGCGCCCGCCTGGAGGTCCGCCTGGCGGGCGGCATCCTGCACCAGCTTTCCGACGCGCTGCTCGAGGTCATCGACAGCGACGGCACCGCGGCACTGCCCGCCCCGGTCCGCTCGAACTCCGAGTTCGACGCGCTCGAGTCCTTCCAGCTGCTGGTCCGGACCGCCGCGGCCCGCCGCCCGCTGTTCCTCGCCGTCGACGACGTGCACCTGGCCGACGCCTGGTCGCTGCGCTGCCTGGCCTACGCCCGGCCCCGGCTGACCGGGCACCGCGTGGTCATCGCCACCACCGCGAACCGCGGGCTCGCCCCGCTCAGCGAGATCTCCCTGCCGGAGCTGACCGGCACCACGCCCGAGGTCATCGAGCTGGGCGGGCTCGACCTGCCCGGGGTGGCCGGCCTGGTGCGCGCGGCGACCGGACGGCAGGACGCCGGGTTCGCCGCCGCCTGCCGCGAGGTCACCGGCGGCAACCCGTACCTGCTGCGTTCGCTGGTCAGCACCCTGCAGCACCGGACGCACAAGATCGGTGAGCTGACCGCCGAGCAGGTCCGTGCGGTCTCCGTGCCGCTGATCGGCGAAATACTGCGCGTCCGGTTGCGCGGCCTTCCCGGCACCACCGACGTGGCCCGCGCGGTGGCCGTGCTCGGCGAGGACGCCACGCTCGAAGCCGTCGGCGCGCTGGCCGGGTTGTCCCCGCGCGCGACCCTGCGGGCGGTGGACACGCTGGTCCGGCTGCACGTGCTGGCCGACAGCTATCCCCCGGGGTTCACCTACTCCTACGTGCGCAACGGCGTGCTCGACGACATGTGCGTCGCCGAGCAGGCCGCCAGCCACGCCACCGCCGCCCGCCTGCTGTTCGACGCGGGCGTGCCCGACGAGCGGGTCGCCGCGCACCTGCTGGAAGCGGGCCCGATCCGGCTGCCGTGGGGCGTGGAGGTGCTGCGCCGGGCCGCCCGGCGCGCGGTGCACCAGAAGAACCCCGACCTGGCCGGCGCCTGCCTGCGCCGCGCGCTCGACGAGCGGCTGCCGCCGGACCGGCGGCTGGCCGTGCAGCTGGAACTCGGGCACGTGGAGTTCGGCCTCGACCGCTCCGCCGGGCGGACACGCCTGCGTGACGCGCTGGCCATGGCCGAGGACCCCGGTGCCGCGGCGGAGGTCGCCGAGACGATGGTGCTCGGCTCCTGCGGTGACGCGGCGAACCGGCTGGCCATCTCGGTGGCCACCGAGGTGATCGCCCGGCTCGGCTCCGACCAGCGCGAAGTCGCCCAGCGGCTGCGCTACACCACCTACCTCGCCGCGGCCGGTGGCTCACGGCACCCGTCGGCGTGCGCCCAGCGGGTCTTCGACGACCTGCGCGCGGAGATCCCCGAGAACGACCAGTTGCGGCGCATCCACGCGCTGCTGGTCGCGGTCGCGCACGCCAGGGAAGCCGGTTCGCACGCCGACTTCCTGCGGTACGCGGCCGAGGCGCTCGACGGCGACTCGATCCCCGCGTTCGGCCAGCCGTACGTGTTCGCCCTGTTCAGCGCGGCACTGGCGGACGAGCCGGAGCACGCCGAGCGGTTCCGCAGGCTCGTCGAGGGCATGCGCGAGCCGCACGACTACCACCTGCGCAAGGGCATCGCCGCGTCACTGGCCCACGGCATGGCCATCCACCTGCTCGGCGACCTGCCGAAGGCCCGCACGTTCTTCGCCTCGCCGGTGCGGATGTTCCTCGACTCCGGCGCGGCGAACGACTGCCCGATGGCCACGCTGTGCCTCGCCTGGCACGCCGAAGTCCTGGTCGACCTCGGCAGGCTGGACGAAGCGACCGCGATGCTGTCGCACGTCACCGTCGGCGAGCTGTTCTCCGACGCGTACCTGCTGTTCGCGCGCGGCAAGCTCCGGCTGGCCGCCGGCGAGGGCCAGGGCGCGCTGGACGACCTGCTCGAGTGCGGGAAGCGGCTCGAAGAGCGCGGGCTGATCAACCCTGCGGTGCTCGCCTGGCGCGAGCAGGCCGTGCGTGCGTACCTGCTGCTCGGCGACCGTGATCAGGCCGGGGAACTGGCGGCGGAGAACCTGCGGCTGTCGAAGTTGTGGGGCACCCCGCGCGTGGTCGGCACGGCGTTGCTGGCGGTCGGCATCGCGGGCGACGACGGTGACGACGCCGAGCACGCCCTGCAGTCCGCGATCGAGGCGCTGTCGGCGTCACCGGCGAAGCTGCGGCTGGCCGAGGCGCTGTACGAGCTGGGCTCGCTGCTGCGGCGGCGCGGGCACCCGGAGAAGGCGGTACCCCAGCTGCGGCGGGCGGTGGACCTGACCGCGCAGTGCGCGGCGGAGCCGCTGTCGAGGCTGGCCGGGCGCGAGCTGCGGGCGTGCGAGTCGGCGCTGAGCGAGACGAAGACCAGCACGCACGGGCTCACCAAGCAGGAGAACCGGGTCGCCGCGATGGCGGTGCAGGGGCTGACGAACCGGCAGATCGCCGACGCGCTGCACCTGACCAGGCGGACGGTGGAGCTGCACCTGTCCGGCGCCTACCGCAAGCTCGGGATCTCGGGCCGCGGCGACCTGTCAGCGGCGTTCCCCGGCTAGCTCGTCCAGTGCCTTCCGGACGAGCGCGGCGGGCGGCTCGGTGATGTCGAGCACCTGACCCCGCTCGTCGGCGTCCAGCGGTTCGAGGTCGGCGAACTGCGAGTCCAGCAGCGACGGCGGCATGAAGTGGCCCGACCGCCCGGCCAGCCGCTGCGCGATGACCTCGCGCGGGCCGTTCAGGTGCACGAACCAGACATCGCCACCGCCGCGGAGCACGTCGCGGTACCGCCGCTTCAACGCCGACGAGGTGACCACGCCGCCGGTCTCCCCGTGCTCGCGGATCCAGCCGGCGATGGCTTCGAGCCAGGGCCAGCGGTCCTCGTCGGTGAGCGGGGTGCCCGCGGTCATCTTCTCGATGTTCGCCTCCGGGTGGAACGAATCCGCCTCGGCGTAGGCGACGCCGAGGGCTTCCGCCAGCGCGGTGCCCACGGTGGTTTTGCCAGACCCGGACACGCCCATCACGACCACGACCGTCATATCGGGCATGTTCCCACAGGCGGCTCGAAGGGGCTGGCAACCCGCGCAGTAATCTGGGCGTTCAACACAGGTGACATGGGGCCAGGCGAACGGGAGCCAGGGGTGAGCGCGGGGCGCGCGATCGGACTGTTGCTGGGGGTGGCCGCGGACGGCATCGTCGGGCACCCGAAAGACGGCCGTCCGGTCGCCGGGTTCGCCCGCGTGGCGCGGGCGCTGGAGAAGCGGATCTACGCCGACCACCCGGTGCCGGGTGCGGTGCACGCCGGCCTGCTGGCCGGGGGCGCGGTGGTGCTCGGCGTGCTGACCGAGCGCGCGGGCCGCCGCAGCCCGGTGCTGCAGGCGACCGGCACGGCGATCACCACGTGGGCCGTGCTCGGGGGCGCGGCACTGGCGATCGACGGCACCGAGCTGGCGCGGGACCTGGAGACCGGCAGGCTGGACTCCGCACGCGACACCCTGTCCGAATTGGACCCGCGGGACACGGACGGGCTGACCGTCATCGCGCTTTCGCGGGCTTCGGTGGAGACGGTCGCGGAGAGCACTTCGGACGCTGTCGTGTCACCCCTGTTCTGGGGCGCGGTCGCGGGTGCGCCGGGGTTGCTGGGTGCGCGGGCGGTGAAGGTGCTGCGGCGGATGAACTCTTCGCCGGCGAGGAACCAGCGGTTCGGGTGGGTCGTGGTCCGGCTGGACGAGCTGATCAACCTGCTGCCGACACGGCTGGCCGCCGCCCTGACCGTCAGCGGCGCGCCGGTGGTGGGCGGCTCGGCCGCGGGCGCGTGGCGGGCCTGGCAACGGGACGCCTCCGCCCACCCGAGCCCGAACGCGGGCCGGGTCGAAGCCGCCTTCGCCGGTGCACTGGAAATCCGCCTCGGCGGCCGGACGGTCTACCCCCACGGCGTCGAAGAACTCCCCGTCCTGGGCGACGGCCGCAACCCGGACGCCGGCCACGTCACCCGAGCCGTCGAACTCTCGCGCGTAGTCGGCTGGCTAGCCGGCCTCACCTCCGCCCTAATCGCCCTCCTAATCGGCCTACGCCACCGCCGCCCCTAACCCCCACCCTCGTACACCCGACCCCCACATTCAGGCGGGCGAACTACACGTTCAGGCAGCCGAACCCCACACTCGTGCAGCCGAACCCCACATTCGGGAGCCCGAGTCTCACGTTCCGGCCAGCCGAGCCTCACCTTCAGGCGGGCGAACTACACGTTCAGGCAGCCGAATCCCACACTCAGGCACGCGAGTCCCACGTTCCGGCAGCCGAGCCCCACATTCAGGCGGGCGAGTTACACATTGAGGCAGCCGAGTTCGACGCTCCAGCAGGCGAGTCCACGTTCGGCGGGGCCCGAGTTCGCATGCCCAGGCTGGTGGCGCGAGGCTCCCTCACCGGGAGGCCCACTCGCCGAGTGTGGAACTCGGCTTCCCGAACGCAGGACTCAGCCGCCCGAGTGCCGGTTCACCTGCCTGAACGTGGAACTCAGCTTCCTGAACGTGAGGTTCGAGTGCCCGGTGTGGAACTCGGCTTCCTCAACGTAGGACTCGGCTGCCCGAGTGTGGGCTTCAGCGTCCTGAACGTGGGACTCGGCTGCCTGAGTGTGGAACTCGGCTTCCCGAACGTGGGGTTCGGGTGCGTGAGCGTGGGGGTGGTTTCGGGTGGGTACTTCGGATCTGCTGTTTGGCGGCAGTGGGTGGGCTGGGTGGGGGTAGGAATGCAGGCGAGGCTGGGCCGGATGGGGGACTACTGGGGAGTTGCTTGCCGCGGAGGTGCGGGGGTACCGAAGGTTTCTTCGTCGTCGTCTTCGGCCAGCATCTGGGCAACCGTTTTCCGCCGGTCCGAGCCAGGACGAGAGCGCGGCTCACCGGCCAGCGCGCCTCCCGGCTTCAGCTCCCGCACGGTGAAGTACAGCCACCCCAGCACCGCCATGGTGCCGAAGGCGATCCACTGCAGCGCGTACGAGAAGAACGGTCCCGCCTCCAGTTTCGGCAGCGGCAGCGGTTCCAGCCCACCCGGCTGGTTCTCGTCCAGCTGGAAGTACCCCGGCCGGATCGGCAGCCCGGTCGCCCGCGCGACCACCCGCGAATCGACCGTGTAGCTGTGCAGCCGCCCATCCGTGGACTCGTCGGCGAAGGCGTCCCGCGCCTTCGGGTCCGTCTCGTCGATGCGCACCCGCGCGACCACGGTGACCGGCGCAGCGGGCGGCGCCGCGTAGGCCGGGACCCGGGTGCGGTCGTCCGGCCGGACCACGCCCCGGTCCACCAGCACGATCTGCCCGTCGGTGGTCCGCATCGGCGTCAGCACCTCGAACGCGGGCTCACCCAGCACGGTCCGCAGCCGCGCGATCACCTCGGCGTCCGCCACGTAGGTGCCGGTGAACGTGACCCGGTCCCACTGCGTGTCCTCGGTCGGCGCGGTCCCGCCGGGCAGCACGGCCTCCACCGACCGCGGCTCCGCGGTGAACGACTCCTGCAACGCGGCGTTCTGCGTCTCGCGCTCGCTGTCGCGGCTGAACTGCCAGGGCGCCAGCAGCGTGTAGCAGGTGGCCGCGAACGCGAACACCACCAGCGTCAACGCCAGCCAGCTCGGCCTGAGCAGGAACTTGAACCGCACCCCTCAACCGTAAGCCGTCGCCCGCGTCACGTTCACCCAACCCCGCGTGCGATGGCCAGCGCCTGCCCCGCGTACCCACCCCCGAACGCCACGGCGTGCACCAACAGAGGGAACAGCTGGTGCAGCCCGACCCGCTCGCGCCACCCGTCACCCAGCGGCGCCGCCTCGTCGTACGCGGCGAGGAGCCGGTCCAGCTGGGGCGTGCCGAACAGCGCCAGCATCGCCAAGTCTCCCTCCCGGTACCCACCGTGCGCGGCCGGGTCGATCAGCCACACCCGGCCGTCGGTCGACCACAGCACGTTCCCGCTCCAGGCGTCGCCGTGCAGCCGAGCCGGTGGTTCCTCGGGCACCCCCAGCTCGTCGAGCCGACGGCAAAGCCCTTCGAAGACCGCGACCTCGTCAGGTCCGTACAACCCCCGATCCGCCGCGGACCGCACATACGGCGAGATCCGCTCGGCGGCGTAGAACGAGGCCCACGTCTCGTGCCCGACGTTGCGCATCGGCTCCGGCCCCATCCACGCGTCGACCGGACCACCCGGCGGCGGCGCGCCGAACGCCTCGGCTCCCCGTGCGTGCAACGCCGCAAGCCCCCGCCCGAACTCCTCGGCGGCCGCAACGCCAGGGCTGCCGCTCTCGACGTACGAAGTGACCAACCACTCGTCATCCGCAGCGAGCACCTCCGGCACCGGGACATCGCCGTACTCGCCGAGCCACCGCAGCCCGGCGGCCTCGGCCTGGACCGGCCCCCGCTTGGCGACCACGGTCCGCGAGCCGGTCTCGACCCGATAGGCCGTGCCGCCGAGCGGCGTCGACCGCGTGACCGACTCGCCCAGGAGCCGCTCGACCGCCTTCACAGCCGCTCGCGCACCCAGTCCAGCAGCCCGGGCATGCTCCGCTCGATCATGCCCAGCACGTCGGTGAACCCGTCGTTGCCGCCGTAGTACGGGTCCGGCACCTCGGCGTCCGGCCCGGCGGACGGATCGAAGTCACGCAGCAGCCGGACCCGGTCCGGGTCGTCGACCTTGCGGCTTAGCTCGGCGAAGTGGCTCTGGTCGGCCGCCAGCAGCAGGTCCGCGGCGAGGTGGTCGGCGTCGACCTGGGCGGCGATGTGGTCGACCGGGTAGCCGGCGCCGGTCAGCGTCGCGCGCGCCCGGCCGTCGGCGGGCTCGCCGACGTGCCACGGGCCGATGCCCGCGCTGCTCACCCGCACCCGGTCGGCCAGCCCGGCCCGGCGCAGCTGCTCGCGGAAGACCAGTGCCGCCATGGGTGAGCGGCAGATGTTGCCCGAGCAGACGAAAGACACGTGGAGACTCACCCCGCTAGTGTCCCTCGCAGGCGGAGTCCAGTGATCGGCGGAGGGCACGCCGGTGCAGCTCGTAGAAGTTCAGCTCACGATCGACCGCCCGGATCGCCAGCACCAGCCGCACTCCGCACGACGGCCGGGCCCGGACCGCCGAGGTGGCCGCCAGTTCGGTGAGCAGCCCCTCGTTGATCCGATCGATCACCGGCCGGATCTCGGTCGGCAGGTCGGGGCGGTGGGTCGGCGCCTGCTCCGGGTTCGCCGTCCAGTAGTCGTACAGCCCGCGCTGGACCACCTTGTTCGCCTCGATCTGGTCGCGGAAGAACTCGACCGCGGCGGCCGGGTCCAGCCCGAGCCCGGGTGCCTTGGCCGCCACGCCGTCGAGGATCTGCTGCTCGCGCACCGGATCGTCGATCGGCTGGGTAGTGCCGAACTTAGCGGCGGCGACCTTGTTCGCGAGCTGCACGCGCTGCCCGGACAGCTCGGCCAGCGGATGCAAGGCGGACGGTGCCGACGGTGCGGCCACCGCGGCGGGCGCGGTCAGCAGGAAGGCGGCGGTGAGCAGGACGGTGGTGAACCGACGGCGCATGGACGAGCACGGTACATGCGAGGATCACCTGCATGCCCGTCCAGCTCGCCGACGTCCTCACCGCGCTCGAGACCGCCTACCCGCCTGAACTGGCCGAACCGTGGGACGCGGTCGGCCTGGTCTGCGGGGATCCCACCGAACAGGTGACGCGGGTGCTGGTCTGCGTCGACCCGGTGGCCGCCACCGTCGACGAGGCGCTGGAGCTGGGCGCGGACCTGATCGTCGCGCACCACCCGCTGCTGCTCAAGGGCGTGCACGGGGTGCCTGCCGACACCACCAAGGGCAAGCTCGTGCACCGGATGATCCGCGCGGGCGTGGCCTTGTTCTGCGCGCACACGAACGCCGACTCCGCCAGTCCCGGGGTCTCCGACGCGCTCGCCGAGGCGATCGGGCTGCGGGTGCTGAGGCCGCTCGCGCCGACGCGCGAGGACAGCGTCACCGGGCTCGGCCGCATCGGTGAACTCCCCGAGCCGGAACCGTTCCAGCGGTTCGTCGAGCGGGTGTCCGCCGCGCTGCCGCGGACCCGCGCCGGGGTCTACGGCGCCGGCGACCCGGACCGCGAGATCCGCACGGTGGCGGTGTCCGGCGGTTCCGGTGACAGCTACCTCGGCGCCGCGACCGCCGCCGGGGTGGACGCCTACGTCACCGCTGATCTCCGCCACCACCCCGCCGGGGAGCACCTCGAAGCCGGGCCGTGGGTGCCCGCGCTGGTCGGCTTGACCCACTGGGCCAGCGAATGGCCCTGGTGCGGGCAAGCCTCGGCCGTCATGCGGCACGCGCTTGCCGGTAACGTCGACATCCACGTCTCCACGCGGTGCACCGACCCGTGGACGATCCGCGCTTGAAGTTTCTGAGGGAGTTGACGACACCGTGAAGGCCGAACCCGCCGTGCAACGCCGCCTGCTGGAGCTCGCCAAGGTCGACGCGGAGCTGTCGCGGCTGGCCCACCGGCGCCGCACGCTGCCGGAGCTGGCCGAGATCGCCGAGCTGGAACAGGAACTGCGGGCGAAGAAGGACGCGCTGGTCTCCGTGCAGACCAGCGCCTCGGACCTCGATCGCGAGGTGGCCCGCCAGGAACGCGAGATCGACTCCGTGCGCACCAGGACCGACAAGGACCGCAAGGCGATGGCGTCCGGCTCGGTCGGCGCCAAGCAGCTGACCGAGCTGCAGCACGAGCTGGAAAGCCTGCAGCGCCGCCAGAACGCGCTCGAAGACGACCTGCTGGAACTGATGGAACGCCGTGAGGCGCTCGATCTGGACGCCCAGCGCACCGGCGCCGAGGTGGACAAGGTCACCGAGCAGCTGGAGCACGCCGGCCGCCGCCGGGACGAGGCGCTCAAGGACATCGACACCACGCAGGCGCGCCGGGAGCAGGACCGCACCGAGCTGGCACCGAAGTTCCCGGAGCCGCTGGTGAAGCTCTACGAACGGGTGCGCGCGCAGCGCGGCATCGGCGCGGCGCTGCTGCGTTCCCGCCGCTGCGGGGCGTGCCACCTCGATCTGGACCGCTCGACCGTCTCCGAGATCAAGACCATGCCCGAGGACGAGATCGTGCAGTGCGAGAACTGCAACGCGATCCTGGTGCGCACCATGGAGTCCGGTCTGTGAGGGTGGTCGTCGAGGCCGACGGCGGTTCGCGGGGCAACCCGGGGCCCGCCGGGTACGGCGCGGTGGTCAAGAACGCCGAGACCGGTGAGGTGCTCGCCGAGCGCCGGGACGGGCTCGGCGTGGCGACCAACAACTTCGCCGAATACTCCGGCCTGCTCGCCGGCCTGGCGGCCGCCGCGGAACTCGGCGCGTCCACTGTGGACATCCGGATGGACTCGAAGCTGGTGGTCGAGCAGATGTCCGGGCGCTGGAAGATCAAGCACCCGGACCTGCAGCCGCTGGCCGCGCGGGCACGGGAACTGTCGGAGAGCTTCGAGCGCGTGCGGTACGAGTGGATCCCGCGCGCAAGCAACTCGCACGCGGACCGCCTCGCCAACGAAGCGATGGACACCCAGGCGGGCAAACCGCCGAAGACGCAGGACCGCGTGTCCCCGGCGAAGTGGAGTGGGGCGGTCGGCACGCCGACGAAGTTGCTCCTGCTGCGCCACGGCCAGACCGAGATGTCGGTGGAGCGCCGGTATTCCGGGCGCGGCGACGTCCCGCTCACCGAACACGGCCGCCGCCAGGCCGACGCCGCGGCGAAGCGGCTCGCGGGCATGGACGGGCTGATCGTCGACGGCGAGCCGGCGCCGGTGATCGCGTCCCCGCTGCTGCGCACCCAGCAGACCGCGCAGGCCGTGGCCGACGCGCTCGGTGGCCGGGTGGAAACCCACCAGGGCCTGATCGAGACGGACTTCGGCAGCTGGGAAGGGCTGACCTTCACCGAAGCCGCCCAACGCGACCCGGACCTGCACTCGGACTGGATCAGCGACTCGTCCGTCCCCGCGCCGGGCGGCGAAAGCTTCGACGCGGTACACCGGCGCGTGCGAGCTGCACGCGATGACCTGGTGGAACGGTTCGCCGGACGTACGGTCGTGGTGGTCAGCCACGTCACGCCGATCAAGTCGCTGCTGCGGCTGGGCCTGGACGCCGGACCGTCACTGCTGTTCCGGCTGCACCTGGACCTGGCCTCACTGTCCATTGTGGAGTTCTACCCGGACGGCAACGCCTCGGTCCGCCTGGCGAACGACATCTCCCACCTCACCTAGCCCCCGGCGGATGCCGGGGCAATGCTATGAGTGGGGCATTACTTGCGTCCAATGCAAGTAATGCCCCACTCATAGCATTCGAAGTGGTCTAGGAAGCGGCCCAGGCTTCCAGCATGACGCGGGCGATGGAGGAGTTGCCCGGCATGACCAGGCGCTCCGGGTCGAATTCGGGGTCCTCCGGGTCCGGACGGCCGACGCGGCCCAGTTCGAAGGCTTCCAGCACCTCCGCCCGGGTGACCCAGCGCGCCGATTCGATCTCGCCGTCCGCGGGTACCAGGGGCTTCGACGCGTCCGCGCGGGCGGTGAAGCCGAGCATGATCGACCGCGGGAACGGCCACGGCTGGCTCCCCAGGTACCGGATCGCCCAGACCTCGGCGCCGACCTCCTCGCGGATTTCCCGCTCCACACAGCCTTCCAGCGACTCCCCGGCCTCGACGAACCCCGCCAGGATCGAGTACCGCCCCGGTGGCCAGGTCGGCTGGCGGGCCAGCAGCACGCGCTCGCCGTTGACACCGACGTCGTCGTGCACCAGGCAGATGACCGCCGGGTCGGTGCGCGGGTATTCCTCGTGCCCGCACCGGGTGCACTTGGTGGCCCACCCGAACTGCACCAGTTCGGTCGTGCCACCGCACCGCGCGCAGAAACCCGCGCGGTGGTGCCAGTTCCGCAGTGCCATCGCCGTGGTGAACAGCCCGGCTGAGGTGTCGTCGAGCAGATCGCCGTGGCCGCGCAGGTCCACCCAGACCTCGCCGTCGGCCAGCGGGGCCTGGTCGCGCAGGCCCCAGCTGCCGGTCAGCGTCACCCACTCGCCGTTTTCCGGCGGCGTGCCGGGGAGCGTCCAGTAGTCGACGCCCTCCCATTCACCGAGGAAGGCGGCGTCTTCCGGCGGCACGTCCCCGAAGGACACCGCCTTGCGCGTGGCCAGCGCGTCGCCGTCCCGTGGCACGGGGGTGCGGCCGGACTTGGCGTCCAGCAACACCACCCGCGCGTCGGACCAGCGGGCGTGCAGCCGTTCCGGGTCGCCGCGCAGGTTCTCCTGGCGGTCCACAGTGGACCGGGAGAGCGTCGGCAGCCGGTCGAGCTGGAAGGGCTGGGTCATACCTCTCCGATCGTGACCCCGCCGAGCGACTGGAGCCTGCGGCCGATGGTCTCGGCGTCACCGACGACCACCCCGGTGAACCGGTTGGGGGCGAAGAAGTCCAGCGCCGCCTCGGCGACCTCCTCCGCGGTGACCGCGGCCAGCCGCTCCGGGTGCCCGGCCAGCCACTCGAAGCCGAGCCCGGCCTGCGCCAGCGCGGAGAGCTGCCCGGCCAGCCCGGTCTGCGAGGAGGTGGAGATGCCGAGCGAGCCGATCGCGTACTGGCGCACCGATTCCACCTCGTCGGCGGTCGGCGGCACCAGCCCGAGCCTGGCCAGCTCGTACCGGGTCTCCAGCAGGGCCGCGGCGGTCACGTCGGTGGCGGTGTCCGCGTCGACGAGCAGCGTGGCGGAGTTGCCGGTGAACTCGAAACCGGAGTGCGCGCTGTAGGTGTACCCCTTGTCCTCGCGGATGTTCTCCACCAGGCGCGAGGAGAAGTACCCGCCGTAGGCCAGGTTCGCCAGCTGCAGGTGCGCGTACCGCGGGTCGGTGCGGCGCAGCGCCTGCGCGGACAGCCGCAGCTGCGACTGCACCGCGCCCGGCCGCGGCACCAGCAGCACGTCACCGCCGGTCAGCTCGGGCAGGTCCGGCAGCACGGTGGCCGCCTTGTCCGAGGCCCAGCCGCTCAGCGCGCGCTCCAGGTCGGCGACGACCTGCTCCGGGTCGATGTCCCCGACGATCACCATGGTGGAGTTCTTCGGCAGCACCGAATCGGCGTGCAACTGACGCACACCGGCCGGGTCCACCTTGGCCACGTCCTCGGCCTGCGGCACCTCGAAGGTGGCCGGGTGGTTGCCGTACCGCCTGCGCTGCAGGGCTTCGCGGGCGATCGTGCGCGGCTGCGTGCGGGCGATGGCCAGCCGCTCGATCAGCCGGGCCGACTCCCTGGCCACCTCGGCGTCGGCGTAGGACGCCTCGGTGAGCAGGTCCGCGAGCACGTCGAGCAGCGTGGGCAGCCCGCTGGCCAGCGCACTGGCGCTGACCGCCAGCCGCTCCGGGTCGACCACGGTGCTCAGCTCGCCGCCGATCAGCGCGAGCTCGGTGTCGATGGCCACCCGGTCGCGGCGGGCGGTGCCGGTGATGATGGTCTCGGCCAGCACCTCGGCGGTGGCCGGGTGCAGCGGATCGGTACCGGCGAAGGGAATGCTCAGCCGGAGCTCGACCAGCGGCACGGTGTCCTTGCGCACGGCCAGCACGCGCAGCCCGTTCGCCAGCTTGGTGTCCACATGGGACAAATCGGCGGCGGCGCGCTGCTCGCCGAGCGGGGGCACCGGGCGCGGGCCGCGCTCGGTGCGGCCGATCTCCTCGGCACTGCGGTGGTCCGTGCGCTCGACGGCGGTCACTTGCTTCCTCCCTGCTCGGGCTGGACGACCAGCACCGCACGTGAATCGGGGCGCAGCGCCTTGGCCGCGGCGGCGACGTCGTCCGCGGTGACCGCGGCGAACCGGTCGGCCAGGCCGTGCACCAGGCTCGCGTCGCCGTAGAGCAGTTCGAAGGCGCCCAGCGCGAGCGTGCGCGAGACCATCCGGTCGTGCTCGGAGTGCATGCCCGCGACCCAGCGCGAGGTCACCCTGGCCAGTTCGCGCGCGTCCGGCGGGGTGGCCGCCAGCAGGTCGATCTCCTCGTCGATGGCCTTGAGCACGCGGTCGCCGGTGACGTCCGGGGCGTGGATCGCGGTGATCGAGAAGGTGTCCGGGTCACGGGCCTCGAACGGGCCGAACAGCCCGGCGCCGGCGCCGATGTCGGTGACGATGGCGTCGCGGTGGACCAGCCGCTGCTGCAGCCGCGAGCCGTCGCCGTCGGTCAGGATCCCGGCGAGCACCAGGTTCGCCAGGTAGGCGTCCAGCTCACCGACCGGGTCGGGCATGCGGTAGCCGACGGCCAGCGCGGGCAGCGGGGCGTGCGGGTCGGTGTGGTGCCCGCGCAGCTCCTCGGTGGGCCGCGGCTCGGCGAACGAGCGGCGCGGCGGGGCCGGGCGGAACGGCACGTCGCCGAAGTGGCGCTCGACCAGCTCGCGGGCCCGGTCGACCTCGAAGTCACCGGCCACGGTGAGCACCGCGTTGGCCGGGGCGTAGAAGGTGTCGAAGAAGGCTGCGCAGTCGTCGAGCGTGGCCTGCTCGAGGTCGACGAAGTCGCCGTAGCCGTTGTGCGCGTTGGCGAAGGTGGAGTACAGCACCGGCGGCAGCAGGATCCAGGGGAACCCGCCGTACGGCCGGTTCAGCACGTTGAGGCGGATCTCCTCCTTCACCACGTCGATCTGGTTCGCCAGGTTCTCCTGCGTCAGCTTCGGCGCGCGCATGCGGTCGGCTTCGAGGAACAGCGCCCGCTCGAGCGCCGCGGCCGGCAGCACCTCGTAGTAGTCGGTGTAGTCCGGGTGCGTGGACCCGTTGAAGGTGCCGCCGCTGGACTGCACGTGCCGGAAGTGGGCGAGCTTCTCGAGGCTCTCGCTGCCCTGGAACATCAGATGCTCGAACAGGTGCGCGAACCCGGTGCGTCCCTCGGGCTCGGAGCGGAAGCCCACGTCGTAGTGCACGCTGACACCGACCACCGGTGCGGTCGGGTCCGGCGCGAGCACCACGCGCAGCCCGTTGTCCAACTTGAACCTGTGTAGCTCGGGTACGGCCATGACCGCCACCCTACGGGTTAGCCCGGTCACGGTGGGAGCGACCGGCGAGGGCCGATACCAACTCGTCGGCCGCGCCCGGCCGGTACCGCTCGGCGAGCCCGCGCACCGCGGCCGTGCCCTTCACCGTGCGCGCCGGGAGCGCCGCCGCGCCGAGCGCGAGCGCCGCCCCTGCGACCGACAGCACCACGCCGAGCTGGGCATATCCCACGGTCAGCGCGAGCAGCGCGGTCAGGAAGAGGCCGTAGAAGATGATCCGGACCCCGGCCCGCCGCAGGCGCGGGGTGCGCAGGAGGCCGTCGCGCCGGAGGTCGGCGCGGACGAACCGGTCGAGTTCGGCGAGGTAGATCCGCACCTCGCCGATCCGTACGTGTTCTCCCACCCGCCTGCCCACCACCGCCCTCAACGATGCCGCTTCGCGGCGCTCGTGTTCTCTCGAGGCGAACACCTGATCCAGCACGACCTGCTCGAACTCGCGCAGCGGCTCGTCGGACTCGCTGCGGGTCAGCGTCCGGTCCGTGGCGGTCAGGTGCCCGCGGTCGCGGAGGTCGGCGACGGTCAGGGCGGCGTCCATCGCGTCGACGCGGCCGTCTGCGAGCGTGCCCGCGTACCCGGGCGGATGGCCGTCCGACGCCCTGGACGGCCACCAGCGCCGCAGGAAGACGATCACCCCGGCCCAGCAGAGCACCACGAACCCCAGCGCCACCCACGCCCAGGCGACCGGCGCGGTCAGCAGGAAGGCACCGCCGAGCGTCGCGGACGGCACGAGCCGCTCGTTCGCCGGGACCGAACCCGGCGGCAGCTCGACGGTGACCATCATCCGCTGTCCCGGCGCGAGGTTGCGGTGGCTGAACCGGGTCAGGCCGACGTGGTCGATCTGCGCGGCCAGGCACGGCTTCGGGCCGGCGACGCAGCGGACCGCCTCCGGGATCTTGGGCGCCGCCAGCGAGGCGCGGACGAACTTCAGCTCGGTGTTCCAGCCCTGCGCCAGCGGCCACGACACCTGCGGGCCGACCGGGCTCGCGGTGATCGCCCCGTCCACCGTGTACCGGACCACCGCCGTGCCGGACAGCTCCACGGTGAACGCCTCGGCGGTCAGCTCGGCGTGCCCGTCGCCCTCGACGACCACGTCCCGGACGGTCAGCACCCGGTCCTGGTCGCCGCCGATCGGCTGGCGCAGCGGCAGCTCACGCGTCATCGGCTCGGTCGCGGAGATCGCCTCGGTGACGGTGAGCGCGCCGTCGCGCTCGACCCGCAGCTCGATCTCCGCGCTCTGCGGCAGCGTCGGCAACGGAGGGGTGACCGCGAGCAGCGTCGCGGCGACGAGCGCGATCAACGCAGCGACCGGAGGTGCCCTGCCTCGGCGAGCACGCCGTCCAGCGCGGTCAGGAGTGCGGGCAGGTGCGTGCCGAGCCGCTTGAGGTCGCGTTCCCCTTCGAGGCCGCCGAACCAGTACAGCCCGGCCGCGCCGTCTGCCTCCGGATCGAGGTCGGCGAAGGTGTTGAGCCAGCGTTCGGTCTCCCCGAGGACCACGGCGTAGGGCAGCGAGCGCGAGAACACCAGTTCGCGGTCGGCGTCGGGGATCTCGTCGGCCGGGACGCTCTGCAGGTAGCCGATGAGGCCGCGGATCTGCCCGGCGACCGCGCGCCCGCGGGCGGTGCGCCTGGGCAGCAGCCCGGCCCCGGCGCTGATCGCCAGGCCGAACACGATCAGCGCGAGCCCGAGCAGTGCGTCCCCTTCGGACAGTGCGAGCACCACGGTGAGCAGGAAACCGAGCAGCGCCAGCACCACACCGGCCAGTCCGGCGAAGCCGCGGCCGGGGCCGGGGCTGCGGGAGAACCAGCCGCGTGCGACCACGTCGGTGTACATCGCCTCGTCGAACGGCTTGAGGTCGATGCCGCGCCCGGTCCGCAGTTCGGACAGCAGCGAGGTGTCCGCACCCGAGGGCAGCACGGCCTGGAACACCGCGCGCTCGTAGGGGTGCAGGCTCTCGTCGGGGTCGTTGCGGCGGGAGATGCGCCAGTCGGTGATGCCGTCGGCATCGCGCACCGGGGCGATCAGCAGGTAGTTGCGCACGGCGAGGTCGACCACGGTGGCGGTCACGTCGACCACGTCCGCCTTGCCGTCGACGATGGTGCCGACCTGACCGGGCAGCACCCCGTCCGGCGAGGCGAAGAACACGCGGTCGTTCTCGTGCACCAGGATCTTGGCCGGCTCGGCCGGCGCGTCGGGGACGCTCGCGTCCCGGCGGCGGCTCCAGAACAGGAATCCGCACCACAGCAGGATCCCCAGCCCGGCGAGGGTGAAGCCGAAGACCGCGGTGGTGGTCAGCACGAAGGCGTTCGCCAGGGTGGCCGTGTCGGCGAACCGGGCGTTCGCGGGCACGGTGGCCGAGGGCAGGCCGACCGCCAGATCGACCGGGTCACCCGCCTCCAGTCCACTTTGCTCGATCTTGATCACGCCGCCGTCGGCGGTCTCGGCCGACTCGCACTGGCGGCCGGACCCACCGGCCAGGCAGCGGATCGAGGACGCCTCCGGCACCGGCGCGGCGAAGGACCCGGTGACCTCGGCCAGCTCGGTGTCCCAGCCACCGGCCAGCCGCCAGCGGATCTCCTGCTGGTCGCGCAGCTCGGCCACCGCTCCGTCCACTGTGTACTGGACGGTGGTCTTGCCCTCCGGGGCGCGGATGACGAACTCGTCCCCGGCCACCTCGGCGGCCCCGGCCCCATCGGTGGTGACGTCGCGGACGGAGAACACCCGCTCGGTGTCCTCACCGACGAGCAGGCGCAACGGCGCGTGCCGGGTAGCTTCCTGTCCACTCGGGACGGTCACCGTCTCGACCACCGACAGCAGGCCGTCCGGCTCGACCTTCACCTCGACCCCGACGGTCACGCCGGAGTCCTCTTGGCTTTCCGGCTGCTCCTGGGCCCCGGCGGCCGCGCCGCCGCCCAGCACGAACGCGATCGCGGCGGCGACGGCCCCCACATGCTTGAACACGGTGCTAGACCCTAGACCACACCACGGGAACCGCGGTCCGTTTCGCGAAGTATTTTTACCGGCGTTCGTCCTCATGTTCCCCACGGCTCAGCTCGGCGGGGCGAAGGGTTGCGCACCGGGCGGCGGCCCGGGCGGCGGTGGCGTGGGACCGGGCGGCTGCTGGGCCCACGCCTGGGCGTGATCACGGCGTCGTCGTTCCGCGAGCACGGCGGACAAATAGGTCCAGTACGGCATGCCCGGCGGCACCGGCGTCCCGATGGCGTCGGCGATCTCCCGCGAGATCTGGAAGCCGAGCTGCGACCGGGCGTCCTCGCTGAACTCGCTCCAGCGGCCGAGGTACTGGCGTGCCTGCAGCGCGGCGTCGTCCGGCAGGTGCGCGAGGTCCAGGTGCGCGGCCCAGTGCTCCAGGCCGGGCGGCATCACGATCACCGGCGTGATCGCGGCCGGGGTGCGCTCGGAGATCACCACGGTGCCCGCCAGGTAGTCGCCGACCCGCTTGCCGCGGCCGGAGAGGAAGGCGACCACCAGCGCGACCGCGCCGGCCAGGCCGAGCGCCCAGAAGTCGACGAAGAACCCGGCCAGGCCGCGGGTGAGCGCGTGGCGGAACCGGATCGGGCCGCCGTCGTCGCGGACCACGCGCAGGCCCAGCGCCATCTTGCCGAGGGTGCGGCCGCCCGACAGGCTTTCCATCGCCACCGGGTAGCCGACCAGGGTGAGCACGACCAGCACCAGCGAGACAGTGAGGAACAGCGCCTCGTCGAGCGTGGTGGCCAGCGCCAGCCCGGCGACCAGCAGCAGCCCGAACAACACCGCCGCCTGCAGCAGGACATCGAGCAGGAAGGCCAGGCAGCGGGTGGGCACGGCGGCGACGCGCAGCCGCAGCACCACGGCGTCCCCGGTGACCAGTTCGGACATCTCGCTCCCTCGCAGACATGGGGTTCGGCCCGAGAGTAGTACTGTCGGGCGGACTGGAACCGAGGGGAACGGACCGGGATTGGACGTCGACGTCTTTGTCGCCACGCACCGGCCCGCGTGGGACCGGCTCGAGGAGCTGACCAAGCGCAGCCGCAGGCTGACCGGTGCCGAAGCCGACGAACTGGTGCTGCTCTACCAGCGCACGGCCACGCACCTGTCCACGCTCCGCGCGAAAGCCCCGGACCCGGCGCTCATCGAGCACCTGTCCGCGCTGGTGATCCGCGCGCGCTCGGCGGTCACCGGCACGCACAGCCCCGCGTGGCGGGAGTTCGGCCTGTTCTTCACGCGCCGCTTCCCGGCGGCGGTCTACCGGAGCTGGCACTGGTGGGTGCCGGTGATGGTGGTCTCACTGCTGGCTTCGGCCGCGGTTTCGGCGTGGATCGCGATGAACCCGGACGTGCAGGCGAGCGTGGCCGCGCCGGAGGAGGTCCGGCAGCTGACCGCGCCCGGCGGTGACTTCGAGTCGTACTACTCCAGCGACCCGGCGGCTTCGTTCGCCGCGCGGGTGTGGACGAACAACGCGTGGGTGGCGGCGGGCTGCCTGCTGCTCGGGGTGCTGTTCGGCTTGCCGGTGCTGTACATCCTGGCGACCAACGTGCTCAACGTCGGCACGTCGGGCGGCTTGATGGCCGCGGCCGGGCGGCTCGACATCTTCCTCGGCCTGATCACCCCGCACGGCCTGCTGGAGCTGACCGCGGTCTTCGTCGCCGCGGGCACGGGCCTGAAACTCGGCTGGACGGTGATCGACCCCGGCCGCCGCACACGAGCCGCCGCCCTCGCCGAAGAGGGCCGGACCGTGGTGCTGATGGCGCTGGGACTGGCGTGCGTACTGCTGGTCACCGGGGTCATCGAAGCCTTCGTGACGCCTTCGGGCCTGCCGACTTGGTCGCGGGTGGGGATCGGGGTGGTCGCCGAACTCGTGTTCTTCGCCTACGTCTTCCTCGTGGGCAGGCGAGCCGCGCTGGCCGGGGAAACCGGGGACCTGGACACCCGCCTCAGCGCCGACACCGCCCCCACCTCCGCCTGATCCCCTACCCCTGTCACGAACGCGGGGTTCGCCTTCCTGAACGCAGCATTCGACTTCCTGAACGTGGAGTTCAGCTGCCCGAGTCCCACACTCAGGAAGCCGAGTCTCACGTTCAGGAAGCCGAGATCCACAGTCGGGAAGCTGAGGCCCGCGTTCGGGTGGGCGAGTTCCGCGTTCGGGTAGGCGTGGGGGCGGGTGGAAGAGGCGGGTTAGAGGCGGCCGGCGGCTTTGAGGGCCAGGTAGCGGTCCGCCAGTGCGGGGGCCAGTTCGGCGGGTACGGCGTCCACCACTTCGACGCCGCGGCTGCCGAGCAGGCTGGTGACCTGCCGCCGTTCCGCGAGCGTTCGTTCCGCGGCCGCGGCGTCGTAGACGGCCTCGGCGTCACCCCGCGCCCGCGCCATTTCCCACACCCGCGGGTCCGCCACCGCCGCCACGAGTACCTGGTGCCGCGCGGTCAGCGAAGTGAGCACCGGCACCAGACCATCCTGCACCGGCGCCGCGTCCAGGCCGGTGAACAGCACCACCAGCGACCGCTGCCCCGCCCGCCGCAGCACTTCGGTGACCATGCCGCGCAGATCCGGCTCGACCAGTTCCGCCTCCAGCGGCGCCATCGAGTTCACCAGCGACGGCCCCGCCCCCGACGCCGAAGCCCGCAGGGCGCGGTCGTAGGCGATCAGCTGCACCCGGTCCCCCGCCCGCTCGGCCAGCGCGGCCAGCAGCAGAGCCGCGTCCATCGAAGCGTCCAGCCGCGGCACATCGCCGACGCGGCCCGCCGACACCCGGCCGGTGTCCAGCACCAGGACCACGTGCCGGTCCCGCTCCGGCCGCCAGGTCCGCACCATCACGTCGGCCGCCCGGGCCGAGGCACGCCAGTCGATCGAGCGCACGTCGTCGCCGATCACGTACTCGCGCAACGAGTCGAATTCCGTGCCCTGCCCGCGGACCAGCACCGCCTGCCGCCCGTCCAGCTGCCGCAGCCGCGAAAGCCGCGCGGGCAGGTGACGGCGGCTGTGGAACGGCGGCAGCGCCCGCAACGTCCACGGCACCTCGTGCGAACCCTGCCGCGCGGCCAGCCCCAACGGACCGAACGATCGTACGGTTACCGCCGCGGCCCGCCGATCCCCGCGACGCGTCGGCGTCAGCACAGCCACCACGCGACGGCTCTCCCCACCGGGGATCACCACGGAATGCCGATCCTCGGCGATCCCCGCGCTCGGCTGCCACGCGTCACGAAGCCGGCCGCGCAACGTCCGCGTTCCCGGGTTCTCCACCGTCAGCGTCACCTCGGCGGTCTCACCCAACCGCACGGAATCGGCGCCGGAGCGCGAAAAAGTCAGCGCACGGACACTCGCCGCGAGCGCCAGGTCGACCCCGATCGCCAGCACCAGCACCAAAGCCAGCACCAGCAAGGTCAGCCCGGACGGCCACAGCACCGCCACCACCACACCCGCCAGCGCGACCAGCCCGGCGCGCCCGGTGATCGCCATCAGCGCGGCACGGGCACCGAAGCGAGCACCCGCTCCAGCACCCCGTCCGCGGTCGCGCCCTCCAGCTCGGCCTCCGGCCGCAGCCCGAGCCGGTGTCGCAGGGCGGGCCTGGCCAGCGCTTTCACGTCGTCCGGCGTCACGTAGTCACGACCGGCCAGCCACGCCCACGCCCGCGCCGCCGCCAGCAACGCGGTCGCCCCACGCGGTGAGACCCCGAGCCGGACCGACGGCGAAGTCCGCGTCGCCCGGCACAGGTCGACGATGTAGGCGATCACTTCGGGCCGCAGCTTCACGTCCGCCACTGCGGCCCGTCCGGCGGCCAGTTGCGCGGGCCCGGCGACCGGCTTCACCCCGGCGGCGGTCAGGTCACGCGGATCGAAGCCTTCCGCGTGCCGCAACAGGATTCCGTACTCGTCCTCGCGCGAAGGTTCCGGCATGGTCAGCTTCACCAGGAACCGGTCGAGCTGCGCCTCCGGCAACGGGTAGGTGCCCTCGTACTCCACCGGGTTCTGCGTGGCGATCACGATGAACGGATCCGGCAGCGCACGCGGTTTGCCGTCCACCGAGACCTGCCGCTCCTCCATCGCCTCCAGCAGCGACGACTGGGTTTTCGGCGGCGTCCGGTTGATCTCGTCGGCGAGCAGCAGGTTGGTGAACACCGGCCCCTCGCGGAAGGAGAAGTCCGCCGTGCGCGCGTCGTAGACCAGCGAGCCGGTCACGTCGCCGGGCATCAGGTCGGGGGTGAACTGCACGCGCGTGGTGGTCAGGTCGAGCGCGGCCGCGAGCGAGCGCACGAGCAGCGTCTTCGCCACCCCCGGCACGCCTTCGAGCAGCACGTGCCCGCGGCAGAGCAGGGCCACGATCAGCCCGCTCACCGCGCCGTCGTTGCCCACCACGGCCTTGGCGACCTCCGCACGGAGCGCGATCAGTGCCTCGCGGGCGTCAGCAGCGGACGTCATCGGTCGTCGACCTCTTTCTCGAGTCGGTCAAGTTCATCGGCGAGCCGGACCAGCGCCGGATCGTGGTCCGGCGGCGGACCGTAGAGCAGGGCGTGCACCTGCGCGCCCGGCCTGCCGGTCCGGGCCGCGAGCGCGCCGATCAGCGCGGGCGGTTCGACGTCGGGCGCCAGGCCGACCCGTGGCGCGAGCCGGGTGCGGGCGGCGTGGCGCAGTGTTCCGGCCGCGTGCGCGGCCGCCCCGGACCGGCGGTAGAGCCGAGCCCGGCCTTCCACCGTTTCGGCCGCGCGGACCACCACCGGCAGCGGTTCGTGGACCACCCGTCCCAGCCGCCGGGCCCGCCACAACGCCAGTACGACGGCGGCCACAAACAGTTGCACCAGCCCGAATTTCAGGCCTGCTGGCACGAGTTCGGTGAAGGACTTCTCGTCACCGCGCAACGCCGAATCGGTCGCCGAAGGCAGGTACCAGACCAGGCGTTCGTTCGCTCCGAGCACACGCATGCCCAGTGCCGCGTTGCCCGCTTCGGCGAGCCGGGCGTTGGTCAGCGGAGCCGGCGTGCCGAGCAGCGTCACCGTCGTCAGCGGACCGCCGAACCGCTGGACCAGCGTGCCCGCCTCGCCGTCGGGATAACACGAGAGCACGCCGTCGCCCGGTTCGTAGCGGACGCCGCCCGAGGTCGCCTCGGCCGCGGCCACCGCCGCCGAGAGCGGGCACTCGGGCTGCCGGTTCTGCACCTCGGTGATCCCGGCGACCTCCGTGCCGGGCAGCACCGCACCGACCGCGGGCCCCTGCGCGCCGACCAGCACCAGTTGCCGCGCCCGGTCGCGCAGTTCGACGAGCCGCTCCGGCGGCAGCAGGTCCGGCCGGGCGATCAGCAGCGTGGCACCGGTCGCCGACCGGGCTTCGTCGAAGGTGTCCACCTGATCGACGCGCACGCCCTGAGCCCGGAGCAGTTGGGCGAGCGCACGACCGCCGTCCGGTGCGTACGAATCGGGGTGCAGCTCCTCGCGCGCGCCTTCGTCACCGCGGATGATCACCAGCGCGAGCACGCCCGCGAGCAGGACCGCCAGGATGATCAGCGGCTTCTTCGCGGCACGCCAGAGCTTCTCGGCGCTGGGCGAGATCGACGTCACCGGGCGGCTCCGCCGACCAGCGGCCGGGTCGCGGCCGCCGCTTCGTCGAGCGCGACCAGCCGCCGGTAGCCCGGCTCGGTGGCCGGGCGACCGCCGTAGAACACGTCGTCGAACTGGGTCGCGCCCTGACGCAGTTCGTCCGCGAGCGCGGGCAGTCGCCTGCCCGCCTCGGTCGCGGCCTCGTCAGCGGTGCGCCCGCTCCGCACGTCCAGCACACCGCGTTCTTCCAGACCGCAAACGATTGCGCGGAACCGATCGCGCACGGCGTCGGCGAGCCTGCCTTCGGCCAGCGCGGTCTCGGCGGTCTGCCGGTACCCGGCGGCGGTCAGCTTGTCACCGTCGAAGACCTCGTGGGAAGCCTTCGCCCGCCGCCGGGTCGGACCGAGCCGCCGCCGGATCACGAAGACGGCGACCAGCAACAACAACCCGAGCAGCACCCAGCCGAGCGGGCCCGCCGTGGTGAGCTCGGCCGCGGCCGTGAACACCTCGTCGAGCCGCGCCAGCACCCACTCCATCGCCTTGGCCAGCCAGGACGGCTCGGCCGCCTGGTAGGCCGGGTCGGCGAGCTCCCGTCGAGCCGCTTCGGCGGCCTCGTCCCGGCCGATGTCGACCGGGATCATGACGGGCGCGGCGGCTCTGGGTCCTGCTTGGGCTTGTCCTCCTCGGTGCTTCCGGCGCTTTCCGTGCGTTCAGTGCTTTCGGTGCTCTCAGTGCTTTTGGCGGGCTCCGGCTGGGTGGCCGGCGGTTCGGTGACCTGGCCCAGCGGCAGCCCGGAGGGCGGGGTCAGGTCCGTGGACCCGGCGGGCGGCGCGGCCGGGGCCGCGGCGGCACGGGCCAGCTGCAGGTCCATGCCCTCCTTGCGCATGCGCTGGTCGATGTAGACCAGCGCGCGGACGCCTGAGGAGAACGGCGTGGTGAACGTCAGCGCGATCACCGTGCCGAGCGTGGTCAGCGCCGTCCCCCAGACGGTGTACTCGGGCAGGTCGCCGGTGAACATCGAGGAGAAGCTGGAGAAGTCGCCGGCCAGCGCGAACGGCAGCGAGACCACCTGGTTGATCACCCAGGCGATGACCAGCGACAGCAGCAGCACCCCGAGCACCCGCCAGAAAGCGCCCTTGACCAGGTGGAGGGACCGCTTGAACGCGGTGCCGACGCCCGCCTTCTCCAGCACCAGCGCGGGCGTGGCCAGGCCGAAGACGACCGCGAGGTACACGCCGGGGACGATGCACAGCAGCAGCCCGACGAAGATCATCAGGGTGTAGAGGATGGTCAGCCCGACCAGCGGCAGCAGCCGCGGCGCGGCCTCCTTCATCGCCTCGCCGAAGGTCGGCTTGCGGCCGAGGATGGCCTTGCCGACGACGACGGTGAGGAAGCCGTCCAGGAAGCTCGAACCGAGGGCCGAGACCAGCCCGCCCACCACGGCCACCAGCGCACTGGAGCCGAGCAGGTCGCCCAGCAGGTCCTGCGCCTGCCGCTCGGTGATCACCTCGTCGCTGATGGCGGCCACGCGGTTGAGGTCGTCGAGCAGCGGGAGGGTGACCAGGAAGCCGATGGCCTGGGTGATGAGCACCACCACGAGCGACACGCCGAGCATCACCGCCGGGTTGCGCCGGACCGTGGTGAAGGCGCCGTCGAGGATCTCCCCGACGTTCAGCGGCCGCAGCGGGATCACGCCCGGTTTGCCGTACCCGTCCGGGTTCCAGCGGGGGCCCGGTTGCGGTGCCTGGGGCCAGCCCTGCGGCTGGTGGTGCGGGGGTGGCCCGCCCGGGGTCGCCCACCCGTTCGTGTCGCTCATCGGCTCCTGCCCAAGGTCGGTCTCGGTGACCCCGCCAACTCTTTCAGAGCAGGTCGGCCCAGGCCAATGCGACTCGGCGGAACGGTCCGGGGCGGTACTGCCGGTGTGTGGTGATTCGCCCGGAAGGGCCCCGGCGGCGCGGGTGAGTGGATATGCTCTCGGCAGTCGTGACCGCCTAGGCCACCAGTGCCGGAGACAGCCGGGGATCCTCTTTATGACGCAACCGCCGCAGGGCCCGTGGCCGCCGCACGGCCACCGGGGCCAGCAGCCCCCGTCCGGCCCGCTGCCGCCGCCGCGCCCGGCGCCCGGTCCGCCGGGGTACCCGCCGCCGCACTGGGGCCAGCAGCTGCCGCCGTACGGGGGTCCGCCGCGGCCGCCGAAGAAGTCGAACGGGCCGCTCATCGCCGTCTGCGCCGGAGCCGCGGTGCTGCTGGTGGTCAGCCTGATCGTGGTGGTCGTCGCGGTCAGCTCGAACAAGGACTCGGTGGCCGACGCGGGCACCATCGCCCCGGCCACGCTGAGCGACACGCCGACCGAGCCGACGGGTGGTTCGTCGAGCACGGCGTCGTCGAGCACGTCCGCGCCGAGCAGCTCTCGGTCGGCGGAAAGCCCGTCGAGCAGCGGCCCGCAGAAGATCTACCAGCTCGCCGATCACCCGATCCTGCAGGATCCGCAGGCCGGGCTGAAGAACCGCGTGTGCAACCTGCCCGGGTGGCAGAGCAACCAGTCGGCGGCGGAGGCGTTCTTCACCGCCGCCAGCCAGTGCCTCGACGCGGCTTGGGGGCCGTTCCTGGAGCACTACAACCTGCCGTTCACCCCGCCGAGCCTGCACTTCCCGACGGGTTCGAGCTTCCAGACCGAATGCGGCAACATCCAGGTGGGCATCGCGACCGCGGCGTACTACTGCGAGAACAACCTGTACGTGCCCTTCCGCGGTCTGCAGACCGATCAGTACGGCAACAACCCCGGCGTGTACCTGGCTCTGTTCGCGCACGAGTACGGGCACCACGTGCAGGAGGTCGCCGGGCTGATGGACGCCGCGTGGGAAGAGATCTACGCGGCGGGGCAGAACTCGGAAGCCGGCCTGGAAATGGCGCGGCGCAAGGAACTGCAGGCGCAGTGCTTCTCGGGCATGTTCCTGGGGGCGCACGTGGACCGCGGCGGCACCATCAACCGGGACATGTACGACAAAGCCTGGGACGACCAGGAAACCCGCGGGGACAACACCTCCGGCAGCCGGGACCACGGCACGAACGCGCACTACGCCTCATGGTGGCGGGCAGGCGCCAAAGACAACCGAATCGTCGACTGCAACACCTTCTCCGCCGCCAGCTCCACAGTCTCCTAACCCAACCCCCACCCTCACGCACCCGAACCCCACACCCAGGAAGCCGAACCCCACACTCACGCACCCGAGTCGCACGCTCGCGCAGCCGAAACCCACCTTCGTGCAGCCGAGTTCCACACTCGGGCAGCCGAACACCACGCTCGCGCAGCCGAGTCGCGCATTCGTGCACGCGAGTTCCGCACTGGGGCAAGCCAGTTCCACACTCGGACGCGTGAGTGCCGCACTGGGGCAAACGAGTTCGAAGCTGGGCGAATGTGGGGTTCAGCCGCCCGAACGTTGAACTCGGCTACCTGAGCGTGAAATTCGGCCGCGCGAGCGTGGGGTTCAGCTTCCTGAACGTGCGGTTCGCTTGCCTGAGTGCGGAGTTCGGCCGCGCGAGCGTGGGGTTCAGCTTCCTGAACGTGGGGTTCGCTTGCCTGAGTGTGAAGTTCGGCTGCCCGAACGTTGAACTCGGCTGCCTGAACGTGGGGTTCGGCTGCGTGAACGTGGGGTTCGGGGGCGGGCGTGGGGGTTAGATTAGGACGGGGCGGCGGCGGGGGCCTCGTAGGTAGAGGTGGGCGTAGGTGCCGCCGGCCAGGCAGCTCAACGCGAGCAGGCTCAGTGCGACCGGCTGCAGCAGTGAGTTGTCGTTCCGAGCGGCGGCGACGATCCGCACCTCAAGCGGGCCCGAGCCGGCATCCGAGGGCACCGCCACATCGAACTGTTCACCTTCGCTGTGCCCGCAAGCACTCAACGTGGCATCCCGCCGCTGCCCGTCGACCTCCACGCGGACGCCTTCCCGAGCGCCCGTATTCGTACAGGGCAGGGGTTTCGTCACGGTCGCCCGCACCACCACGTCGTCGGTGCCGCCGTTCGCTCCGAGTACACCCGGAGTCAGCCAGACAGCCAGCACCACGAGCACCCCGGCGAGCGCGGCGACGGCGAACTCACGCCAGCGCGCCGAAGCGCGTTCCGGCGAAGTCCCCGATTGCCCGCTCACAACGGCAATCGTTCCAGATCCCCCTGGCAAAACCCAGGCGGACCAAGATCATCAGCTGGACTGCTCCGCCGGGGTGACCTTCTTGACGTAGAGCAGCCGGTCCCCCGGCTCGATCGCGTCGGCCTCGGGGGCGTCCACCCGGAACAACTGCCCGTCGCGCACCAGCCCGAGCACGATGTCCGGCAGGTGCCGCGGCGAACCGCCCTCCTCCGACGGCTCGACCGGCCGCTCGGCGATGGCGAGCCCGGACTCCGGCGTGAGCAGGTCCTCCACCATGTCCACCACCAGCGGCGTGGACGTGGCCATGCCGAGCAGCCGCCCGGCCGTCTCGCTGGAGATGACCACCTGGTTCGCACCGGACTGCTTGAGCAGGTGCACGTTCTCCGCCTCGCGCACCGAAGCCACGATGTGTGCCTTGGGCGCCAGTTCCCGCGCGGTCAGCGTCACCAGCACCGCGGAGTCGTCGCGGTTCGAGGCGACCACGACCGCCCGCGCGCGCTGCACCCCCGCGACCCGCAGCACGTCCGACCGCGTGGCCGAGCCGTGCACGGTCACCAGGCCCAGCACCCCGGCGGCGTCGAGCGCCTGCTGGTCGGTGTCCACCACGACGATCTGGCTCGGTTCGATGTTCTCGTCGCCGAGCAGCGTCTTCACCACCGCCCGGCCCTTGGTCCCGAACCCGACGACCACCACGTGGTCCCGCACCTTGTGCCTCCACTTCTGGATCTTGAACGCCTGGCGCGACCGTTCGGTGAGCACCTCGAGCGTCGTGCCGACCAGCACGATCAGGAACAGCACCCGCAGCGGGGTGATGATGACGACGTTGACGAACCTGGCCGACGGCGTGGCCGGCGCGATGTCACCGTAACCCGTGGTCGACAGCGACACCGTGGCGTAGTACACGCTGTCCAGGAAGGTCAGCCCGTCCCCGTTGGCGTCGCGGTAGCCGTCCCGGTCCAGGTAGACGATCAGCACGGTGGCCAGCAGCGCCAGCCCCGCCCCGATCACCCGCTTGACGATCGCGCGCAGCGGGCTGACCGTGTGCTCCGGCATCTTGATCACGCCGACGAGCTCGTGGTCGGGCTGGTCGTGCAACCGGTCGCCCAGTTGGAAGGGGATGCGCTTGATCATGCCTGCTCCCCGAGGCGTGCGTGGATCACGCGGGGAGCGTAGCCGACGGTGACTTCGGCCACGTTCATTCCTCCGGTACCGAGCGGAGGATTTCCCGCAGCCCGTCGAAGTCCAGCAGGTCGACCGGGCTGATCGTGCGGTCGTCGCGCACGTAGTGGAACGCCGCACGTACCTTCTCCAGCGGCACCCCGGCCAGCACCGACCAGGCCAGCCGGTACGCGGCGAGCTGCACCGACAGCGCGGGCAGCCGGTCCGGGCCGGGCACGCCGCCGGTCTTCCAGTCGAGCACGGTCCAGCCGCCGTCGGGGTCGGCGAACACCGCGTCCATCCGGCCGCGCAGGTTGATGCCGTCGACCTCGGCGGAGAACGGGACCTCCACGTCGTGCGGGGTGCGGCTCGCCCATTCGCTGTGCTCGAAGGCGCGCTGCAGCAGTTCCAGCTCGCCGTCGCCGACCGCTTCGTCGTCGGCCGCGCCGGGCAGGTCCTCGAAGTCGAGCAGCCGGTCGCCGCTGAACCGCTGTTCCAGCCAGGCGTGGAAGGCCGTGCCGCGGCGCGCGAAGCTGTTCGGCGGCGCGGGCAGCGGGCGGCGGAGCTTGCCCGCCAGCGACTCCGGATCGGCGGCCAGTTCGACCAGCTGGCTGACCGACAGGTGGTCGGGCAGCACGATGTCCTCGGTCCGGCCCACCGCCTTCGCCCGTTCGGCGAGCAGCACGTCGGTGTCCGCGATCCAGCCGTCGGGGTCCTCGTGGCCCTCGTCCGGATCGGGTTCCTCGGGGTCACGGCGGCTCAGCACGGCCAGTTCGTCCAACACCAGTTCGACGCCCTCGGTGACCGCGGATCGCCTGCTGCCCAAGGGATCGACCGGCCACACCGCGGTCCGGGTCGCGGTGGTGAGCGGGTTCTCCTCCTCGTTCTCCGGCGGGTCGGCCCACTGCTCGATCACGCCGAGGTCGCCCGCGCCCTCCTCGATCACCACCTCGCGCACCTCGCTGAGGAAGGTGGACGGGCCCTTCGGTTTCGCGCTGCTTTCGTTCCACCAGTGCCCGGAAACCAGGAGTCCGTGCTCGGACCGGGTCAGCGCCACGTAGCAGAGCCGGCGCTCCTCGTCGGCCTCGCGATCGGCGAAGTTCGCCTCGTGCAGCTCCAGTTCTTCGAGCACTTCCTTACGGTTCTCGCCGCCGGAGAGCCGAAGCTTCGGCAGATCCTGCTCGTCACCGCGGAACTTCGCGGGCAGCGCGGTGACCGTGCGCAGCCACGAGGAAGACCGCCGCTTGCTCGGGAACACGTCGTTGACCAGGTGCGGAACGGCCACGTACTGCCACTCCAGGCCCTTCGCGGCGTGCACGGTGAGCACCTGCACGCGGTCCGGCACCACCTCGACCTCGCCGGGGCTGAGCCCGTCCTCGGCGTGCTCCGCGGTGGCCAGATAGTCCAAAAAGGACATCAGCGTGGCGGTCGGCGAGGTTTCGGCGAATTCGGTGACCACGTCGGCGAAGGCGTCCAGGTGGGCCCGGCCCGCGGCGTTCGGCCGGGCCAGCGCTTCGACGTCGAGCAGCATGGTCCGCTCCACATCGGACACCAGCTCCGGCAGCGACTGGTCGAGCCTGCGCCGCAGAGTGGCCAGTTCGGCGCCGAGGCGCTGGATGCGACGATACCCCTCGCGGGAATAGCGGTCCGCCTCACCGGGATCGTCGATCGCGTCGACCAGACCGGTGTGCTCGGCCCGTTCCGGTACCAGCGTCGCCTCGGTTTCCTTGGGAGCGGCGGGATCCGCGGACAGTTCGACGGCCCGGCTCCACAATGCCTTCACGTCCGCCGCGCCCAGCCGCCAGCGCGCGCCGGTCAGCAGTCGCGCGGCCGCCGTGCCCGCCAACGGGTCCGCCAGCACCCGCAGCGTGCTGACCAGGTCGGCGACCTCGGGTTCCTCCAGCAGGCCACCGAGACCGACCACCTCCACCGGCATCCCGCGCGCCCGCAGCTCGGCGGCGATCGGCGCCATGTCGGCCCGGCGGCGGACCAGCACGGCGGCGGTCGGCGGCTCGCCGGTCGCCTCGATCGCGGTGAACCAGCGTTCCGCCAGGCGTTCGGCGACCCATTCGCGTTCGACGCGGATGTCCGGCAGCAGCGCGACCGAGACGTCCGCCGGGTGCGCGCCGACCCGTGCGCGCAGCTGCTTGACACCGAGTCCCTTGGCCCGCAACGGTTCCACGATGGCGTTGGCCAGCACCAGCACCTCGGGCGGGTTGCGGAAACTGGTCAGCAGACCGTATTCGTCGGCGGGCGCGAGGCCTTCGTCGGTGGATTTCGGGAAGTCGGTGGTGAACCGCGGCAGGTTCGCCGCGCTCGCGCCACGCCAGCCGTAGATCGCCTGCGCCGGGTCACCCACCGCGGTCACCGTCATCGACGGGTGCTCGCCCATGCCGAACAACCCGCGCAGCAGCACGCGTTGCGCGTGCCCGGTGTCCTGGTACTCGTCGAGCAGCACGGCGGTGTAGCGCTCGCGCTCGCCGATCACGACCTCCTCGTGGTCGGTGACCAGCCCGGCCGCCAGTGACATCTGGTCCGCGAAGTCCAGCGCGCCTTCGGCTCGTTTGCGCTCATGGTAGGCCTCGACCAGCGGCAACAATGCGAGCCGGAAGCGTTGCGCGGCAACGATCTCCTGCAGCTTGACCGGCAGCGAGTCCCGCTGCCCCTTGGCCTTCGGCGCGTTCTCGATCAACGCGGACAACCACGCCGTGTACTCGGCCAGCCTGTCCGTGGACACCAGGTGTTCGCCCAGCTCACCGGCCAGGCCGAGCACGTGCGCGGTGATCGTCGGCGGCACCTTGTCGGTGTCGAGATCGGGGTCCCAGTGCGAGACCACCCGATGCGCGAGCTGCCAGGATGCCGTCTCCGACAACAACCGCGCGCCGGGGCGGACCGGCAGCCGCAGCCCGTGCTCGGCCAGCAGCCGACCGGCGTAGGCGTGGTAGGTGAGCACGGTCGGCTCGCCCGCCATCACCGACGCCCGGCGACCACCGCTCGGGTCGACCCGGTCGAGCAGCCCGGAACCGGCCAGCCGCCGCAGCCGCGCACGCACGCGTTCCCCGAGCTGTCGTGCGGCTTTGCGGGTGAAGGTCAGGCCGAGCACCTGTTCCGGGGTGACGAAACCGTTGGCCACCAACCACACCACGCGCGCGGCCATGGTCTCGGTCTTGCCCGCGCCCGCCCCGGCCACCACCAGTGCCGGTTCGGTGGGTGCGGCGATCACCGCCGCCTGCTCAGGCGTCGGCGGGTGCAGGCCGAGCGCCTCGGCGACGTCGGCCGGGGTGACCAGGCGATCGGCCGTCCCGCGCCGGGGGTCCGGGGGGCGTCCGCCGGGCAGCGTCACGGTCATGGCCCGGTCACCTGACGGCCTTCCGGGCGCACCGGGCACGAGCCGCGTGCCGGGCAGCGCGGGCAGTCCGCGTTCTCCCGGGCCTCGAAGCCCGGCCCGGCAGCCGATCCGGCCGCACGGCGGACCAGTTCCAGCCAGGTGGGGCCGGTTTCCTCGTCGAGCGGGGCCTGTTGCCGTTCCGTGGCACCGGTCTTCTTGTTCGCCTTGGCCACGTAGACCAGCTTGGCGCCACCCGGCTCGGTGCCGAGGTCGCCGAACGCGCCCAGCAGCACGGCCAGCTGGTAGGCCGCGAGCTGCGGGTGCTGCTCGGCATCCGTGGCGGTGACCGGGGTCTTGCCGGTCTTGATGTCCACGATCACCGGACGGCCCTGCTCGTCCAGCTCCAGGCGGTCGACCCGCCCGCGCAGGCGCACGAGCAGCTCGTCCTCGCCGTCGCCGTGCTCCGGGGGCAGCACGACCTGCACGTCCTTCTCGTTCCCGGCGCTGGTCAGCTCGGCGCGGCTGGTGCGCAGCCAGGCCATGAAGTTTTCCAGCATCTGTTCCACGCGACGGCGTTCGCGCCGGGAGAACCAGGGCGCACCGGCGTCGACCCGCGTCCACGCCTCGTCCAGCGCGGCCCTCAGGTCGTCGTCGTCCGTGCCTTCGGCGGCGGCTTGGGCCAGCGCGTGCACCAGCGTGCCGGTGACCGCCGCGAGCTGGGCGGGATCGTCGCCACCGTGGCGTTCCAGCAGCCAGCGCAACGGGCAGCGCGCCAGGATCTCCACAGTGGACGGCGAGACGCTGACCAACTGCCCGGGGTTGAACAACGCGACCTCGGTGGACGGCTGCGGCACCCCGTACCAAGTGGACGGATGCGCGCCGGGGACCCCGGCTGCCGCCAGTTTCGCCAGCTGGCGCGCGGCGAGCTGCCGTCGTTCGGTGTCCATCTCGGCGTCGCACACGGATCGGCGCAACTCGCCGACCAGTTCCGCGAGCACCAGCGACCGGCCACCGGTCTTCAACCGCGGGTCGGCCGACGATTCGTCCGGCGCGGCTTCGTCCAGTTCGTCGACGAAGCGCGAGGGCTGCTCGTCCTCACCACGCACCGCGCTGACCAGCAGCGTCCGCCGAGCCCGGCTGGCGGCCACGTAGAACAGGCGGCGTTCCTCCGCCAGCAAGGGCGCTGCCGCGGACACCTGCTCACCATCCACACCGGACAGCAGGTCGACCAGCTTCTCCACGCCCAGCAGTGATCCCCGCAGCCGCAGGTCCGGCCAGCTGCCTTCCTGCGCGCCGACCACCGCGACCACCGTCCACTCACGACCGGCGGACCCGTGGGCGGTGAGCAGCGTGACGCCCTCCTTGCGGGCGGCCTTGGGCGCGAGGCTGTCACCGGCGATCTGCTGCGAGGTCAGGTAGTCGGCGAACGCGGTCACCGTGGAATGCGGCAACCTGTCGACATAACGACCGGCGGCGTGGAACAGGGCCACCACCGAGTCCAGATCGCGGTCGGCCTGCGAGCCGAGCGACCCGCCTCGATCGGCGAACCGCAGCAGCCGCGCCTCGAGATCGCTGGCCTGCCACAGGTCCCACAGCACGTTCTCCACGTTGCGGTGTTGCAGGATCGACTCGCGCGCTGTCGCGATCAGCCCCGCCACGCGACGCACCGGACCGGCCTCCGCGTCGGCGAGCGCGGTCAGCGGATCGTTCTCCAGCAACGCTTCCACGAGCAGTTCGTCACTGGACCGCTCGCCGCCCGCCGACAGTTCCAGCCGTCGCAAGCCGCGGCGCAATCGCCGCAACGCCAGTGGGTCAGCGCCGCCCAACGGTGAGGCCAGCAGCATTTCCGCCACGTCGGCATCCACAGTGGACGGATCATCGGCGGCCCGGAGCGCGGCCAGCAACGGCCGGACCGCGGGCTGCTTGGCCAGCGGCAGTTCCTCGGAGGCCGCCGCGATCGGCACCCCGGCCGCACGCAGGGCGCGGATGAGCACCGGGAAGGTCCTGGACGGCGAGCGCACCAGCACGGCCATCTCCGACCAGGGGATTTCGTCCATCAGATGGGCGCGGCGCAGCTGATCGGCCATCCACGCGCCCTCGGCGGCGGGGGTGGACAGCAGCCGGATCTTGACCACGCCCTCGTCGGGCTCGTCCTCAGTCTCGGTTTCGGGCTCGGTTTCGGCCGGGCGCAGTTCCGGGCGCCGCGGGCCGGGGAGGTGCCGGACCAGCCGGTTGACCGCGGCGGCGATCGCGGGCGCGAGCCGATGGGTGCGGGTGAGCCGGATCGTCCGGTTCTCGCGGCGGTCGGCCTGCTCCAGCAGCGTGGGATCGGCGCCGCGGAAGGAGAAGATCGACTGGTCGGGGTCACCGGCGAGCACGAAATCGTCGGCACCGGAGCCGAGGTGGCGCAGGAGACGGAACTGCAGCGGGTCGAGGTGCTGGGCGTCGTCGACGAACAGGTGCCGCACGCGGTTCTGCTCACGCAGCATCAGGTCCGGCTCGGTGTTCAACGCGACCAGCGCGGAAATGACCAGCTCAGCCGCGTCGTAGGCGGTGGCACCGGGCAGCGCGAGCGCGTTGCCACCGGCTCCCTGCAACGCGCTGACGTCCTCGTACTGCCGCCAGAACGTGCCCGCGGCGATCCACTGCTCGCGGTTCTTCTGCTCGCCGAGCTTGATCAGGTCCTCCGGCCCGAGCCCGCGTTCGGCGGCGCGCAGGAGCAGGTCACGCAGCTCCTCGGCGAACCCCGGCACGGTCAGCGCGGGCCTCAGCTCGACCGGCCAGTCGAGCGCGCCCTGCTCGAGGTCGCCCGCGAGCAGCTCGCGCATCATCACGTCCTGCTCGGCGCTGTTGAGCAGGCGTGGCGCGGGCTCCTCACGCAGGCGCGCCTGCAGGCGCAGCACGGCGTAGGCGTACGAGTGCACTGTGCGCACGATCGGCTCGCGGATGGTGCGGGGTGCGTCGGGATCACCGTCGTTGAGCAGGCGCGTGGTTTCCGCACGCAACGCTTCCGCGGCGCGACGCGACGTGGTGAGCACCAGGATGCGCTCGGGATCGACGCCCTGGTCCCGAATCCGGCGCGTGACGGCCTCGGCGAGCAGCGTGGTTTTCCCGGTGCCCGGACCGCCCAGCACGCGCACGAACCCGACCGGTCCGCCGAGCACACGACGGGCGTCGGGCTCCCAGCGGCGGGGTGGCGACGGCACGACCGGGCGGCGCACCAGTCGCGCGCTCACCCGGTGCTTCGTCCTGCTTGCCACACCCGATTGGACCACGGGAGGTGATCGGCACCGTGTAGCGGCACCCGCTCGGAACTGTCGGTGTCGTCCGGTTAGCTGTACGCATGGACGAAGAGCTGCACGAACGGGTGCGGGCGGTGATCAGCGACGTGCCGCCCGGCAAGGTCTCCACCTACGGCGACATCGCGAACCTGGCCGGCGCCCCCTCGCCGCGGATGGTGGGCGCCATCCTCGCCGAAGACGGTTCCGACCTGCCGTGGCACCGGATCCTGCGCGCGAACGGCACCCCGGCGCCGCACCTGGCCGACGAGCAACTGGCGCGGCTGCGCGCGGAAGGTGTGCTCGCGGACGGGCAGAAGGTGGACCTGCGGACGTATCGATGGAATCAGGAGGAGCCCGAGGGTGGTCTCTGGTGACGTCTATGGTTAGCCTTGCCTAATGGCGAGCCCGACGTACCACCCGATCCACGTGTCCGCCGTCCGGCGGCTGACGCCGCACATGGCCCGGATCACCTTCGAGGTGGCCACCACGGTTCCCGACGTGGGTCCGGACCAGTACGTCAAGCTGTTCTTCCCGGTTCCCGGCGCCGAGCGTCCCGTCCTGCCGCCGTCACTGGACGACGGCGAGGTGCTCACCTGGTACCGGCGCTACCTCGCCATGCCGGACGCCGAACGCCCGCCGATGCGCACCTACACCGTGCGCGCCATCCGCCCTTCGGAGTTCGACGTCGACTTCGTCCTGCACGACGTGGGCCCAGCCTCGTCCTGGGCGGAGCGCGCTTCCGTCGGTGACGAACTGATCTTCCTGACCCCGCCCCACGCCCTCTACACCCCACCCGACGACGCCGAATGGCAACTACTCGTCGGCGACGAGTCGACCATCCCGGCCGTGGGCGCGATCATCGAGTCGCTCCCGGAGGACGCGGTCGTGCGGGCTTATGTGGAGATCGGGGATCCGGAGGACGAGCAGACCTTCGACACCGCCGCGAAGGACGTCGAGATCACCTGGATCGCGCGCAATGGGCGGCCACACGGGGAAGCTGTCCTGGAGGCCGTACGCGCCGCCGAACTGCCCGCCGGAAAGGCCTACTCGTGGCTCTCGGGGGAGGCGAGCCTGGTGAAGTTCGCCCGCCGCCACCTCGTCCGGGAACGCACCTTCGACAAACGAGCCATCACCTTCACCGGCTACTGGCGACAGGGCAAAACCGAAGAAGAAGTAGGCCGAGAAGCCCTCGCCACCCCACCCGCCCCAGACGACCTCTAAAGATTCGGCACATGCCGTGAATGTGGCTTTCACGGCGGATTCGGCCGTGAAAGCCACATTCACGGCACCCGTCCTCGATGGGCCCGCCGCGCAATGGACACTAAGAGGCCGGGGTGGAGAACTCCCGTACCAGTAGCTTCACCAGCGCCCCCAGCCGTGGCCGGTCCGGCTGCAAAGTAGGCACCCCCAACTCCGTAAGCGGCGCCGCGGTGACAGAACCGACGCAGGCACAAACAACCCGCGTACGCAGGGCCTCCACCAAAGAATCCAACCGAGGACCAGCCAAAGTAAGCAGGTTCGCCACCGCCGGAGCACTGGTGAAAGCCAGTACCCGAACCCCACCACCCAGCACATCGTCGATCAGCGAATGCGCGGGAGCCAGGTCAGCCGGCCATTCCCACCGGTAGGGCTGCACCTCGACAACCTCAGCCCCAGCAACCACCAACGAGTCCGTCAGAGCAGGCAACGGCGTCCCGTGCAACTGCACCGCGACCCGCTTGCCCGCCAATTCCTCAAGAAGCAGATGATCGAACAATTCCGCATTCGTCTCCCCCGGAGCCGACCATTCTTCCGCCAGCCCGAAACCCCGGACCGCGCCCTTCGCCTTAGGACCCCGCACCACGATCCGCGAAGCACCGAGGTGCCTCAGCAGCTCGTCCCGAAGGCCCCAGCCCTCCGCGGCCTCGACCCAGCCCCGGAACCCTGCCCCCGTGGTCACCGCCGAGTAGTCCACCGGCGCGGAGAGCACCGCGTCGGTCGCCGTCCGCAGCAGGGCGTCGTCCGGCAACGGCACGATCCGGATCGTCGGCGCGTGCCGCACCACGGCGCCGTGCCGTTCCAGGGCCGCGATGAACTCCTCGGCCCGCCGTTCCGCCGTGATCCCGATGGTCACGCCGCTCAGCTCACCCATAGTGCGCACCCATCTCCCGAATCGCCTCGGCCACTTCCTCGCGCAGGTCGGCGGGCTCCAGCACCTGCAAGCCCGCCCCGAACCGCAGCAGCTCCCCGATCGCCGGGCGACCCTGCTCCACCGGCAACTCCAGCTGGACCCACCCCGCCTCGTCCGGCACGGCCGAAGCCTCCCGCAACGCCCGCGCACCCACCGCGCCCAGGTAGAACGGTACGAGCGTCTGCGCCAGCGGGGACAGGCGCACCACCGCACGCCGCGAATACAGCCGCCGCTCGAACTGCTCCGACCACGCCCGCCAGTACTCGGCCAGGTCGAAATCAAGAGGCCGCCTGAACTCGCCCAGCGTCTCCATGCCCTCGATGCGCGAGATCCGGTACGTCCGGTCGTTGCCCTCACATCGCGCGGCGAGGTACCAGCTGCCGCCTTTCAGGATCAGTCCCAGCGGCTCGATCTCCCGCGTGACCTCCTGGTTCCCCCACCGCCGGTACTCGATCCGCAGCCGCCGCGTCTGCCACACCGCCTCGGCCACCTCCGCCAGTTGCGGCAGGCTTTCGATTCCCCGGTGCCACCCGGGAACGTCCAGGTAGAACCGCTGCGACACGCTCGCCGCCCGATCACGCAGGTCCGCGGGCAACGCCGCGTAGAGCTTCAGCTGGGCCGCCGCGAGGACGGTCCCGAGCCCCAGTTCGGACGCCGCCGCGGGCAGCCCGGCCAGCGACAGCGACCGCGCCTCCTCCTCGGTGAGCCCGGTCAGCCGCGTGCGGTAGCCGTCGACCAGCTGGTATCCCCCGGTCCGCCCGCGATCGGCGTAAACCGGTACCCCGGCCGCCGACAACGCCTCGATGTCGCGGTACACCGTGCGCACCGAGACCTCGAGCTCCCCGGCGAGCTCGTCGGCCGTCATCCGGCCCCGGTTCTGCAACAGCAGCAGCACCGACAGCAACCTGCTCGCCCGCATGGACCCAGTATGCCCGGAAAACCTGACACAAGCTGTCAGGTAAGCCCGGCACAGTACGACCCATGAACACCTTTGCGACGAAGACGTGGGAAGAGAACGTGGTCAGCGGCGCCGAAGGCCAGCCGCGGTACGCACACGCCCACGCGGTGATGACCTACTCGGGCCTGATCGAGGGCGAGTCCTCCTGCGACTACCTCCTCTACTACACCGGCCCGGACTACGACGGCGCCGGCCAGCGCGCGCCCGGCTTCGAACGCATCGAGGGCGCGGTCGACGGCCGCAAGGGCAGCTTCGTGATCCGGCACGAGGTAGCGTTCGACGCCAGCGGCATCGACGGCACGTTCACCGTGGTCGACGGCTCGGGCACCGGTGAGCTGACCGGCCTCCGCGGCACCGGCACCGCCACCGGCGCAGCGGGCGAAGCGGCGATGTCCTACACCTTCGATTACTCCCTTTAGGACGGACACGATGGACAGGCAGCAGGTGATGGCCTACCGGATCGCCGCGCAGGGCCTGCACCGGGAGACGGCCGACCCGCACGACCTGGCCGTGTTCGACCTCGGCGTGCAGGACAACCAGCGCGGTGGCCCGGCCATCGCGCTGGCCGCGCGGCTGCCCGCCCCGGCCGACCCCGGCGACGACCGGTTCGCCCTGCTCTGGTCCCACCGCGGGGCACCGCACCTGCACCGGCGGCAGGACCTGAAAACCCTCGTCGCCGGCCTGGTCCCACTGTCCGAAGCGGACGCCCAGGCGCGGATGAACTGGCAGCGCGCCCAGGTCGCCCGCGCCGGTGTCCCCGCGGCCGAGGCGCTGACGGCCACGGCCAAGGCCCTGCGCAAGGCCGTCGGCAAGACGATGACCAAGGGGGCCGCGAGCACCGCGGTCACCAAGCTCGTACCGGACGGTTTCTCGGTCTGGTGCCGTGGTTGCGGGGCGACGCACATCCTCGAACAGCTCATGCGCCTGGCCGCGCCGCTCGCCGGGCTCGAACTGGTCCGGGACGCGTCCCCCGCGACCCTGACCCCGATGGAGAACCGCGGCCCGGTCCCGGCCAAGCCGGACGTCGCCGCCGCGACCGCCGTCATGGCGGCCTACCTGCGCCTGCACGGTCCGGCCGCCCCCGGTGACGCGGGCGGCTTCTCCGGCACCACGGCGACCGTGGCCCAAGACATGTGGCCGTCGGACCTCGCGGAAGTGCAGGTCGACGGCAAGAAGCGCTACCTGCCGGCCGACGCGCTCGCGCTGCTGGAGAACCCGCCGGAGCCCGACGTCGTGCGCCTGCTGCCGCCGTCCGACCCGCTGCTCCAGGCCAGGGACCGCGACCTGCTGGTACCGGAGAAGCCCCGCCAGAAGGAGATCTGGAAGATCCTCGGCAACCCGGGCGCGCTGCTCGCCGACGGGGAGATCGCCGGTGTCTGGCGCCCCAAGACCTCCGGCAAACGGCTGTCGATCGCCGTCACGTCGTTCTGGCCGCTCGACCCGGGCACTCAGAACCGCGTCGCCGAGGAAGCCGAACTGGTCGCCGCGGCTCGCGGGCTCACGCTCGCCAAGGTCGACTGGTAGCGCCGGACCACGAGGTCGGCGACGGAGGCGTGCGCGCCCAGCGGGTCGGCCACCACGGCCGCACCCGAGTCGACGAGCCGCCGGTGGAACAACCCGGGCGCGAGCAGCCACGAAGCCACCGCGACCCGCGATACCCCCAGCGAAGCCACCACCTCGGCGATCGACGGCCGCGCGGTGGCGGCGAACCCGACCCGCACCGGCACGCCCAACCGCGCCCGCAACGCCCGCGCGGCCACCCGGACCTCGCTGAGCGCACGAGGATCACTGGACCCGGCCGCCGCCAGCACCACGGCGTCGCCTTCGCGGTACCCGGCGTCGAGCAGCCGGGACTCCAGCACGTCGATCAGCTCGGGTGCCGCGCCGAAAGCCGGCGTCACGGTCACCGCCGGGTGCCCGCTCGCCTCGATCTGGGCCGGGATGTCGGTCCGCACGTGGTACCCCGACGCCAGGAACGCGGGCACGACCACGGCCGGGCCGGACGCCTCCGCGAGCACCGTCGTCCCGTCGGGCTGGAGCACGTCCGCGTAGGCGACCCGCACCGGGACGGCCACCCGCTCGCGCACCAGTTCCGCCAGTTCCGAAATCACGCGCACCCCGGCCGCGGCCCGGGTTCCGTGTGCCACCAGGACGATCAAGCCATCCCCGCCTTCTCCACGGCCAGCCGGTAACCTCGCTTGACCACGGTCTGCACCAGTTTTCCCTCACCCAGCGAAGTGCGGAGCCTGCCGACCGCCGTCTCCACCGCGTGCTCGTCGCCGCCGCCGGGCAGCACGGTCATCAGCTGCCGCCGCGAGATCACCCGCCCCGGTTCCTCCGCGAGCGCCCGCAGCACCGCCAGTTGCGCGGGTGCCAGCGTCCGCAGTTCGCCGTCGACGACCACCGCCTGCCCACGCAGTTCCACTGTCCGCTCGGCCACCTGCCACCTCGGCGCCCGGTCCAGCAGTCCCTGCGAAAGCGTGCGTGCCAGCGCCCCGATGCGGGACCGTTCCGGCTGCACGATCGGGATGCCCAGCGCGGCGAACGGCGCGGCGGTGATCGGCCCGACGCAGGCGACCAGCACCCGGCGCGTCAGCGCCTCCACCAGCGCCGCGTACCGGCCGGTCCGCTTGGCCACGGCGAACATGCTCGCCGCGGCGGGTGCGCTGGTGAACGGCATCGCGTCGATCCCGCCCTCCAGCACGGAGTCCAGCAGGCGGTCCAGCGGTCCCGGATCGGCCGGGCCCACCCAGCGGTACACCGGGATCTCGATCACTTCGGCACCGGCGGAGCGCAGGGACTCCACGAAGAAGGGCAACGGCTCGCCGTGCAACTGCACCGCCACCCGCCGTCCGTCCACACCGGACTCCAGCAGGTGTTGCAGCAACTCCGCGTTGCTCTCCGAATCCGGTGAGTACACTTCGGACAACCCGGCCGCGCGCACCGCGCCCTTCGCCTTCGGCCCGCGTGCCATCACCGCGGCCCCGCCGAGCCTGGCGAGCACGGCGTCGCCGAGTCCCCAGCCCTCGGCGGCTTCGATCCAGCCGCGGAAGCCGATACCGGTGGTCGCCACCACCACGTCCGGTGCCTCGTCCAGCAACCGGCGCGTCGCGGCGAGCAGTTCCGTGTCGTCCGACAGCGGCACGATCCGGATCGCCGGCCCGTACCGCACGGACGCCCCCTTTCGCACGAACAGCGCCCCGAGCTCATCAGCCCGGCGCGCCGCCGTGATCCCGATGGCGAAGCCCGCCAGGGGTGGCAGGGCCGTCATGGCCCGCCCACCTCCACCGTGCCCGCGGCCACCCGCACCGGGTAGCAGGCCACCCGCACCTCCGGATCGTCCAGGCACTGCCCGGTCGACAGCTCGAAGCACTGCTTGTGCATCGGCGACGCCACCACCGGCACCCCGCCCCGGTCCCCGATGATGCCGCGCGAGAGCACCGCCGCGCCGCTGAACGGGTCCACATTGGACAAGGCGAACACGCCGTCGCCGGTGCGGAAGACGGCCACCTGCAAGCCGTCCGGCAGCAACGCGGCCACCCCGGCGCCGAGCGGCACCGTCTCGACCGGGCACACGGCCGTCCAGACTCGTTCCTGTGCCACCCGGGGGACGACCCCCGAACCCCCGACAAAAGAAGTCAACGCGGTCATCGTGCGGCCACCTCCGGCATTCCGAGAGAAACGGGCACGTTCTGCTCACGCTCGACGCGGAAGGAAATCGTCGGATCCGGGGTTCCCGGAGCGTTCACGAACGAGGTGAACCGCGCCAGTTTCTCCGGGTCCTCGAGCACGCCACGCCATTCGTCGGCGTAGGAGTCCACGTGCTTCTCCATCGCCGCGTCCAGTTCCTCGCAGATGCCGAGGCTGTCGTTCACGATGACGTCACGCAGGTGGTCGAGGCCGCCTTCCAGCTCCTCGATCCACGGTGCCGTGCGCTGCAACCGGTCGGCGGTGCGCACGTAGAACATCAGGAACCGGTCGATCGTCCGGAACAGTGTTTCGCTGTCCACATCGGACACCAGCAGCCGCGCGTGTCGGGGCGTGGTGCCGCCGTTGCCGCCGACGTAGAGGTTCCAGCCCTTCTCCGTGGCGATCACGCCGAAGTCCTTGCCCCGCGCCTCGGCGCATTCCCGCGCACACCCCGAGACCGCCGCCTTGAGCTTGTGCGGCGAGCGCAGCCCGCGGTACCGCAGCTCCAGTTCGACCGCCATGCCGACGCTGTCCTGCACCCCGTACCGGCACCAGGTGGAGCCGACGCACGACTTGACCGTGCGCAGCGACTTCCCGTACGCGTGCCCGGATTCGAAGCCCGCGTCGACCAGCCGGCGCCAGATCGGCGGCAGCTGGTCCACCGTCGCGCCGAACAGGTCGATCCGCTGCCCGCCGGTGATCTTGGTGTACAGCCCGAACTCCTCGGCCACCTCGGCGATCACCTTCAGCTTCGCCGGGGTGATCTCGCCGCCGGGGATGCGCGGCACCACCGAGTACGAGCCGTTGCGCTGGATGTTCGCCAGGAACCGGTCGTTGGTGTCCTGCAGGGTCACCTGCTCGCCGCCGAGGATGTGCCCGTTGCCCAGCGTCGCCAGGATCGAGGCCACCGCCGGTTTGCAGATCGCGCAGCCGGTCCCGGTGCCGTGCCGCGTGATCAGCTCGCCGAAGGTGCTGATCCGCGTGGCGCTGACGATCTCGAACAGTTCCGCGCGGGAGAAGGAGAAGTGCTCGCAGAGCGCCTTCGACTGCTCCACCCCGCACGAGTCCAGCAGTTTCGCCAACATCGGCACGCACGAGCCGCAGGCCGTGCCCGCCCGCGTGCAGGCCTTGAGCTTCGGCACGTCGGTGCACTCGTGCTCGAGGATCGCGTCGGTGATCGCGGCCTTCGTGACGGCGTTGCAGGAACACACCTGGGCGTCGGGCGGCAGCGCGTCCAAGCCGACCCCTTCACCACCGCCAGCGGGCGAGAGCATGGAGCCGGGTGACGCGGGCAGCGCGCGGCCGACGAACGACCGCAGCATCGTGTACTGCGAGGCGTCCCCGACCAGCACCCCGCCGAGCAGCGTCTTGCCGTCCTCGGAGACCACCAGCTTCTTGTAGTAGCCGTCGACCGAATCGGCGAAGGCGACCTCGCGGGCGCCCTCGGTGGCCGCGTGCGCGTCCCCGAAGCTGGCCACGTCGACCCCGAGCAGCTTCAGCTTGGTCGACATGTCCTGCTCGCCGAACTCGCCGTCACCCCCGAGCAGCTGCGCGGCGACGATCTCCGCCATCGCGTAACCCGGCGCCACGATGCCGTACACGCGGTTCTCCACCGACGCGCATTCGCCGATCGCGTACACCGCCGGATCGCTGGTGCGGCACCGGTTGTCGACCAGCACGCCACCGCGCTCGCCGACCTCCAGCCCGCTTTCCCTGGCCAGCTCGTCCCGCGGCCGGATGCCCGCCGAGAACACCACGAGGTCCAGGTCCAGCTCGGTGCCGTTGGCCAGCTTGGCGATGAGCCGGTCACCGTCCGGCTCGATCACCTTCGTCGACGTTCCCGTGTGGACGGTCACGTCGAGCGCGGTGACCAGCTCGCGCAGCAGCCCGGCACCCCCGTCGTCGACCTGCAACGGCATCAGCCGCGGGCCCATCTCCACCACGTGCGGTGAGAGTCCCATGTCCCGCAGGGCTTTCGCGGCTTCCAGGCCGAGCAGGCCACCACCGACCACCATCGCCGAGCGACGGCCGCGACCAGCCGCACCGGCGGCCTCGCGGATCGCGTCGAGGTCGTCGATCGTCCGGTAGACGAAGCAGCCCGGCAGGTCGTGCCCGGGGACCGGCGGGACGAACGGCTTCGACCCGGTGGCCAGCACCAGCGCGTCGTAGGGCTGCTCGTACCCGGCCGCGGTCCGGACCACCCGCCGCTCGCGGTCCACCGACACCACCGGATCACCGAGCCGCAGCTCGACCTCCGGGTCGTCGGCGTAGTCGGAACCGGGCAGCGCCAGCACCTGCGCGTCCCAGCCGTCCACATAGGAGGTCAGAGCCACCCGGTCGTACGCCGGGCGCGACTCCTCGGCCAGCACGACCACGCGCCAGTCGCTTCCGCCCGCTCGCACCGCTTCGACCAGCCGGTGGGCGACCATGCCGTGTCCGGCGACAACCAGTGTCCGCATTCGCTGCTCCTCCCTGGGATGCAAGATGGCTCAGACCCCGGCCCCGGCCAGTGCGGGGCTCGGCGAGCGCACGCCTTCGCGGCGCAGGTAGACCGCCCAGGTCACGCCCGCGCAGATCAGGTAGAACACGCCGAACGCGACGAAGGCGGGGACGCCACCGCCGGTGCCGGCGAACGACGCGCGGAAGCCGAGGTTGATGAACAGCCCGCCGATCGCGCCGATCGCGCCGGCCAGCCCGATCAACGCGCCGGAAAGCCGCCGGGCACGCAGCAGTTCGCCGGTCTCCGAGGCACCCTCTTCGATCGCCGACTGCGCCTTCGCCCGGAAGATCGCCGGGATCATCTTGTAGGTGGATCCGTTGCCCACGCCGGAAAGCACGAACAGCAGGATGAAGGCGGTGGTGAACAACGCCAGCGAACCGGCGTTCGAGGCGATGATCGCGCCCGCCGCCGCGACCGCCATGCCGCCGAAGGTCACCAGCGTCACCTTCGCGCCGCCGATCCGGTCGGACAGCATGCCGCCCACCGGCCGGATCAGCGAGCCGATCAGCGGGCCGAGGAAGGTCACCGCCGCGGCCTGCAGCGGGGTGCGGCCGAACTGGTTCTGCAGCACCAGGCCGAAGGCGAAGCTGTAGCCGATGAACGAGCCGAAGGTGCCGACGTAGAGGAAGGACATCACCCAGGTGTGCTTGTCCTTGACCACTTCGCGCATGGCCCCGGTGTCCCCGCGCACGCTGGCCAGGTTGTCCATGTAGAGGTAGGCGAGCACCGCGGCGAGCACGATCAGCGGCAGGTAGATGAACAGCACCACGCGCGGGGCCATCGCGCCCGCCGTGCCGATCACCAGCAGGCCGATCAGCTGGATCGCGGCCACCCCCAGGTTGCCGCCGCCCGCGTTCAGCCCGAGCGCCCAGCCCTTGAGCCGCTCCGGGTAGAAGGTGTTGATGTTGGTCATCGACGAGGCGAAGTTGCCGCCGCCGACCCCGCCGAGCGCGGCGACCAGCAGGAACGTGCCCAGCGAAGTGCCGGGTTCCATCACGATCGCGGCGAGCACGGTCGGGAAGACCAGCAGCCCGGCGCTGACGACCGTCCAGTTGCGACCGCCGAACTTCGCCACCGCGAAGGTGTAGGGCAGCCGCATCAGCCCGCCGACCACGGTCGGGGTGGACACCAGCAGGAACTTGTCCGCCGCCGAGAAGCCGTACTCGGGGCCCATGAACAGGACCATCACCGACCACAGCGTCCAGATCGAGAAACCGACGTGCTCGGCGAAGATGGAGAACCACAGGTTGCGCCGGGCCACCCGCTTGCCGGTGGACTCCCAGAACTCCGGGTTCTCCGGTTCCCACCGCTGGATCCAGCGTTTCGTCTGCATGTGTTGCCTTTCAGCCGTTCAGGAGGTTTCGGCGAGCCAGCCGGCGATGCCCCGCACGGCATCGGCACAGCCACCGCAGCCGGTGGTCGCCCTGGTCGCCGCGGCGAGCGCGGGCAGGTCGGTGGCCCCGGCGCGCCACTGCTCGACCAGGCGGCCCTTGGTCACCGAGTTGCAGCGGCAGACCACCGCGCTCGCCGGGAGGTTCGCCGGGTTCACCGACGGGGTGCCCGCCGCGTCCGGTCCGGGCAGCGCCCGGCCGAGCAGCAGCGCGAGCTTGTCCTCGGGCAGCCGGGCACCGCGGTCGTAGAGCTGGGTCAGGTTCGCGGCCGCGTCGGGGAGGCCGAGCACGATCGCGCCGGCCACCTTTTCCTCGCGCACCAGCAGTTTCGCGTACCGGCCCCGGGTCGAGTCGGACACGCTGAGCACCTCGGCACCGGCGGTTTCGGTGTCGCCGAACGCCGCCAGGTCCACGCCGCGGGCCTTGAGCCTGGTCACCACCGGGGTGCCCCGATAGCGCGCGGCGGTGTTCTCGCCGGTGACCAGGTCGGCCACCACGGCAGCTTGTTCCCAGGCGGGCTGCACCAGCCCGGACACCGTGCCCGGGTGCTGCGCGCAGTCGCCGATCGCGAACACCCGGCCGTCGCTGGTGCGCAGGGAGTCGTCGACGAGCACCCCGCGGTCGACGGCCAGCCCGGCTTCGCGGGCCAGCGCGGTGTCCGCGCGCACCCCGGCGGAGACCACGACGAGATCGGCCTGGACGTACGAACCGTCGTCCAGCTTGAGCCCGTCGCCGGGCAGGTACCGGGCGGCGGTCGCGCCGAGCCGGAACTCGATGCCCAGTCCCCGCAGGGTTTCCGCGAGCACCCGGCCGCCTTCGGCGTCGAGCTGGCGTTCCATCAGGTGCCCGACCGGGTGCACCACGGTGACCAGGTTCCCACGCCCGGCCAGTCCGCGGGCGGCTTCCAGGCCGAGCAGCCCGCCGCCGAGCACGGCCACCGGGGCGCCGACCTTGGCGGCGTCGAGGATGCGCTCGCAGTCACCGAGGCTGCGGAACGCGACCACGCCGGGCGCCACTTCACCGGTTTCGGTGGTCAGCCCCTCCACCGGCGGCATCCACGGCGCGGCACCGGTGGCCAGCACCAGCGCGTCGTAGTCCACAATGGACCCGTCCGCCAGCTCGATCCGGCGGGCCGCGCGGTCGATGCGGTCCACCGTCGTGCCCAGCCGCAGGTCGACGTCGTTCTCCTTGGCCCACTCGGAATCGTGCAGCCACACCGAATCCGTGCTCATGGTGCCCGCGACGACCCCGGACAGCAGCACCCGGTTGTACGCCGGGTACGGCTCGGAACCGAGCACGGTGAGCGTCACGCGCGAACCGTCCGCGTCGCGGCGGCGGATCTCCTCGGCCACCCTGGCCCCGGCCATGCCGTAGCCGATGACCACCACGTTCCGGGTCATTCCGCACCCGCCAAGCGGACTGCGCACACCTTGAACTCCGGCATGCGGCTGGTCGGGTCGAGCGCCGGGTTGGTCAGCAGGTTCGCCCGCTGCGCCCCGGGGAAGTGGAACGGCACGAAGACCAGGTCGGGCCGGATGGACGGGACGCAGCGCACCCGCGCCCTCACGGCACCTCGCCGGGATTCGACCGAAGCCCAGTCACCGTCAGCCAGGCCGGCACGAGCGGCGGTGTCCGGGTGGACCTCGACGAAGGCTTCGGGGACGGCGTCGGTGAGTTCGTCGATCAACCGCGTCTGCGCGCCGGATTGGTAGTGCTGAAGCACGCGACCCGTGGTGGCCTGCAAGGGATATTCGGCATCGGTCGGCTCGGCCGGGCCGCGGTGGTCGACCGGGTGGAACCGCGCGCGGCCGTCGGCGTGCGCGAACCGGTCGAGGAACACCCGCGGGGAACCGGGGTGATCGGTCTCGGGAACCGGCCAGTGCAGCCGTTCTCCCGCGCGCAGCCGGTCGTAGGTGATGCCGGAGTAGTCGGCGAGCCCGCCCTTCGAAGCGGCTCGCAGTTCTTCGAACACGGTGTCCGCGTCGGCCGGGAACCGGCCATCGGGTTGCCCGAGCCTGCTCGCCAGGCCCGACAGCACGTCGAGATCGGTGCGGACGCCTTCCGGGGGATCGATCGCGCGGCGGCGGAACAACACCCGCCCCTCGATGTTGGTCATCGTGCCCTCCTCCTCGGCCCACTGCGTGATGGGCAGCACAACGTCGGCGAGCGCGGCCGTTTCGGACAGCACCAGGTCGGCGACCACCAGGAAGTCCAGTGCGCCCAGCCGATCGGCGATGTGCGCGGACCGCGGCGCGGACACCAGCACGTTGCTGCCGAAGACCATCAGCCCGCGCGGGCCGTCCTCGGTGCCCAGCGCGTCGAGCAGTTCGTAGGCGGAACGACCGGGCCCCGGGAGGGAATCCGCCGGTACGCCCCACACCCCGGCGACGTGCGCCCGTGCCGCCGGGTCGTCGATGCGCCGGTACCCGGGCAGCTGGTCGGCCTTCTGCCCGTGTTCCCGCCCGCCCTGACCGTTGCCCTGCCCGGTCAGGCACCCGAAACCGGAACCCGCGCGCCCGGGCAACCCCAGTGCCAGCGCGAGGTTGATCCACGCGCTGACCATGTCGGCGCCACTGGCGTGCTGCTCGGTACCGCGTGCGGTGAGGATGTAGGCGTTGCGGGCGTTCGCCAGCCGGGCGGCGACCGCGCGCTGGTCGGCGGCCGAGACACCGGTGATCCGCTCCACCCGCTCGGGCCACCACGCCGCCGCGATCCGCCACACCGCGGCGAACCCCGCGGTACGTTCGTCTACATAGGACTGGTTGAGCAGGCCGTCGGCCACCACCGCGTGCAGGATGCCCAGTGCCAGCGCCAGGTCCGTGCCGGGCGCCGGCTGCAGGTGCAACTCGGCCAGCTCGGCGGTCGGCGTGCGGCGGGGGTCCACCACGATCAGCCCGCGCTTGAGGTACCGCGCGAACGGCGGCATGGTCTCGGCGGGGTTCGCGCCGACGAGCAGGATCGCGTCCGCTTCGGACAGATCGGCCAGCGGGAACGGCAGCCCGCGGTCCAGCCCGAACGCGCGCATCCCGGCCGCGGCCGCGGACGACATGCAGAACCGCCCGTTGTAGTCGACCTGCGAGGTGCCGAGCGCGACCCGGGCGAACTTGCCCAGCAGGTAGGCCTTCTCGTTGGTCAGCCCGCCGCCGCCGAACACCGCGTTCGCGTCGGCGCCGTGGTCGCGCTTCAGCTCGGTGAGCCGGGTGGCGACCAGGTCGAGCGCGTCGTCCCAGCTCGCGGGGCGCAGTTCGCCGTCGATCCGGATCAGCGGGGTGGTCAGGCGTGCCGGGGACCGCAGGAGCGCGCCCGCGGTCCAGCCCTTCTGGCACAGCCCGCCCGCGTCGGCGGGCGAGGTCTCGGTTCCGCGCACGGCCATCGCGCACTGCAGCGCGCAGTAGGGGCAGTGCGTGACCGTGCGGGCCCCGGTCAGCGGTGCTGCGGTCGCGGTCACAGTGCCCTCCTTCCCGACTCGGCCATGGACCGACGGTAAGGAGCGCGTGTTACTCGAAAACGACCGAATGTTTCAGGCGTTTGACATTGCCCGGACGATCGCGGGCCGGTGGCGGTGAACTCTCAGAGGAGCGCGCTGACTTCCCGGGCCGCCAAGCGCAGGCCATCCAGGGAAGACGGGCTGAAGTGCGGGTCGAGCGCGATGATCGCCAGGCGGAACAGTGTGGCGCGCAACACAAGCTGCGGCCACTCGGGCAGGTGCGCCCAGCGCTGCAGCAGCTGGGAGTCGGCCCCACCCCAGGCGAGCGCGTCCACGGTGGCCACCGCGGCACCCCACTCGGCGGGCCGGAAGTACGGCTCGAAGTCGACGATGCCCGGTGGTTCGTCACCGTCGAAGAGCACGCGGCCGAACAGCTCGCCGTGCACCAGCTGGTTCTGCCCGTGCACCGGGCGGCGAGCACCGGCGAGCACCTCGAACCAGCCGCCGCCCTTCCTCTCGTCGAGGTCGGGCTCCAGCTCTTCCCAGGCCATCCGGTCGGCGATCGCGTACACGTCGCGGCGGCTGTCGAGGAAATCCGGGCGCGGCTCGTGCGCGGTCGCCTGGTGCAGCTTCACCGCGGCGAGCACGAGTTCGTCGTAGCGCGGTTGCGGCGTGCCGGAGACGAACCGGCACGCCGCCCAGCCACCCACGATGGACCGGCCGTCGGTGGACCGGACCGGCCGGGCGACCCGCACGTCGGGCAGCGCGATGCGCTCCATCGTGCGAGCCTGCCACAGCGCCCTGGCCCGGTCGTGGACCGGCTTCAGCACCAGGTCACCACACCGCCAGCCGAACCCGGCAGGCATCGGCTCCGGGTCGGCGCCCTTCGCCCCGAACGCCGCAACGACGTGCGGCGGCGGAGGCTGGCGTCTCGGAGCCGGTGTGGTCACATCCCGCACGTTATCGCGCTCACGCGCGGGATCAAGGGATCTCTAATACGTCGGAAGGCTCGGGTCGACCTGCCTCGCCCAGGCGAGCACGCCACCGCCGAGGTGCGTGGCGTCCTTGAAACCGGCCTGGTGCAGGGCGGCCAGCGCCTCCGCCGACCGCGCACCCGACTTGCAGTGCAACACGATCGGCTTGTCCTGCGGCAGTTCGGCCAGCGCCTCCCCGGACAGGATCCGGTCCTTCGGGATCAGCTTCGCGCCCTTGATGTTCACGATCTCGTACTCGTGCGGCTCGCGGACGTCGATCAGCTCGAAGTTGTCGCCGTTGTCGAACTTGGCCTTCAGCTCGGCCGCGGTGATCGTGCTGTCCGACGCGGCCTGCTGCGCCTCGTCGGAGACCACCCCGCAGAACGCCTCGTAGTCGATCAGCTCGGTGATCTTCGGCGTGTCCGGGTCCTTGCGGATCTTGACCTCGCGGTAGCGCATCTCGAGCGCGTCGTAGCTGATCAGGCGGCCGAGCAGCGGCTCACCGATCCCGGTGATCAGCTTGATCGCCTCGTTCACCATGATCGACCCGATCGAGGCGCACAGCACGCCCAGCACGCCACCCTCGGCGCACGAGGGCACCATGCCGGGGGGCGGCGGCTCGGGGTAGAGGTCGCGGTAGTTCAGCCCGCGGCCGTCCGGCGCGTCCTCCCAGAACACGCTGACCTGGCCCTCGAACCGGAAGATCGAGCCCCAGACGTACGGCTTGCCGAGCAGCACCGCGGCGTCGTTGACCAGGTAGCGGGTGGCGAAGTTGTCCGTGCCGTCGACGATCAGGTCGTAGTCGCGGAAGATCTCCAGCGCGTTCGAGCTGTCCAGCCGATCGGTGTGCAGGTGGACCTTGACGTTCGGGTTGGTCTCGGCCAGCGACTCCTGGGCCGAGGCCGCCTTCAGCTTGCCCACGTCGCTCTGCCCGTGGATCACCTGGCGCTGCAGGTTGGACTCGTCGACCACGTCGAAGTCGACGATGCCCAGCGTGCCGACCCCGGCCGCGGCCAGGTAGAGCAGCGCGGGGCTGCCCAGCCCACCGGCACCGATGACCAGCACCTTGGCGTTCTTGAGCCGCTTCTGCCCATCCATCCCGACATCCGGGATGATCAGGTGCCTGCTGTAGCGGGCCACCTCGTCCTTGGTGAGCTCGGCGGCCGGCTCGACGAGCGGCGGCAGCGTGCCTGACATCGTGGTGGACCTCCATACTTCGCGCACGGTTCTCGCGTACCACTATCACTAACGCACGGGCGGCGCACGGTCTTCCCCCGGTCCACCTGCTGGGACGGGGTTTGCGGGTCAGCCCGCCTGCGCCCCGGGGTTCGGGTAGCTGTTCGGCTTGCAGACCTTGCCGTCGGCGGGCACCGAGTTCCGGTCGCCGCCGGGCACGTTGTTCAGCTTGGCCACGTAGTCGTTGTTCACGCCGAAGCTCTGCTGCATCATCACCGGCGCCAGGTCGCCGTCCTTGGCGCAGCCGGTGTGCCCGTGGCCCAGTGCGTGCCCGACCTCGTGGTTGATCGCGTACTCGCGGTAGGACAGCAGGTCCGAGCTGAACGCCTTGGCCCCGCGCACCCAGCGGGCGAGGTTGATCACCACCTGCTTGGTGTCGCCCTTGCGGCACGAGGCCTCGTACGGGATGGACGAACCGCAGATCGACTTCGCGGTGTCCGAAGTGGTCAGCGCCACGCTGAAGTCCGCGTTCGGGTCGCTGTTGTCCACCCGCTGCAGCCGCAGCTGCCCGCTGCCCGCCCAGCCGCGCGGATCCTTGGAAAGGATGCCCTGCACGGTGTTCGCGAAGGCGTCCTCGCCGCTGATGTCCTCCGGCGGGATGCCGTCCTCGATTTCGATGGTGTACTTCCACACCCGGCCCGCCGTGCCGAAGGGCTCGGTCTTGCCCGGCACCACGTGCCAGGTGCCCTGGCCCTTCTGCGTGTACGGCTTGCCCTCGGGCAGGTCGGCGGTCGGGATGTTGAGGTCCATCTGCGGCGCGGGCAGTTCGGCACCGGCGGGCGGGGCCTCGCCCTCGCCGTTGGTCCCGGTGCCCTCGCCGGCCAGCACGGACCCGGTCGGCGTCTCGATCAGGGGCGTCTCGGGCGGGCTGGTCGCGGTGTCGAACACCACCAGCGCGGTGATCACCGCGAGCACCGGCAGGGCGTAGACGCGCCAGCCGTAGGTCTTGGTGAGCTTGCCGACCTTGCCCTTGCGCTGGGGGGCCTCGGCCTCTTCCTCGCGCGGGCGCCAGGACGCGCTCAGTGGCTCCGCGGCGGTCCGCCTGCCGCCGGGGCGGTAACGCTCCTCGTCATCGGCGCGCACGGCCCGGCCGTGGCCGGTGGCGTACTCCTCCGACCGGTCCGGACGACGAGCCGACCGGGCTGCTGAGGGGTGCGGCGATCGTTCACCGCCACCTCGCGCACCATTCGACACCCGGTTCACCACGCGTCCAGGGTGCCATATCCAAAACGTTATGCCGTCGCCGACCGGCACAGGCCGCGCCGCCCTCGTCTCACCCGAACGGGTTACCAATCGCCGGTTTCAACCCGCTCCCACATGGCCAGTACCGCCTTCGCTACGGTGTTCGGCCGCTCCATCTGGGCCACATGGCCCGTTCGTGGGAGGACCAGGAGGCGGGCACGGGGCATCAGTGTCGCCGTGCGTGACGCACGTCGCACTGAAATCACCCGGTCTTTCTCGCCCCACACCACCAGGCTCGGCGCGCTCACCTTCTCCGCCGCCGCCCACAGCGACTCCGGCCCCCGGCTGAACCAGGCGCGGAAGATGCCGAAGGTGCTGCGGGCCATGGCGGGCGCCGCCCAGGCGAACTCCGCCCGCGCGTTGTGTTCCTCGGCGAGTTCGGCGAGGCGCTGCGCGGGAAAGGCGTCCGCGTTGGCGAAGCACAGCTTGATCACCTGCCGCGCGCGTTCTTCCGGCCCCAGCGCGGCCAGTGCCTGGCGGACGCGCTTGCCGACGAACGGCAGGTACGCCAGCGCCATCCGCGGATCGGACAGCCTGCGGTAGTCGAGCCTGCGGTCCGGCATGGCGGGCGAGATCAGCGTCAGCGTGCGCACCAGGTCCGGGCGCCGGGCGGCGACCAGCAGCGCGATCGCCCCGCCCATCGAGTTGCCCAGCAGGTGCACCGGTCCCTTGCCGAGGCCGTCGATGAACTCGGCAAGCAGCGCGGCGTGGGAGTTGAGGCCGAAGTCGAACTCCGCGGGCGGTTCGGAGAAGCCGAACCCGGGCAGGTCGACCGCGATCCCGCCGGCGAAGGGCGCCAGCAGGGCGGACAGGTCCGTCCAGTTGGTCGAAGATCCACCGAGCCCGTGCACGTAGACCGCGACGGCTTCGTCGGTGCCCGGGGTCCGGCGGACGTGCAGGTCCAGCCCGCCGACCGATTCGGTTTCCCCAGGCCACGGCGCCACGTGCGCGTCGAGCGGCGGCAACGGGGTGGTGGTCAGCGGCACGTGGGTGATCGGCGTTCTACCGGTGGAGGTCGTCGGCGGCACTGTTCCAGAATGCCTGATGTGGCCGGACGCTTGGCGTTTGGTGAGTACCGACGAGTAATGTCAGGGGGACGCTTCGGCCGTGGTGACCCCCGCGCGAGGCGGAGAAGGTCTGGAGGGACTGATGACGGAAGCGGCTCAAAGCACCCAGCGAACGCAGGTGCGGCTGCCTCGCACGGAACGGCGTGCCCAGCTGCTCACCGCCGCGCAGCGGGTGTTCGCCGCGAACGGCTACCACGCGGCGGCGATGGACGAGATCGCCGAGCAGGCCGGGGTCAGCAAGCCCGTGCTCTACCAGCACTTCCCCGGCAAGCTCGACCTCTACATAGCGTTGCTGGAGAGCCACGTCGACGAACTGGTGCGACGGGTGCGCGCGGCGCTGGACTCCACCGCGGACAACAAGCAGCGCGTCCCGGCCACGGTCGGCGCCTTCTTCGACTTCGTCAACGGCGACGCCGGTGCGTTCCGGATGATCTTCGAGTCGGACCTGCGCGGCGAGCCCGCGGTCCAGCAGGCGGTCGACCGCGCGACCTCGGCGAGCGTCGACGCGATCACCGAGACGATCACCTCGGACGCCGGCCTCGACGAGGACCGCGCGCGCCTGCTGGCCGTCGGCCTGGTCGGCCTGAGCCAGGTCAGCGCCCGGTTCTGGCTGGCCAACCACAGCTCCATCAGCCGCGAAGAGGCCGTCGCCCTGACCTCCACCCTGGCCTGGCGCGGCATCGGCGCCGGCTTCCCCCTACAACACCCGTAGTTGTCACGAATGTGCTTTCGAGACGCCAAACGTCTCGAAAGCCACATTCGTGACACTCGCCCACCCCAGCCGCACCCTCCCCAGCGCTCAATGCAATGAGTGGGGCATTACTTGCATCCATTGCAAGTAATGCCCCATTCATAGCGTTCGCCCCCACCGTCCCGAGCCCAACCGCCGCCCGGGCACTCCAGCCGAGGCCCCAGCGCAACCGCCGCCCGGGGCACCCCACCGGAGCATCCGCCCAGACCCCCCACCCCACCCCGGTCCACAGCCAAAAACACGGCGAAGGCCCCGATGTCAAGGCATCTTTCCCGCCTTGACATCGGGGCCTTCGCCGTAGTCACAATCAAAAACCGGGGCGGGGCTCAAACACCCGTCAGCACCGGCACCTTGGTCAAAGCCCGAACCCGCGCCGCCACCTCGTCCGCCCGTTCGTACGGCAGCATGTGCCCCGCCTTCGGGAAGTAGACGAACTCCGCTTCGGGCAGTTCGTCGGCGATCACCCTGGCGTGCGGGACCGGGCACAGCCGGTCCAGCTGCCCGGCGAGCACGACCGCCGGCGTGCCGCGGAGTGCGGCCAGCGCGAGCCGGCGGTCGTGCCGGGTGATCGCCTCCAGGAAGCCCGCGATGCTCGCGGGGTGCGCGCGCAGGGCCTGTGCCGAAACATCCAGCACATCGGCCCGTGCCGCGCCCCTGCCGAACGCGAGCCAGCGGGTGAACGGCGCCAGGAACCCCGGACTCCCTGGCAGGGTGTCCTTGCGCCGTCGTTCCAGCAGGTTCCTCACCCGCGGTTCGGCCCTCGTCACGCCGCGCCCGGCGAGGCCGGGCAGGCCGAGCGTGAGCCGGTTCATCTCGCCGGACGAGGTGGCCACGAAGGCCACCCCGGCCACCCGGCGTGAAACCAGTTCGGGATGCCGCTCGGCGAGCGCCATGATCGTCATCCCGCCCATCGAATGCCCGGCGAGCACCAGCCGGCCCTCCGGCACCACCGCGCCGAGCACCTCGGCCAGGTCGTCGGCGAGTTGCTCGATGGTCGCCGTCCCGCGGCGGGCCGGGGTGGACCGGCCGTGCCCGCGGTGGTCGTAGCGGAGCAGCCGCTGGTCCCGCAGTCGCTGGACGACCGGTTCCCAGCAGGTCAGGTCCTGCGTCCAGCCGTGCACCAGCACCACGGTCACCGCCGCGTCGTCCGGCCCGCTCAGCTCCAGGTGGAGCTTCGTGCCGTCGGCGGTGACGAGTTCGCGCGGGCTCATCGGGCCGGGAGGAGGAAGGACTTCTTCCAGAAGTACATCCCCGGTTTGCCGACCAGCCCGGACTCCTGCAGGAACGGCATGATCTTCTCGCCCGCCCAGCCGATGGTCTGCTGCCAGTGCGGGTTGTTCAGCGCGGCTTCGACCCCGTCGCGCGGCCGGATGCCGACCGCCTTGTAGACGTGCGGGTTGATGAAGGCACGCGTGACGAAGTACGAGATCAGCGCGATCAGGAACTGCTGGTAGACCAGCTCGGCGCGGTTCAGCTTCGCCATGCCGCGGGTGACCTCCTCGCGCGCGAAGGTCACGTGCCGCGCCTCCTCCAGCACGTGGATGCGGTTCACCATGCGCACCAGCGGCTGGATCTCCGGGTCGTTCATCTGCTCGCGCTGCAGCCGGTCCAGCACCTCCTCGGCGACCAGGATGGCGCCGTAGCGGGCGGGGCCGTAGCTGATCGCCGGCAGCACCTTGGCCAGCTGGCGCAACGCGGGCACCGGCCCGTACGCCGGGCAGCCGATCCGGTCGGCCAGCCGCGCGAACATCGTCGAGTGGCGGCACTCGTCGGCGACCTCGGTCAGCGCGTACTGCGCGTGACTGGAGGTCGGGTCGGTGTCGTAGACCTCCTTGAGCAGCATCTGCATCAGCAGGATCTCGAACCAGAGCCCGGTGGTCGCGACGCTGGCGATCTCGTGCTTGCCGAGTTCGATCCGCTGCTCGGGGCTGAGCTTCTCCCACAGTTCCGTGCCGTAGAGGCTGGAACGGTTCTCCGGGATGTAGTGCTTGCCCGGCACCAGTGGCGCGTCCCAGTCGATGTCGACGTCAGGGTCGTAGAACTTGTTCGCCGAAGACTTGAGCAGTCGTTCCGCGGTCTTCTCCCGACCGGCGTCCTTGAGCGTCCGCGTCATTGCCGACCTTGCCTTCCCACACCCGCACTTGTGTGTAACTTGAGGTAACAGTTACCTCTGGTAGCATGCGGAACATGGTCGGCCGTGTCAAGCGCAACAGCAAGCAAGCCAGCAAGCCGTCTTCGAGCGAACCGGAGACGGGCGACGCCCGCCGCGACCGCTGGCGCAAGCACCGCATCGCCCGGCGCGCGGAGTTCGTCGAGGCCGCGCTGCGAGCGCTGGACGAGCACGGCCCCGACCTCGGCATGGAACACGTCGCCGCGGAGGCGGGCGTAACGAAACCCGTGCTGTACCGGCACTTCGAGGACAAGGCCGACCTGTTCGTCGCACTCGGCCAGCGCGGCACGAACATCCTGTTCGAGCGCCTGATCCCGGCGATCAACGCCGAACTCGCGCCGCTGCCGCGCATCCGGATGGCGCTCGACGCGTTCTTCGGGGTGATCGAGGAACACCCGAACCTGTACCGCCTGCTGGCGCGCGGTTCGTGGCCGGACAAGCCGGTGGACTCGGACGTGGTCGCCGAGGACAAGGAAGTGATCGCGACCGCGCTGACCGCGCTGCTCGGCGACTACATGCGGATGTTCAGCATGGACTCGGGCGCGGCGGAGCCGTGGGCGCACGGGATCGTCGGCCTGGTGCAGAACACCGGCGAGTGGTGGCTGGAACGGCGGTCGATGAGCCGGGACAGCGTGGTCGAATACCTGACCCAGCTCATCTGGGCGGCGATCGACGGGCTGCTGCGCCAGCGTGGCGTGGTGGTCGACCCGAACCTGCCGCTGGAGCAGAACAAGGTCGTGCAGATGGCACGGGGAAAGGAAGACTCGGCGTGAGCGAACACGACGACGAAGACGGCTACACCGGCGACGCGACCGTGGTGGTCGGCGAGACCGAACTGGCCGTTCGGATCCAGCTGCGCGGCCACTTCCAGCCGATCGACGGCTACTACCACTGGTACGGCCGCATCAACGCCTCCGAGGAACTCTCCACCCTGCTGGGCGGGAAGAAGACCAAGGCGGAAATCCGCACCCCGGACGGCTCGGCCCCCTGTGAACTGTCCGATCCGGACCCCTGGGACCGGTACCGCATCATGGGCACCAGCACCCCACCCTTCCACGTCCCCAAAACCCTCGCCGAAATCGAAGCCGCCACCGCCTGACCCCCCTGTCACGAATGTGGCTTTCGAGACATCTGGCGTCTCGAAAGCCACATTCGTTACACCGGCCGCGCCCCACGAACGCAGAACTCGGCCTCCCCAACGTGAGGTTCAGCTTCCCGAACGTGACATTCGGCTATCTGAACGTGGGGTTCGGCTTCCTGAACGTGGGACTCGCCCACCCGCCCCCGGCCCGGCGAGTCCCACACTCATGCATCCGAACCGCACGTTCAGGAAGCCGAACTCCACACTGGGGCAGGTGAACCCCACACTCGCGAAGCCGTGAAAGCCACATTCACGGCACCCATCGCCGCCAACGAACACAAAAGGAACCCGGCGGCGGAAGGTGACCGGAGACGCCACCCATCCCTCCCCATCCCCGGTCCAAAGCCCAGAACACGGCGAAGGCCCCGATGTCAAGGCATCTTTCCCGCCTTGACATCGGGGCCTTCGCCGTAGTCACAATGAAATACCGGGGTGGCCCCCAAACAATCAAAAACGTCGAGGAATCAGCTTTCCCGGCCACCTCGAAGCCTGGTGCAGCACCCATTCCAGCGGCCCTCGCCCCACCCACTTCTTCCAGGCGACCGCGAAAACCACGGCGACCCCGCCGAACCAGAGCCAGTGCGTGAGGCTGAACGCGTCCTTTTCCCGGAACAGCAGCCAGATCGCCACGAAGTGCCCGGCGTACGCGGTCAGCGCGATCGAACCCAGGTCGGCGATGGGCCGCAGGAGGCGGCCGTACCGGCGCACCAGCAGCAGGCACCCGCCGATCACCACGCCCGCCACGCCGATGCAGCCGACCAGGTCGAACGGGGTGTACGAGTGTCCGTTCGCGACGAATTCCCAGGCCAGCGTGGTCGTCGGCGGGGTACCGAAGGACTGGTTCACGTTCAGGTCGTAGAACTCCGCGGGGCTCATGCCCGCCGCGCCCGCGGCCGGGATCAGCGAGCGGTAGATCTCCTCGCGCCCGCCCAGCACGTCGGTGGCCAGCCACGACGAGGTGTACGCGATCGCCGCGGTGATCGCCCCGCCCGCGACCAGGCGACGGCACACCAGGTCCGAGCGCAGGTTCATCCGCCCGATCGCCATGCCCGCGAAGATGTACGCCATCAGGCTCAGCGCCGGGAACGTGCCGGTCAGCAGCAGGACCTGCAGGATGTAGTCGAACGACGCGGTGCTGAACGTCTCGACCGTCGCGTCCGGGATCCACAGCACCAGGTCGCGCGGCGCGATGTGCGACCGGATCGCGAACGACAGGAACGGCATCACCGTCGCGCAGAACGCGGCACCGGCCAGCAACGCCGGGATACCGAGGCGCAGGAACGGGATCGCCAGCACGAAACAGGCCCCGTAGTAGGCCAGGATGACCAGGTACCCGGTGTGCAGGTTGGTCAGGAACAGCCCCAGCGCGATCAGCAGCGGCGCCCTGGTCAGCAGCCGGAGCACCACCTGCGCCCACGGCCGCCCGGTCTTGGGCACCTCACCGCCGGACATCAGCGCTATCGACACCCCGGCGAGCACCGCGAACAACGCCGCGGACCGGCCTTCGAACGGCAGGAACGCCAGGTTCAGGCCACCGTGCGCGGGGTGCGGGCCGACGTGCACCGCGTACATGCCGAGCACCGCGACGCCTCTGGCGACGTCGACCCCGCTGAGCCGCGGCGTGCGCCGCTCGGGGAGGAGGGTCCGATCATCGAGCACGCCGGCGCGTGCCTCTGCCGCAGTGACGCCGTCCACCTCATTTCTCCGCATCGCCGGGCCGCGGGTCCCCCAAGAACCTCGCAACAGTGTGCCCTGCGTAGCTGAGACGGCGCTAAGAGTGTGGCAAAAATAACGAATTGAACACTTCCGGGGGAAGCCGCTGGCGGCCTCCCCCGGTCAGCGACTATGCGCCGACGGCGAAGCCGACCTTGCGCGCGTCGTTCGGCGCGATTTCGACGTACGCGATGCGGTCGGCGGGCACCAGGAACTTGCGGCCCTTGTCGTCGGAGATGCGGAAGAGCCCGTCGGCGGCGTTGAGCGCCTCCGACACCAGCTTCTCCACCTCCTCGGCGGACTGGCCGCTGGACACCACGAGCTCGCGTGGGGTCTCCTTGATGCCGATCTTGACCTCCACCTGGGACCTCCGCCTGGATCTGGGATGACTGCGTGAACACACCTTCCCAGCCAGGCTAGCCGAGCCCGAGCACCTGCATCCGCTTGGTGTGACCCTGCTGGAGCCGCCGGAACAACTGAGCAATGCCGGAGAGGTCACCCGATCCGCTGACGATCAACTCGGCGAGGCCGTCGCGCTCGGCGACCACGTACTGCGCCTGGGTCAGCGCCTCACCGAGGAGCCGGCGCCCCCACAGCGCGAGCTTGTCGCGCTGGGTGCGCTCGGCGCCGATCGCGGCGGCGACCTCCTGCTCGGCGAACGCCGAGTGCCCGGTGTCGGCCAGCACGGTCAGCACCAGGTCCTTGGTCTCCGGGTCCAGCCAGTGCGCGATCTCGCGGTACAGATCGGCCGCCAGCCCGTCGCCGACGTAGGCCTTCACCAGTGATTCCAGCCACGATTTGGGGGCGGTCGAGGCGTGCCAGGCGTCCAGCGGCCGGACGAACGGTTCCATCGCCCGCTCGACCGTCACGCCGTGCCTCGACAGGTACGCCGACAGCTGCTCGTAGTGGCCGATCTCGGCGGCCGCCATCCGCGACAGCGCGGCCCGCCCGCCCAGCGTGGGGGCCGATCTCGCGTCCTCGGCGAGGCGGTCGAACGCGGACAGCTCGCCGTACGCGAGCACCCCCAGCAGATCGACGACACCCTCGCTGATCTTGTCTTTTCCGTCGGTCACGGGAGTGAGCGTAGTCGCCCGCAACGGGTGACAGAGATCACGTGGCGGGCGCGGCGTGTAGTCGTTCCCGGAATCAGGCGGGGTACACTTCGCGTTGGATCAAGAGGATCTGCCGCACCACGATGGCGCATCCCCCGACGGAAAGACGGGGCCGGACGCGCCGGGGTAGCGGTGACATGTGTGCGTACGCCTCCACACCGACGGCATTCCCGCGAAGTCAGAACCCGCGGTCGAGTGTCACGAAGCCAGGCAGTGCGCGCTGGTACGAGAGAGGCGATCACCCTGACCGCAAGCGAAAACCAAGCAGAAACAATCACTACCGGTAGCGATCCGGTCGCGCTGGAGCACAGCGAGACCGGCGTGCCGGAGATCGAGGCGGCCCACCCGCTCCAGGCCGGCGCGCCCGTAGAGCCCGAAGCACCCACGTTCGCCGAGTTCGGCGTGCGCCCGGAGATCGTGCGCGCGCTCGCCGAGAGCGGGATCGAGCGCACCTTCGCCATCCAGTCGCTCACCCTGCCGCTGGCGATGGCCGGCGACGACCTGATCGGCCAGGCCCGCACCGGTATGGGCAAGACGCTGGGCTTCGGCGTGCCGCTGCTGCACCGGATCGTCACCCCCGGCGACGGCACCCCGCAGGCGCTGATCGTGGTGCCGACCCGTGAGCTGTGCGTCCAGGTCGCCCGCGACCTCACCGACGCCGGCAAGCACCTGGGCATCCGGACGCTGGCCATCTACGGCGGCCGTCCGTACGAGCCGCAGATCGCCGCCCTGCGCAAGGGCATCGACGTGGTCATCGGCACCCCGGGCCGCCTGCTCGACCTCGCCGAGCAGAAGCACCTGGTGCTGGGCAAGGTCCGCAACCTGGTGCTGGACGAGGCCGACGAGATGCTCGACCTCGGCTTCCTGCCGGACATCGAGCGCATCCTCGGCATGGTCCCCGACGAGCGTCAGACCATGCTGTTCTCGGCCACCATGCCGGGCCCGATCATCACCCTGGCCAGGACCTTCCTGACCCAGCCGACGCACATCCGCGCCGAGGAGAACGACGCCGGCGCGGTGCACGAGCGCACCACCCAGTTCATCTACCGGGCGCACTCGCTCGACAAGACCGAACTGATCGCGAAGGTGCTGCAGGCCGAGGGCCGCGGGCTGTGCATGATCTTCACCCGCACCAAGCGCACCGCGCAGAAGGTCGCCGACGAACTGGCCGAGCGCGGGTTCGCCGCCGCGGCCGTGCACGGTGACCTCGGCCAGGGCGCCCGTGAGCAGGCGCTGCGCGCGTTCCGCTCCGGCAAGGTCGACGTGCTGGTCGCCACCGACGTCGCCGCTCGCGGCATCGACGTCGTGGACGTCACGCACGTGATCAACTACCAGACGCCGGAGGACGAGAAGACCTACGTCCACCGCATCGGCCGCACCGGCCGCGCCGGCAAGACCGGCGTCGCGGTCACCCTGGTCGACTGGGACGACGAAGCGCGCTGGAAGTTCATCTCGGACACGCTCAAGCTGGACATGCCCGAGCCGGTCGAGACCTATTCGACCTCGAAGCACCTGTTCAGCGACCTGGGCATCCCGGAGGGCGCGTCCGGCAGGCTGCCGCTGGCCAAGCGCACCCGCGCCGGGCTGGCCGCCGAGCCGGAGGAGAACCTCGGCGGCAAGCGCCGCGGTCGCTCCGAGACCGAGTCCACGGTCAAGCGCACCCGCCGCCCGCGCCGCCGCACCCGCGGTGGGGCCGACGCGGCCGCCGAGATCGAGGCCGCGGACGCCGCCGCCCAGGGTGGCGACGCCGAAGCCGGTGGTACCGAGGAGCGCCCGCGCCGCCGCCGCACCCGCAGCAACGCGGGCAGCAGCAAGCCGAACGGGGACGCCTCGGCCACCAACGAGAAGCCCGAATCGGCGGCGGGCGAGAACGGCGAGCGCCCCGCGCGGCGTCGTCGCCGCCGTCGCGCCGGTGCCTCGGCCAACACGGCCGACACACCCGCTTCGGCAGACTGAGCACGTGCCTGAGTCCCACCCCGAACCGGTAGGTACCGAAGACGTGCTGGCCGCCTCCACCGAGACCCGTCCCGGGTCTCACCCGGAGGCGGCCACTCCGGCGAAAAAGCCGGTCAAAGCCCGCAAATCGCCGTGGAACCGCGGCCGAGACAAGGCGATCGCCGCCGGTCTCGTGGTCGCGGTGCTCGTCGGTGCCGCGGTGGTCTGGCTGACCAGTGACAGCCGCGCCACGGTCTCGGAGACCGCGGCCGCCGCGCCCACCTTGCCGGACGCGCCCACCGAGGTGCCCGGCACGCTGACCGAGCTGTGGCAGGCGCCCAGCGCGGCCACGCCGGTCCCGGTGGCCGAAGGCACCGCGGTGGTCACCGGCCAGGGCGGCGAAGTGGCCGGACGGGACCCGATGACCGGCGAAGTGCGCTGGCGCTACGCCCGTGACCTGCCGCTCTGCACGATCTCCGGGGTGTGGTCGAAGGCGGTGGCCCTGTTCCACAAGGACCGCAACTGCAGCGAGGTCACCCAGCTCGACCCGGGCACCGGCAAGCGGACGGCCCTGCGCAACGGGGACGCCGAACTCGGCACCCAGCTGGTCGACGACGGCTCGCACGTGACGACCACCGGCAAGAAACTGCTCAACACCTGGCGCGACGACCTGGTCCGCAGCGTGGAGTACGGCGAGGTCCCGGCGCTCGTGAACCCGGGCAAGCAGCCGCGCACCGGCTGCGTGTTCTCGTCCGTGGCCGCGGGTTCGGGCAAGGTCGGCGTGGTCGAGCAGTGCCCGGAGGACCCGGCCGACCGGCTGACGCTGATGAAGTCGACGCCGAAGGAGAGCGACCAGCCGGAGGTGTCCTACAGCTCGGTCACCGCCGGGCGGTCGGTGCGGCTGCTGGCGATCTCCGGTGACTCCACCGCGATCGCGCTGCCCGAGCAGAACCTGCTGGTCATCTACGACCAGGACGGCAACCAGCGCACCGCCTACCCGCTGGAGCTGCCCGCCGCGGACGTGGCGGCACCGCAGGGTCCGGTGCAACCGGTGACCAGGGGCACGCGCGCCTTCTACTGGTTCACCGGCTCGAAGACCATGGCGCTGGCCAGGGACAACCTCAGTCCGCAGTGGACGCTGAACGGCACGCTCGGCCCGGCCGCCGGGTTCGCCGGGCAGCTGGTGGTGCCGATCCCCGGCGGGCTCGCGGTGATCGACGAGACCACCGGCCGCACGCTGCGCACCATCGGCGTGGACCGGCACGGCTACACCGGCCCGGTCCGGCTCGCCTCGATCGGCCCGGTCCTGCTGGAACAACGCGGCGACACACTGGCCGCTCTGCGTTAGGGGAACGCATGGGGATCCATCCGGGACTGGCCGACGGCACACCGCCGCGGCCGTCGCAACTGTGGCCGCACCACGCGGAACGCACCGAGTTCACCGGCCCGCACGGGCCGATCGCCGCGTTGCGCACCACCGGTGCCGCGACGGCGACGGCGTTGCTGGTGCCGGGTTACACCGGGTCCAAAGAGGACTTCGCGCCCCTGCTCGATCCGTTGGCGGACGCGGGTTTCCAGGCGGTGGCGATCGACCTGCCGGGGCAGTACGAATCACCGGGGATCGACGACGAAGCCGCCTACACCCCGGCGAACCTGGGTGCTGTGGTCGCCGATCTGGTGGCTGAGCTGGGCCCGCGTCCGGTGGTGTTGCTGGGGCATTCGTTCGGCGGCCTGGTCGCGCGCGGCGCGGTGCTGGCCGGCGCGAGGGTCGCCGGGTTGACGCTGATGGACAGCGGCCCCGGCCAACTCCCCGACGGCGGCCGGCGAGCCGCGCTCGGCCTGGGCGAACCGCTGCTGCGCCGGCACGGACTGGCCGCCGCGTACGCGGTCCGCGAGGAGGTCAGCTCGCGGTTCCCCGCCTGGGCGCTGGTCCCGGACGAGGTCAAGGCCTTCCTGCGCAAGCGCTTCACCAGCTCCAGCGCGGCCGGCCTGCTCGGCATGGCCGACGTGCTGCGCAACGAGCCGGACCGCGTCGACGAACTGGCGAAAGCGCTGCAGGACAACGACATCCCCGCGCTGGTGGTGGCGGGCGAGAACGACGACGCCTGGAGCATCCCGAGTCAGGGCAAGATGGCCGAACGCCTGGACGTGCCCTTCGCCCTGGTCCCCGGCGCCGCCCACTCACCCAACACCGAGAACCCCGACGGCCTGCTGGCCGCGCTGGTCCCCGCCTGGCGCGCCTGGACCGCCTGACTCAGGCCCACCAGAAGAACCAGAGCGTCGCCAGGGTCAGCACGACCACGGCGACCCCGCAGGCCGCGGCTCGGCGGCCGATCCAGCGGTCGGCGTAGCGCTGCGCGACGACCGCCGCGGTGGCGCCGACGAAGTGCCCGATCAGCGACGGCAGGCCGGGGCCGGGTGAGTCGACGAACAACGCGTAGACCTGGATGACGATGTCCGCGGCGGTCAGCATCGCCAGCCCGGCGGCCATCGCGCCGGTGAGACCGCGCCAGAACCGGCGCGCCCGGGGCCGCGGGGAGCTGCTGGGGACCGCCGGGACCTCGAACTCGTCGGTGCGCGCGTTGGCGATGCCGGGCGCGCCCGTCGGCAGTTCGTCGGTCCGCGCGTCGGCGACGGGGGTTCGTTCGGCGAACGACGGCGTGGCGGGGCGACGATGGCCTCCGCGGCCAGGTGGTTGGTGCACGGGCAGAAATCTCGCTATTCGTCGGCTTCCAGCGGCGCCAGCAGGTCCCACGACCGCGCTTCCGGCGCGGCCTGCTGGCCCTCGGCGCAGCTGGGCCGGAAGTCGCACCAGGAGCAGTGACGCCCGGTCCTGGCGGGGAAGAGCTCCTGCCCGTCACCGCCATCGGCCAGGGTATCCGTCGCCTTCTGCAGATCGGCGGCGGTCTCCTCCGCCCGGGTGACGTGCCGCCGGAGGCTCTCCGGCGTGTGCTCGGCGGCGGCGACCGTGCCGGTGGGCACGTGGTGCAGCTCCACCTTGTGACACGGCATGCGCAGCGTGCGCGTGGCCGCCACGGCGTACATCGCCAGCGCCTGCGCGCTGCGTGCCTCGTACTCGTCGGGCTGCCGCTTGCCGGTCTTGTAGTCCACGATCACCAGTTCGCCGCCGCGGTCGTCGATGCGGTCCGCGCGGCCTTCGACGATGATGGTCGGCCCGCCGGGACCACCGCCGGTTGGCGCGGACACCCAGCGCTCCAGCCCCACCGGGTCGAAGGCGACGTCGTTGTGCTCGACGTATTCGGTGACCCACTCCTGGGCGCGGCGGCGGTACTTCGCGGCCTGCACCTCGTCGACGAAGCCCGCGTCCTTCCAGTGCTCGGCGACCAGCGCGGCGGCCCGCTGCGGGCTGCGGCGCTCCACCGGCAGGTCGAACAGCGCCTTGAGCGCGTTGTGCACCACCGCGCCGAGCGTGCTGTGCGCCCACGGGCCGCTGCGCCGCGGGGTGGGGCGGTCGAGGTAGGCCAGGCGGTACCGGCGCGCGCAGTCGTCGAAGGTGGCCAGCTTGGCCGGCGTCACCCTGGTCAGCCGCCGAGGCTCTTTCCCGAAGTCGAACCCGATCTGCGACACGACGCCCAGCGTACGCACCACCACCGACAGTTCCGGCAGGAGGCGCTAGCCCCCGGCGATGAAGCCCTTCACCGAGTTGGCCACCAGCTCCACCGCGATCGCGGCGAGCAGCAGACCGGCCACCTTGGCCAGCAGGGTGATGCCCGACTCGCGGATCAGCTTGATCACCACGCCCGAGTACCGCATGCACATCCACAGCACGAAGTGCACGGTGACGATGGCCAGCGCCAGGGCCACGTAGGCACCGGCACGCCCGTCCGCCTGCCGGACGAAGACGATGGTCGCGGCGATCGCCCCCGGCCCGGCCAGCAGCGGCGTGCCCAGCGGCACCAGCGCCACGTTGACGTCCTCGGCCACCTCGGGGTTGGTGCTGCCCTTGCCGGTCAGCAGGTCCAGCGCGATCAGCAGCAGGAGCAGCCCGCCCGCGCCCTGCAGCGCCGGGATGCCGATGTGCAGGTAGGCCAGGATCGCCTGCCCGGCGATGGCGAACAGCGAGATCACCAGCAGCGAGACCAGCACCGCCTGGCGCGCCGCGCGGGCCCGCACGGCGGGGGACTTCCGGCCGGTCAGGCTGAGGAACACCGGCACCGTGCCGGGCGGGTCCATGATCACCACCAGGGTGATCGTGGCCTCCATGAACAGCGCCGCGTCGAAGTAGTCCGAGAAGGCCATCAGCCGGTCACCAGCTGGGCGCCGCTCGCCTGCCCCACCAGCTCCTCGAAGGCTTCGGGCGCGGTGGTGTCCTGGCCGAGCGCGATGGTCTTGTTCGTGCCGTGGTAGTCGCTGGAGCCGGTGGGCACCAGGTCCAGGTCACGGGCCAGCGCCCGCAGGCGCTCGCGGTCGGCGGGTTCGTGGTTCGGGTGGTCCACCTCGAGCCCGGTGAGCCCGTGCGCGGCCAGCTTCGCGATGGCTTCCTCGCTCAGCGTCGGGCCCCGGCTGTGCGCGAACGCGTGGGCCAGCACGGTCACCCCGCCGGCCGCGGTGATCATCTCGATCGCCGTCTCCACCCGGGTGTCCGCGCCGGGCACGTAGTAGCCGCGGCCGCTGGCCAGGTACCGCGCGAATGCTTCGTCCACAGTGGACACCGTACCGGCTCTGACCAGGGCTTGCGCCAGGTGCGGCCGCCCTGCGGGCGAGTCGTCCGGCAGCAGGCCGAGCACCTCGTCCGGGTCCACCGGCAGGCCGTCGGCGGCCATCCGCTCGGCCATCGTGCGCACCCGGGAGCGGCGCTGCGCGCGCAGCCTGCGCTGCTCGACCACCACCGCCTCGGCCGCCGGGTCGAAGAGGTAGCCCAGCAGGTGCACGCCGATCCGCGCCCCTGGCTCACCGGACACGCAGGACATTTCGGCACCCGGCACCAGGGTGAGCCCGCGCGGCAGCGACTCGATGGCAGGCAGCCAGCCCGCGGTGGTGTCGTGATCGGTCAGCGCGATCACGCTCAACCCCGTGGCGGCGGCAGCGGCCATCAACTCGGCAGGACTGTCCGTCCCGTCGGAGACCGTGGAGTGGGTGTGCAGATCTATGCGCACAGCGTCCATTCTGGACGATGTCGCCGGTCACACCGCAATCAGCCCACCATGCGCTTGCCGCGGGCGGCGCGCTGCGCCTTGATCATCGAGAACCGCTCGGCCTGCTTCGCCTTGTCGCCGAAGACCAGTTCGGAGATGGTGTCGTAGAACTCCTCCGGCCGCGGGAGGTAGTCGATCTTGTTCAGTGCCTGGATCTGCCCGGCCGACTCGACCACCATCGTGCCGTAGCCGAGCACCCGGCCCCAGGCCGTGCGCTGGTAGGTGAGGTCGGTGACCTTGGTGATGGGCATCATCAGCACCTTCGTGGTGAACACGCCGGTGGTCATCACGAAGCGCTTGTCGGTCACCACCAGCCGCTCGACCCACCACTCCATCACCAGGTAGGAGAACCGCAGGATGACCAGCAGCGCCAGGTACCAGAGGATGTTGTTGATCAGCCACATCGAAGGTGGCAGCACGTACGACACCAGCACGCAGATCGCCAGCAGGGCCGCCGCTTCGAAGCTGTCCCACAGCAGCGTCGCCCAGTGGCGCCGGATGCGGATGACCCGGCGCTCGGTGTCGAGGAGGTACTCGTCTGGGTCGCGGGGGGCGAACATCTGCTCAGGCTAACCGTTGCCGGTCAGCTGAACACGTTGCTGACGAAGGTGATCACCGATTCGGCCGATTCGCGCAGGAAGGTGATGATGTTCGTGACGAGACCCGCCGCGCCTTGCGGCTGGGCGATCACGAAGAACAGCACCAACGCGATACCGGCGAACGTCAGGAGCTTCTTCGCGTTCATGACGATCAATCCCGTCTCTGTGTCCGGACCCTGTCCGCCAAGGTAGCCCGACCCGGCTGTTGCCGGGGTGGCCAATAACGTTGTACCGCACCCCGCCGTGGAACGGGAAGAATGTCCCGCGCTTGGGGCAGCGGCCGCGAGCGATGGTACCGGACAGCTACTCTAGGTGACCTGGGAGCCCGCTCGAAGATCGATCGGACCCGCCGCAGGCCAGGGGTGCGCAGTTCCACCTGGTGACGGCGGCTGCACTCGGTCACCGGCCTCCAGCACCCCGCCGGGCCGATTTCAAGATCGCCGCGGGTAACGAGGGTCACATTCACCCCGTCCGCGACAATCCGTCGGATGAACCAGTCGAGGATTCGCTGCGTCGGCGGTATCGCGCTCGATGAGGACGGCCGCCTGTTGCTCATCCGGCGGGCCAACGACCCGGGCGCCGGATTGTGGTCCCTGCCCGGCGGGCGGGTGGAAAGCGGCGAAACGGACAATGACGCGCTGGTCCGGGAAATGCGGGAGGAAACCGGGCTCGAAGTGGTGCCCGGCGAACTGGTCGGCGTGGTCGAGCGCGGCCCGTACGACATCCACGACTACCGCTGCACGGCCGTCTCCGGCAACCTGAGCGCCGGGGACGACGCCACCGCGGCCCGCTGGGTGTCGGCCGCCGAGTTCACCGCCATGGACCACTCAGGGGCCCTGGTCCCCCAGCTGGCCGACACCCTGCGCTCGTGGAACGCCCTACCCACGTCCTGACCCCCGAGTCGCACATTCGTGCAGCCGAACCCCACGTCCAGGAAGCCGAACCCCACACTCAGGCACCCGAGTCCCACGTTCGGCGCCCTCGAGTCGGCAGAGCCGAATGCTATGAGTGGGGCATTACTTGCATTGAATGCAAGTAATGCCCCACTCATAGCATTGGGCGGGGGTCAGAGCCAGGTCATGCGCTGGCCGTGGGGGGCGGTGCGGGCGAGGGCCTGGGCACGGGGGGCGCCGTCGCCGAATTCGACCAGGCCCAGGGTGCTGGTGCGGGTGTCGGCGAAGCGCAGGTCGTCGCGGCCCGGCAGCAGTGGCTCGATGCCGGCCTCGTACGCCTCCTGGCTCACCCACCACACCGGCCGCCCCAGCGCCGACACCGCCTCGACGAACGCCTCCCGCTTCTCCTTCGCCAGGTACGTGACCACGTGGCTGGTCAGCAGCACCAGCGGCAGCTCGGCGGGCAAGCGGTCCACCGCGGCCCCCAGGTCGTCCACCAGGTCCCCGGTCACCAGCTCCGGCGGCTTCTTGCGCTGCGCGGCCGCCGCGGTCCGCAGCAGCCGGATGCGGTCGACCTGGTCGGCCCACACGCACGCCTCCAGCCACGCCAGCTCGTCCTCGTCGGCGGCGTCCACCGGCGCGCGGTCCAGCCCGAGCTTGGCGCCGACCTGCAACTTCTTCGGGATCTTGGGTGCCACCGCGCCCTCGGCCAGCTCCAGCGCGCAGTGCAGGCCGACCGCCGCCTTCGCCGGTCCGGCGGTGAGCTGGTCGCCACCGCACTGGTACCGGTAGCCGAAGGTGTCCAGCCCGAGCAGCAGTCCGGCACTGCACCCGGCCTCGAGCAGGGCGATCTTCCCGCCGGCCGCCTTGGCCGCCAGCGCCACCGCCGGGTACAGCAGCGCCGCCCGGCGGACCTCGTTGGTCTGCGTGTACCGCGACGAGATCAGCGCCTTCGCCTTGTCCGCCCGCTCCGCGAGGAAACCGCGGAACTCCGGCCACGTCCCGCCGTCCACCCCGTCGAACCCGCCGAGCGACGGGTAGTAGCGCGAAAGCGGGTGGATCGGCTCGGCCTGGATCAGCCGGTGCGCAGTGGCGAACAGCAGCGGCGCCCGCGCCTCCTCCGGCGAGGACGCGGCGAGCAGCAGCCCGGCGATCTCGTCGTCCTCGGCGGCGTGCGCGGCCAGGTGCTCGTAGAGCGGCGAGACCCCGGCCGCCTCCTGCGCGGCGAAAGCGGCCAGCCGCCGCTTGACCTCCGCGAGCGGGTCACTCATGCGGCACCGGGCGGCCGGGCTGCTCGCCGCCCCTGGCCTCGCCGTAGGACCGCTTCGGCACCATCACCTTCCGGCGGAACACGCACACGATCGTGCCGTCCTGCTTGTAACCGCGCGTTTCCACGTACACCACCCCGCGATCGTCCTTCGACTTCGACGGCGTCTTGTCCAGCACCTCGGTCTCGCCGTAGATGGTGTCACCGTGGAAGGTCGGCTTCACGTGCTTGAGCGATTCGACCTCGAGGTTGGCGATCGCCTTGCCCGAGACGTCCGGCACCGACATGCCCAGCAGCAGCGAGTAGATGTAGTTGCCCACCACCACGTTCTTGCCGAAGTCGGTGGTCTCCCCCGCGTAGTGCGCGTCGAGGTGCAGCGGGTGGTGGTTCATGGTCAGCAGGCAGAAGAGGTGGTCGTCGTACTCGGTGACCGTCTTGCCCGGCCAGTGCTTGTACACGGCCCCGACCTCGAACTCCTCGAAATAGCGCCCGAACTGCACGCGGCTTCCTCCTCGGCGGGTAACGCCACACCTACCTGCGGCGACAAGGACTCATGTCGAGGAGTACCCTTGACCATCGGTGTCGGTGCGTCAACGCGACCAGCGACACGTCAGGTGAAGATCCCCGGCCGGAGGAGGTGAGGTACGCGGTGAGTACTGGCGATAGTCCGCTCCCTAGTAATACCAGCGTCCTCGTGCTCCGATCCGGCTCGCGTTCTCCCAGGTAGGCCGCCGCACGGACGCTGGCGCTGCCGGAGCGTTCGTTTCCCGCTCCGGCTCGGTCGTAGTTGCAGTCACTCTGCTCAAGCACGACGTCAGCCCCTGGAGTCGCCATGCCTTCTCTGCCTTCTCTCCGTGGTCGCGGCAATGGCCGTGGTGACACTCCGCGCCCGCTGCCCGTCCCCCTTTCGGCGTACGTGGTCGATTGCGCGGTGTACGACGAGGGGGCGCGGCTGTCCGGGCGCTGGACGCACTCCGAGGCGATCGAAGAGGTCCGCCGCCGCGGGTCCGGGTTCGTCTGGATCGGCCTGCACGAGCCGGACGAGGAGCAGATCCAGGGCGTCGCGGAGACCTTCGGCCTGCACGAACTGGCGGTCGAGGACGCGGTGCACGCGCACCAGCGCCCGAAGCTGGAGCGCTACGACGACAACCTGTTCCTGGTGCTTAAGACAGTCCGCTACGTCGAGCACGAGTCGCCGACCACGGCCAACGAGATCGTCGAGACCGGCGAGCTGATGGCGTTCCTCGGCAAGGACTTCATCGTCACCGTCCGCCACGGCAACCACTCCGGCCTCGCCCGTCTGCGCCGCGAGCTGGACAACGAGCCCGAGCGGCTGCACCTGGGCCCGGCCGCGGTGCTGCACGCCATCGCCGACCACGTGGTGGACCACTACCTGGACGTGACCGACCACCTCGAGGAGGACATCGACGAGATGGAGGCGCAGGTCTTCGCGCCGCGCTCGTCGGTGACCGCCGAGACCATCTACTTCATGAAGCGCGAGGTGCTGGAGATGCGCCGCGCGGTGATGCCGCTGGCCACCCCGCTCAAGCGCCTCGCCGAAGGGCACAGCCGGCTGGTCCCGGACGAGGTGCGCTCGTACTTCCGCGACGTCGACGACCACCTCACGCAGGTCACCGAGCGCGTGGTCAACTTCGACGAGCTGCTCACCACCCTGGTCGACGCCACGCTGGCCAAGATCACGCTCCAGCAGAACACCGACATGCGCAAGATCACCTCGTGGGCGGCGATCATCGCGGTGCCCACCATGGGTGTGGGCGTGTACGGGATGAACTTCGACTACATGCCCGAACTGCACTGGAAGTTCGGCTACCCCATGGTGATGGGCGTCATCCTCGTCGTCTGCCTGATCCTCTACCGAATATTCCGGAAGAACCGCTGGCTCTGAAGTCCGCTCCCTTCCTGGAATACCTCGAGGAGGCCTCCCATGGTCCGCCTGCTGACCAACCTCAAGTTCTGGGCGCTCGCCCTGTCGCTGACCTGGTTGCTCGTGGTGATCGCGATCATCGCGAAGAACCCCGACTTCGCCCACGGGGCGCAGTGAAGTTCACGCGTCGCCGACTGGTCCTCTCCGGACTCGCCGTACTCGCGGTGGTCTGGGTCGGTTATCTCACCGCGGTGATCGCAGCCGAGCCGGAGCCGGGCGCCGACTCGGCCGAGCAGTTGCGTGGCCGCCTGGCCACCGCACTGGCCGACCGGGACGCCGCCGGGCTCGCCGGGTTGCTCGACTACCCGAAGGCCGACCGCGACGACTTCGCGCAGTCCTATGTCGAGGACCTCGGCGAGGCCGGGGTGCGCGACGTCCGGGTGTCCGTGCGCGGTGACCTCGCGGTGGTGGACGGCGTGCTGCGCGACGGCGGGCGGTTCACCTACGCGCTGTCCATCCGCGAAAGCGGTGGCCGGTGGACGGCCGGGTTCTCGCCGCCGGTGCCCTGAGCTCCGCTGTCGTAGGCTGGGCGCATGCTTCGCGCGCTGGTGGTGGCCGACGAGGTGGACGAACGGCTCTGGGCGGGCGCGGTGAGCGGCCTCGCGGTCGACCTCATCCTCGGCGCCGGCGATCTCCCGTTCGCCTACCTCGAGTTCCTCGCCAGCGCGCTGGACCGGCCGTGCGTTTTCGTGCCCGGCAACCACGATCCCGATCTTTCCGGCTTCACCAGGTACGGAGGTCTGTCCATGAGGGACGGTTTCCCGGCGCGGTGGCCCGGCCCGGCGGGCGGGGTGAACGCGGACGGGCGAGTGGTCGACGTCGGCGGCCTGCGCATCGCCGGGCTCGGCGGCTCGATCCGCTACAACGATGGTCCGAACCAGTTCACCCAAGGGCAGCAGGCACGCCGGGCCCGCAAACTGGTGCGCCGGGCCGAACGACGCCGCCGCCGCGACGGCCGCGGGGTCGACGTGCTGCTGACGCATTCGCCGCCCCGGCACCTCGGTGACCGGGAAGACCCGCCGCACCACGGGTTCGACTGCCTGCACCGCACCACCGAGAAGCTCGCGCCGCGCTGGTTGCTGCACGGGCACATCCACCCGCACGGGCAGCCGACACCCGACCGGAAAATCGGGGATACCGTGGTGCGCAACGTGGTGGGACAGCACATCATCACCTTCGAGGTGGCACGATGAACCGAGACACCGGTTTCCCCAGGGCCGACGCCGAAAGCGACTTCCTGCGCGCCCGGCGGCGGCAGGTACTCTCACGCCTGGCCAACTGGCTGCGCCGGGAACCCGACGACGTCAACATCATGCTGCCGTTCCACGAGGTGGTGGACGCACTCGGCTGGGTCAGCGAACGGCGCATCGGCCTGCGGGTGATCCAGCTTTCGTCCATCGTCGGCAGCGTCGACCGCGGCCGCGACTTCGACCGCCGGTTCCGCCCCACCTCGGGCCGTGTGCGCGAACGCTGGGAACGCCTCGCACTGGCCGCCCGGCGCGGGGAGAACATCCCGCCGATCGAGGTGTACCGCATCGGCGGCCTGCACTTCATCATCGACGGCCACCACCGCGTCTCGGTCGCGCACGCGATGGGCCTGGACTCGATCGACGCGCAGGTCACCGAGGTCCGGACCAAACTGGACCCGGCGGGCATCCGCTACCGCGGCGACCTGATCGTCAAGGACTACCGGCGCATCTTCCTCGAGCGCGTCCCCCTGACCGGCCAGGCACGGGCGTCGGTGATCGTCTCGGACCCGTGGGACTACGCCCAACTCGGTGAACACGTCGAAGCCTGGGGCTTCCGCCTGATGCAGGACGAAGGCGCGTTCCTGGACCGCCAGACGATCGCCGCGCGGTGGTTCGCGGAAGAGTACGAACCAGTGGTGCGGATGCTGCACCAGGCAGACCTGATCGGCACGCACACCGAAGCCGAGGCGTACATGTGGGTGGCCGGGGAGCGCTACCGCCTCATCCGCACCCACCGCTGGGACGACGAGGTCATCGAAACCCTACGCACCCAACGCTGACCACGACACAAATGTGGCTTTGGGGGCCGATTACGCCCCCAAAGCCACATTCGTGACACCGACCAGCCCAGCCGAGCCCCCCTCGGTGCCGTGAAAGCCACATTCACGGCGAATTCGGCCGTGAAAGCCACATTCACGGCACCACCCCCTCCCCACGCGACCCGGGCACCCCAGCCCAGGGCACCACCCCTCCCTCCCCAAGGCGAGCCGGGCACACAAACCCCGAAGACCACCCAGCCCTCCCCCTCACCCCGATCCGCCGCAAACAACACGGCGAGGGCTCCTTTGTCAAGGCATCTTTCCCGCCTTGACAAAGGAGCCCTCGCCGTAGTCACACTAAAAAAGCGGGGTGGCAACCAGAAATCAACCCGCGTACGTCAGATTCTTCCCCGACGAAGGATCAAAGATCTGCACCTTGTCCGCGTCGAACCACACGTCCAGCGGTTCACCCTCCTTGGCCCCGGACGAAGCCGACAACCGAGTAACGATCGCCGAGCCACCGTCCGGCACATCGGCCGATCCACTGTCGGCAGCCAGGTCCGCCAGGTCCGACGAGGTCGCCTGGGAACCTTCGACCGAGAAGTGGGCGTACTTCTCCGAGCCCATGGACTCGAGCACGTCCACCGTGGTGGTGAAGGTGACGCCACCGCTCTTCTGCGCGTCGTCGAGCAGGGCGGCGTCCTCGAAGTGCTCCGGCCGGATGCCGGCGATCACCTCGCGGCCGCCGTCGGCCGCTTCCACCAGTCGCCGCACGCGGTCGGTCAGCGTGACCGCGCCGAACGGTGTCTGCAGCGACCCGTTCTCCAGCGTGGCCGGGACGAAGTTCATCGACGGCGAGCCGATGAACCCGGCCACGAACAGGTTCGCCGGGTTGTCGTAGAGGAACTGCGGCGAGCCGATCTGCTGCACGTACCCGCCGCGCAGCACCACGACCCGGTCGCCGAGGGTCATCGCCTCGGTCTGGTCGTGCGTGACGTACAGCGTGGTGGTGCCCAGCTGCTTCTGCAGCTTCGACACCGAGGTCCGCATCTGCCCGCGCAGCTTGGCGTCCAGGTTGGACAGTGGCTCGTCCATCAGGAACGCCTTCGGGCTGCGGACGATCGCCCGGCCCATCGCCACGCGCTGGCGCTGGCCACCGGAGAGGTTGGCCGGCTTGCGGTCCAGGTGCTGGGTCAGGTCCAGGATCTGGGCCGCTTCGTCCACCTTGGCCTTCACCGTGGCGTCGTCCACTTTGGCCAGCCGCAACGGGAAGGCCATGTTCTCCCGCACGCTCATGTGCGGGTAGAGCGCGTAGGACTGGAACACCATGGCGATGTCGCGGTCCTTGGGCGCCTTCTCGTTCACCCGCTTGCCGTCGATGCGCAGCTCACCGGAGGAGATGTCCTCCAGCCCCGCCACCATGTTCAGCGTGGTGGACTTCCCGCACCCGGACGGTCCCACCAGGATGATGAACTCGCCGTCGGCGATCTCCAGGTTGACCTCGGACACCGCGAGCGCACCGTCGGGGTAGCGCTTGCTCACATTCTCGAGAACGATCTCAGCCATTTCCGCACTTACCCCTTAACGGCGCCGGAGGTCAGCCCCGCCACGATGCGACGCTGGAAGAACAACACGAACACAATGATCGGCACGGTGATCACCACGGCCGCCGCGGAGATCGTGCCCGTGGGGTCCTCGAACTGCGAGGACCCGGTGAAGAACGACAGCGCCGCCGGGACCGTGCGCGAAGCCTCGGTCGAGGTCAGCGAGATGGCGAACAGGAAGTCGTTCCAGCAGAAGATGAACACCAGGATCGCCGTGGTGAACACCCCGGGCGCGGCCAGCGGCGCGATGACCCGGCGGAACGCCTGCGCCGGGGTGGCCCCGTCCATCTTCGCCGCCTTCTCCAGCTCCCAGGGGATCTCCCGGAAGAAGGCCGACAGCGTGTAGATCGCCAGCGGCAGCGCGAAGGTGATGTAGGGCAGGATCAGTCCCGGCCAGGTGTCGAACAGCCCGAGCTCCCGCTCGATGTTGAACAACGGGGTGACCAGCGAGACCTGCGGGAACATCGCGATCAGCAGCGAGACCCCGACCAGCAGCTGCTTGCCGGGGAAGTCCAGCCGCGCGATCGCGTAGGCCGCCATCGTGCCCAGCACCACCGCGATCACCGTGGCGATGATCGCGATGCCGATCGAGTTGACCAGCGCCCGGATGAACTCGGTGGTGGCGAAGATGTCCGCGTAGTTCTGCAGGGTCCATTCGACCGGGATGAGGTTCCCGTCCTTGAGCGTTTCCTTGGTCTTGAGCGACAGCGACAGGATCCACAGCACCGGGAACAGCGCGTAGACCACCACCACGATGTCGATCAGGGCCCACTTGGCCTTGCGGCCGCCCGTGGCCGCTCCTCCCATGACCATCAGCGCTTACCTCCCGGATCGCTGCCCGGCGCCGCGGTGCCGAAGACCTTGATGAAGATGAAGGCGATGATGGCCACGGTCAGGAAGATCAGCACGGCCATCGTGGACCCGATCCCGAGGTTCAGCCCCTTGATCAGGTTGTTGTAGGTCTGCATGGACACCGACGAGGTGTCCTGCGCACCGTTGGTGAGCACGAAGATGTTGTCGAAGATGCGGAACGCGTCCAGCGTGCGGAACAGCAGCGCGACCAGGATGGCAGGCTTCATCACCGGCAGCATCACCTTGGTGAACCGCTGCCACGGGCCGGCCCCGTCCATCGAGGCCGCCTTGAGCAGGTCGTCCGGCACCAGCGCCAGCCCGGCCATCAGCAGCAGCGCCATGAACGGCGTCGTCTTCCACACCTCGGCGAGCACGATGATCGACAGCGAGGACAGCCAGTCGGTCAGCGGCGCCGAGTCGACGAACAGGTTGGCCAGGTAGCCGGTCTTCGGGGTCCAGGCGTAGTACCAGGAGAAGGCCGCGACCACGGTGACGATGCCGTACGGGATCAGCGAAACCGTGCGCACCAGCCCGCGTGCCACCAGGGTGCGGTGCATGACCAGCGCCAGTGCCATCCCCAGCACCAACTCGATCGCCACCGAGACCACGGTGAGCCCCATCGTGGTGGCGAACGCGGTCCACCAGTAGGAGTTGGTCAGCACGGCGGCGTAGTTGTCGAAGCCGACGAACTCCTGCTGCCCGGGGAAGCGGAGGTCGTAGCGCTGCAGGGAAAGCCAGATCGAGTAGATGATCGGCCAGCCGGTGACCGCGATCATCACGATCGCGGCCGGGGCGCAGAGCAGCAGCCCGAGCCGCCGTTCCGCCTTCTTGCCCTCGCTCAGCGGCGGCTTTCCGCGTTTGCCACCGTTGACGGCGGTCGCCGCGGGCGCCGCGGAATCGGCGACGGTCACGGGATCACTCCCTTCGACTCGAGTGCGTCGGCGAGCTGCTTGCGCAGTTCCTCCGCGGTGGCCTGCGGATCGATCGCCGCCGGCGGCGAGAGCACCTTCGACATCACCGTCGACAGGTTCTGGTACGCCGGGGTGAGCGGGCGGACCGCGGCGTTCTTCAGCGCCTCGAGAATGGTCTCCCGCATCGGGTACTGCGTGTCCATGCTCGGGTTGTCGTCACTGGCCGGCTTGGTCGGGTCCAGCGGCGTGGTGTCGGTGTAGAGCGCCTCCAGCGTCGGCGGCACCCCGTCGTTGAGCGCGGAGAACTTCTGGCTTTCCGGGCTGCGCAGGCACAGTGCGGCTTCGAACGCCTCCGGCTTGTGCCGCGAGGCCGTGCTGACCGCGAGGTCGTAGCCACCGATCGTGGTGCGCGCGGGCTGGCCCGGCACCACCGACGGGTAGGTGGCCCACTTGAAGTGCTGCAGGTCGTCCGGCTTCTCCTTCTTGAAGGAGGGGTAGACGAACGGCCAGTTCAGCTCGAAGGCCCCGGTGCCGTCCTGGAACGCCTGACGGACCTCGTCCTCCTTCTGGTTGGTCAGCGAGGCGTTGGTGATGCCCGAGGAGGTGACCCGCTTGAGGATCTCGAGCGCCTTGACCGCGCCCTGGTCCATCACCACGGACTTGCCGTCCTCGGACAGGATGCGCCCGCCCGCCGACTCGACCAGCGTGTTGTAGATGACCACCAGGCCCTCGTACTGGGCGCCGGTGAACAGGATCTCGCTCGGCTTGCCCTGCGCCTTGAGCGCCAGCGCCTGGTCGATCATCTGGTCCCAGGTCTCCGGCGGGGCCGGGGTGACCCGGTCGTCGTACCAGAGCAACTGGACGTTGGTGTTCTTCGGCGCCGCGTAGAGCTTGCCGTTCCACGTGGCTGTCTCAAGTGGACCGGGCAGCACCCCGGCCGTCGCCTGCGCCTTGTTCCCGCCGGTCCACTCCTCGGCCCAGCCCGCCTCGGCGAACTCGGCCACCCAGTTCACGTCGAGGCCCAGGATGTCCAGGCCCTCGTCGCCGGCGGCCAGGCGGCGCACCATCTGCTCACGCTGGCCGTCCGCGCCACGCGGGAGTTTGTTGTAGACGATCTCGTAGCGACCGCCCGCCTTGGTGTTGCACTGGTCGACAACCTTCTGGAAGTTGTCCTCCGGCGCGTAGTAGATGTTGATCTTCAGGCCGTCGCTCGACCCGCAGGCGGTGAGCAGGCCGGCGGCCATCAGCCCCGCGCCCAGAACCGACAACGCCCGTCCAGGCGAACGTCCTCGCCGGTTCCTGGCGTTCGCTTTCCCCATCTGGCCTCCTTCCCAGCGCGCACGCTCGGTGGAAACACGGCGCGGTGTTTTGGAGAGCCACGCCAGCACCCCGACGTGCATGGCGTCGGGCTGGCACGAATAGACCCGTCTCGTGCGGCCCGACCGGTGCACAGCAACTTATGCCCGGCGATCACCGGCCGCAAGCAATGACCGTAACGATTCAGCGATTGCGGCTGAACTTAGGGAAATCTTGCGGTATACAGCAAAACGGCTCAGCGTAGCGGTAACAAGAACGTCCGCCGATCCGGGCCTCAGATCGCCCCTGGCGACCGCATCGCGTGCCTGGCCAGCAGGTCGCGGGCCTTCTCCGCGTTGCGCGGCTGGCACAGCACGTCGTACCGCCCGGCCACCAGCTGGCTGGTCGAGGAGAAGTCGCGGCGCCCCTTGGTCAGCGAATAGCTCATCGCCGCGGTGATCAGCCCGAACAGCACCCCGGCGGCGAGGCCGACCAGGATCGGCGGGGCCGGGCTGCTCCCCGGCGGCGAGAACACGCTCAGCAGCAGCCCGATCAGCAAGCCGAGCCAGGCCCCGGAAATCGCCCCGGTGCCCAGCACCTTGCCCCACGACAGCCTGCCGACCACCCGCTCGACGAGCATCAGGTCCACGCCGACGATGGTCACGTCCCGCACCTCGAGCTCGTTGGAGGCGAGGTGCTCGACCGCGCTCTGGGCCTCCTCGTAGGTGCCGTACGAACCCACCGGCCAGCCGGTCGGCGGGGTGGGCAGGCGGGGCTGTCCCGGCGCGGGACGCCCGGCGGAGGAGAACGGACCGGTCAACTTGATCACCTGTTGCTCTACGCGGAGGGACGCGTCCATCCTGCCAACCCCGCGCGCTCCTGGCTAACCAGGTACCCCGTTCAGCCTCGGGATTTGTACTCGCGGAGCAGTCCGCGGCTGATGATCGTCTTCTGGATCTCGCTCGTGCCCTCGCCGATGAGCAGGAACGGGGCCTCGCGCATCAGCCGCTCGATCTCGTACTCCTTCGAGTAGCCGTAGCCGCCGTGGATGCGGAACGCCTCCTGGGTGACCTCGGCGCAGTACTCGCTGGCGATCAGCTTCGCCATGCCGGCCTCGACGTCGTTCCGCGCACCCGAGTCCTTCAACCGGGCCGCGTTGACCATCATCAGGTGCGCGGCCTCGACCTTGGTGGCCATCTCGGCGAGTTTGAACGCGATCGCCTGGTGCTCGGCGATCGGCTTGCCGAAGGTCCTGCGCTGCTGGGCGTACTCCACCGCCAGCTCGAACGCCCGGATCGCGATGCCGCAGGCACGCGCGGCCACGTTCACCCGGCCGACCTCGACACCGTCCATCATGTACGCGAAACCCTTGCCCGGCGCCTCGCCGAGCACCTTGTCCGCGCCGATCCGGAAGCCGTCGAACACCGCCTCGGTGGTGTCGACGCCCTTGTAGCCCATCTTCTCGATCTTGCCGGGGATGGTCAGCCCCGGCGCCACCTCGCCGAAGCCCTCCGGCTTCTCCACCAGGAACGTCGTCAGGTTCTGGTGGGCCTTCTCGGCGCCCTCGTCGGTGCGGACGAGCAGCGCGATCAGGTTCGAGCTGCCGCCGTTGGTCAGCCACATCTTCGCGCCGTCGATGACGTAGTCGTCCCCGTCGCGCTTGGCCTTGGTCTTGATCGCGGCCACGTCGGACCCGAGGTCCGGCTCGGACATGGAGAACGAGCCGCGCACCTCACCGGTGGCCATCCGGGGCAGGAAGTGCTGCTTCTGCTCCTCGGTGCCGTGCCGGGAGATCATGTGCGCCACGATGAAGTGCGTGTTGATCACGCCGGACACGCTCATCCAGCCGCGCGCGATCTCCTCGACCACCAGCGCGTAGGTCAGCAGCGACTCGCCGAGCCCGCCGTACTCCTCCGGGATGGTGATCCCGAACAGGCCCATCTCCTTCATGCCCTCGACGATGTCCGCCGGGTAGGTGTCCGCGTGCTCCAGCTCCTGGGCGTGCGGGATGACCTCCTTGTCGACGAAGGAGCGGACCGTGGAGAGGATCTCGGACTGCACGTCGGTCAGTCCGGCGGTCTGGGCGAGGCGGGCCATCATTGGCTCCTTGATCTTCCGACGCGGCGCGGCATTGGTGGGTTACCCGCGAGTATGACCGGAGATGTCCCGTACTGCTATGAGCACGCTCACCCCCGGGGCGCTACGGTGAGCGCCGGATCAGCGCACAGAGGGGGCTCGATGAGCAATCCGCAGGACCCGCACGGCCAGCAGGACCCGTACGGCCACCCGTCCGGTCCGTTCCCGCAGCAGTCGGGCGGCTACCCCCCACCGGGTTACGGTCCGTCGGGTTACGGCGGCCCGCCGCAGAGCCAGGACCAGGGCATGGCGGTCGGCTCGCTGGTGTGCTCGATCGTCGGCATCTTCATCTGCCCGGCCGTGCTGTCCATCGTCGGGATCGTGCTCGGCCACATCGCGGTCGGCAAGGCGGACCGCGGCGAAGCGGGCGGGCGCGGCATGGCCATGGCCGGGCTGATCATCGGCTACGTGACGATCGCGCTGATCATCGTCGCGGTCATCGTCGCGATCGCCATCGGCGCGTTCGACCGGTAGTCGGAGGCGCGGAAAATGAGCTATCCCCAGGACCCGTACGGCCAGCAGCAGAACCAGTACGGCCCGCCGTCCGGCGGCCAGCCCTACCCGCACCAGCCGGGGTACGGCTACGCCTACGGCCCCGGTGGTCCGCACAACCAAAACCAGGACCAGGGCATGGCCATCGCGGCGATGGTCTGCGCGATCGTCGGCCTGGTCGGCTGCGGCGGCGTGCTCTCCATCGTCGGCCTGGTGCTCGGCCACATCGCCTACGCCAAGGCGAAGCGCGGTGAGGCGGGCGGCCAGGGCATGGCGCTGGCGGCGATCATCATCGGCTGGATCGTGGTGGCGCTGATCGTCATCGCCGTGATCATCTTCCTGATCGCCGGCTTCGCCACGAACTGGGACTTCGACTAATCGCCTTCCCGCGGTCGGGGTGCCACGGCACCGTCGTCGCGGTTCGCCCGGTCCAGGAACCGCAGCAGCTCCACCGGGAACGGCAGCACCAGCGTCGAGTTCTTCTCGCTGGCGACCTGGACCACCGTCTCCAGCAGGCGCAGTTGCAACGCGGCCGGGTGGTCGGACATGGTCGCCGCCGCCTCGGCCAGCTTGTACGAAGCCTGCAGTTCGCCGTCGGCGGAGATCACCCGCGCCCGCCGCTCCCGCTCGGCCTCGGCCTGGCGGGACATCGAGCGCTTCATGCTCTCCGGCAGCGCGACGTCCTTGATCTCCACCCGGTCGATGTGGATGCCCCAGCCCAGCGCCGGACTGTCGATCAGCAGTTCCAGCCCTTCGTTGAGGCGCTCACGGTTGGACAGCAGGTCGTCGAGGTCGCTCTTGCCGATGATCGACCGCAGCGAGGTCTGCGCCACCTGGCCCACGGCGCTGCGGTAGTCCTCCACGTTGACCGCGGCGAGCACCGGGTCGGTGACCTTGAAGTAGACCACCGCGTCGACCTTGACCGTGACGTTGTCGCGGGTGATGCCGTCCTGCGCCGGCACGGGCAGGGTGACGATCTGCATGTTCACCTTCTGCAGCCGGTCGGCGAACGGCAGCAGCATCACCAGCCCGGCCTCGCGGATCTTCGGGCGCACCCGGCCGAAGCGGTAGACCAGCCCGCGTTCGTACTGTTTGACCACGCGGATCGTCGAGACCATTCCGGCACCGGCCAGTACGACGACACCCGTCAGGATTTCCAGCAGCATGGCGGCTCCCGGGAAAAACCCCCTCGCCCCGAGTTTACGCCTGTCGGCAGGCTGTCCCCGTGACCCGATTCGAGATTCCCCTTCCGTTTTCCACGCGGATCTCCCAGCGCGAAGGCGACGAGGGACGGGCGTGGCTGGCGGACCTCCCGGCGCGGTTGGAGGAGTACCTGACGCGGTGGTCGCTGACCGTCGACGGCCCGGCGCGGTACGGGTACGCCGCGGTGGTGCTGCCGGTGGTGTGCGCCGACGGCACGCCCGCCGCGCTGAAGCTGACCTGGCTGGACGCCGACACCGCCGACGAGCCGGTCGCACTGTCCACTTGGAACGGTCGGGGGGCGGTGCTGCTGCTGGCGCACGAACCCGGGGTCCTGCTGCTGGAACGGCTCGACAGCGGCCGTGACCTGGACGGCGAGCCGATCGATTCCGCGATCGCCGTCCTCACCGGCCTGCTGCGGGAAATGACCGTGCCCGCGCCCGCGCTGCGGCGGAATCTGCGCGCGGAGGCCGAACGCTGGACCGAAGAACTCCCCCGCGAATCACGCGAACTCGGCCACCCGCTACCGCGGCGGCTGGTCGACGCGGCGGTCGGCTTCGCCCGCGAACGCGGCCCGGAAACCGCGTCGCTGCTGGTGAACCAGGACCTGCACTTCCAGAACGTGCTTGCCGGGACGCGGCGGCCGTGGCTGGCCATCGATCCGCAGCCGCTCGCCGGTGATCCCGAATTCGGCGTGGGCCCGCTCATCTGGAACCGGGCCGGTGAGACACCGGTGGCTCAGCGGCTGCGGGCCGTCGTCGACGGCGCCGGGCTCGACCCGGAACTGACCACGTCGTGGGTGCTGTTCCGGGCCGTCGACGCCTGGTTCTACTCGACGAGCGCCGGTGACCAGCGGCTGCTCGACGCGCTGCGCCCGGTGCTGGACTGGGCACAGCGGCTCCCGGCGAACGGCCGTGCGCTCGGTTAGTCTTCGGCTATGGCCGCCGTGAACCGCGTTTTCGCTGCTCAACTGGCCGGTTTACCGGTGTTCGGTCCGGACGGCGAGTCCATCGGCAAGGTGCGTGACCTGGTCGCCGGGCTCCGGCTGGACCAGCAGGCACCCCGGGTGCTCGGGCTGGTGGTGGAGCTGGCCACCCGGCGCCGGGTCTTCGTGCCGATGCTCCGGGTCACCTCGATCGAGCCGAACGCCGTGACGCTGACCACCGGTTCGGTCAACATGCGTCAGTTCCACCGGCGCCCCAACGAGGTGCTCGTGCTCGGCCAGCTCGCCGACGCGCACGCGACCCTGGCCGCCACGGGCGTCCGGGTCACCGTGGCCGACGCCGCGATGGAGCCCACCCGCACGCGCGACTGGGTGCTGGCGAGGCTGGCCGTCCGGGAGCGCAGTTCGCGGCTCGGGCTGGGCCGCCGCCGCTCGTCGCTGCAGGTGCTGCCGTGGAACGAGGTCGCCGGGCTCGGGCTGGCCGACCTGGCCGTGCAACCGCAGGGCGCCGGGCAGCTGCTCATGCTCTTCGACACCATGCGGGCCGTGGACGTCGCCGCCACACTGCGGGACCTGCCGGTCAAGCGGCGGCACGAAGTCGCCGACGCGATGGACGACGAGCGCCTGGCCGACGTGATCGAGGAACTGCCCGACGACGACCAGAAGGACCTGCTCGGCTACCTCGCCGAGGAACGGGCCGCCGACATCCTCGAGGCGATGAACCCCGACGACGCCGCCGACCTGCTCGCCGAGCTGACCCCGGCCGACCAGAGCAGGCTGCTGGAGCTGATGGAACCGGAGGAGTCCGAGCCGGTCCGGCGGCTGCTGGCGTACTCGTCGGACACCGCGGGCGGGCTGATGACCCCGGAGCCGGTGGTGCTCTCGCCCGACGCCACGGTCGCCGAGGCACTGGCCCGCATCCGCAACCCCGAACTGCCCGCCGCGCTGGCCACCATGGTCTTCGTCTGCCGCCCGCCGCAGGCCACGCCCACCGGCCGGTACGTCGGCTGCGTGCACTTCCAGCGGCTGCTGCGGGAGCCACCGGCGGAACTGGTCGCCAGCGCCGTCGACACCGACCTGCCCGCGCTGCGCGCCGACGCCACGCTCACCGAGGTCACCCGGTACTTCGCGGCGTACAACCTGGCCTGCGGGCCGGTGGTCGACAGCGGCGACCACCTGATCGGCGCGGTCACCGTGGACGACGTGCTCGACCACCTGCTGCCGGAGAACTGGCGCGAAACCGGCCTGCACGACGTGGGCACGGCGAAGTCCGAGGAGTCCGAACTTGCCTGAACCCCATCCCCGCCGGCGGCTCGACCAGCCACGCGCCGGGCGCCGCCGCATCGGCCTGCGGCTGGACCCGGACTTCTTCGGCCGGTTCACCGAGCGGGTCGCCCGCTTCCTCGGCACCGGCAAGTACCTGTTCTGGCAGACGCTGACCGTGGTCGTCTGGATCATCCTGAACCTGACCGCGGTGTCCCTGCGCTGGGACCCGTACCCGTTCATCCTGCTCAACCTGGCCTTCTCCACCCAGGCCGCGTACGCCGCGCCGCTGATCCTGCTGGCGCAGAACCGGCAGGACGACCGCGACCGGGTGTCGCTGGAGGAGGACCGGACGCGGTCCGCGCAGACCAAGGCGGACACCGAGTTCCTGGCGCGGGAGCTGGCCGCGCTGCGGCTGGCGATCGGTGAGGTGGCCACCCGCGACTACCTGCGCGGCGAGCTCGACAAGCTGCGTGAGGACCTCGACACCAAGCCGCGCAAGAGCCGGGCTCGGAGCAGTACTACCGATACGTAACATGGAAGCGTGACCAGCATTGGACAGCTCCCGACCACCGACGACGTCCGCGAAGCGCTGAAGACCGTCTACGACCCGGAGATCAAGAAACCGATCACCGAGCTCGGCATGGTCAAGGACGTCACGATCGGCGAAGACGGCGTGGTGACGGTCGCCATCTACCTGACCGTGGCCGGTTGTCCGCTGAAGGACACCATCACCAAGGAGACCACCGCCGCGGTCGAAAAGCTGGACGGCGTGCGGGGGGTGCGCGTCGAGCTGGACGTGATGAGCGACGAGCAGCGCACCGAACTGCGCAAATCGCTGCGCGGGGACGCCAAGGAACCGGTGATCCCGTTCGCCCAGCCCGGGTCGATGACCAGGGTGTACTGCGTGGCGTCCGGCAAGGGCGGGGTCGGCAAGTCGAGCGTGACGGTGAACCTCGCGGTGGCCATGGCCCAGCGCGGGCTGTCCGTCGGCGTGGTGGACGCCGACATCTACGGCCACTCGGTGCCGCGGATGCTGGGCGCCGGCGAGAAGCCGACCAAGGTCGACACGATGATCATGCCGCCGCAGGCGCACGGGGTGAAGGTCATCTCGATCGGCATGTTCACCCCGGGCAACACGCCGGTGGTGTGGCGGGGGCCGATGCTGCACCGCGCGCTGCAGCAGTTCCTCGCCGACGTGTTCTGGGGTGACCTGGACATCCTGCTGCTGGACCTGCCGCCGGGCACCGGGGACATCGCGATCTCGGTGGCGCAGCTCATCCCGAACGCGGAGATCCTGGTGGTGACCACGCCGCAGCAGGCCGCCGCCGAGGTGGCCGAGCGGGCGGGCGCGATCGCGCTGCAGACGCGGCAGCGGGTGGCCGGGGTGATCGAGAACATGTCCTGGCTGGACGCCCCGGACGGCTCGCGCATGGAGATCTTCGGCTCGGGCGGAGGCCAGTCCGTGGCCGACTCGCTCTCGAAGGTGGTCGGCTCGCCCGTACCGCTGCTGGGCCAGGTCCCCCTGGACCCACGCCTGCGCGAACAGGGCGACGCCGGCACCCCCATCGTCCTGGCCGCCCCGGACGCACCCGCCTCGCAGGTCCTGCGGGAAGCCGCCACCAAACTGTCCGTCCGAGCCCGAGGCCTGGCCGGCATGATGCTCAACGTAACCCCCACCCCCCGCTAACCCACCCCCCCGAACCCCACACTCAGGCACGCGAACCCCACACTCAGGCACGCGAACCCCACACTCAGGCACGCGAACTCCACACTCGCGCAGCCGAACCCCACGTTCGGGCACGCGAGTTCCACACTCGAGAAGGCGAACCCCGCGTTCAGAAGCCGAGGCACGCACTCGGGCAGCTGAGTGCCACGTTCAGGTGCCTGAATCCCACACTCAGGCAGGCGAACCCCACGTTCGGGCAGGCGAGTTCTACATTCGGGCAGCCGAAGCCTGGCCTCGGGCGGGCGACCCCGCCTTCGGACAACCCGAGTTCCACGCTTGGAACGCTGAGTCCCGCACTCAAACAGCCGAGTTCCACACTCGGGTCGGCGAGGCTCGGGACTGGAGCGGGCCCACCTGTCCCGAGCGAAATAGTTGGCCTACGCGAGCAAGCCCCTCGCCTGCCCGAACGTAGAACTCGACTGCCCGAATGTGGGCCTCATTGCCCCGAGTGCGGAACTCGGGTGCCTGAACGTGGGATTCGGCTGCACGAGTGCGGGGGTTCGGGCGCCTGAACGTGGGATTCGGCTGCCCGAGTGCATGCCTCGGCTTCCTGAACGCGGGGTTCGGCTGCACGAGCGTGAGGTTCGCGTGCCTGAGTGCGGGGTTCGGGTGCCTGAACGTGGAGTTCGGCTGCGCGAATGTGGGACTCGGGTGCCTGAACGTGGAGTTCGGCTGCACGAGCGCGGGACTCGGCTTCCCGAACGTGAGGTTCGGCTGCGCGAATGTGGGACTCGGGCGCCTGAACGTGGAGTTCGGCTGCACGAGTGTGGGGTTCGGGCCTGAATGTGGGGTTCGGGGGTGTGGGTGTGGGGGTCGGGTGTAGCAGGGGGGTTAGGTGGCGTCTGGGTCGACGGGGGGTTTTTCGCCGGGTTTCAGGGGTTCTGGGGTGGTGGAGGCGGCGGCTGGGTGGCCGTTCGGCTTCACCGGGTCCGGGCCGCCGTTGCCGTTGGTGGTGTTCAGGCCCAGCGGGTCCGGGTCACCGTCGAACAGGTGCTGGGTGACGGCCCGCTTCGGGTCGAAGTTGCGGAGTTGCCGCAGGTCTTCCAGCGGCTTCCGGTACTCCTCGAACTCGGGCCCCATCTCGTCCTTGAGCTGCTGCCGCGCGCCACTGGCGAAGTCACGCACCTTGCGCATGCTCTTCCCGAGCCACGCCGCCGCTTCGGGCAGCCGTTCCGGGCCCAGAATGAACAGCCCGGCCACGATGAGGACCAGGATCTCGCCCCAGCCAACGCTCTCGAACACCCTGTGACCTCCGACTCGTGCACTGCGCCAAGCTCAGCGTACCGCCCGATCCGGTGACCATCCCAGGGTCAGTCCGAGCCCAGCGTGACGTCGACCACCAACTGCCTGCCCTGCCGCGACAACTGGACCGGCACCACATCCCCGATGTTGTGCTCCCGCACCACCACGGTCAACTCGGTCGCCGTCCGCACGATCCGGTCCCCGACCTTGGTGATCACGTCACCTTCGGCGATGCCCGCCCCCGCGGCGGGACCGCCCGGCGCGACGTTCTGCACCTGCGCGCCCTCCGAGGTGTTCGCCGCCACCGAAGCCGCGTTCAGGCCCAGGTCGGCGTGCTTGACCGAGCCCTGCTCGATCAGCGACCGGCTAATCCGGATGGCCTGGTCGATCGGGATGGCGAAGCCGATGCCGATGTTGCCGCCCTGGCCCTCGCCGCCACCGAGGATCGAGGTGTTGATGCCGACCAGCGCCCCGGTCGAATCGACCAGCGCGCCACCGGAGTTGCCCGGGTTGATCGGCGCGTCGGTCTGGATGGCGCCGTAGTTCGACGGCGGCCCGCCGTTCTCGCCCGGCATGCCGATCGGCCGGTTCAGCGCGCTGACGATGCCGCTGGTCACCGTGTTCTCCAGGCCCAGCGGCGAGCCCACGGCCAGCACCGAGTCACCGACGGCGAGGTCGGCGGACTTGCCCACCTGCACCACCACCGGGTCCGGCACGTTCACCTTGACCACCGCGAGGTCGGTCTTCGGGTCGGTGCCGACCACCCTCGCCTCGCTCCGCGCGCCGTTGATGAACACCGCGGTGATCTTCGCGGACTGGTCCTTGACCGCCATCGAGACCACGTGGTCGTTGGTGAGGATGTAGCCCTGCGGGTCGATGACCACGCCAGAACCGCTGCCACCACCCTCGCCGATCCGGATCTCGAGCGACACCACCGCGGGCGCCACCCGCTGCGCGACCTCGGCCACCGAGCCCGGCGGACGCTCCTTGCCCGCCTCGGCCTCGGCGATGTTCAGCTCACCGGTCAGCGCGTCCCCGCGATCGGACAGCCACCAGCCGGTCAGCCCGCCGACCGCGCCGATCAGCAGCGCGATCACGCCGAGCAGCGCCAGCGCGGTGGGTTTGACCTGCCTGCCGAACAGCACCTCGGGCAGGCTGAGCATCGCGCCACGCGGGCGCTCCTCGGGGTCTTCCTTGGCCGGTTCCTCGGTCGCGACCGCCGGGCCGCCGAGCAGCGCGCCCGCGTTCGGGTCGCGCCACGGGTCCGCGGGCTTCGACCACAGGGGCGCCTCGGCCTCGGTGGCTCCCGCGCCGCCCTGGTCACCGACCGGGCGCTGCAGCACCACCCCGGGGGCGTCCGGCGGCCGGCGGAAGGCCTCGGCCAGCGATTCGGGGGGCGGCGGCGCGAGCGTGACCTGCTTCGCCTTGCCGTTGCGCGCGTCCGGCGTGTAGAGCCGGTCGAAGGCGCCGTCGACGCCACGCGGCCTGCCGAAGACCGACGCCTGCGCCGGATCCACCGGCGGGCGCTCCAGTGGCCTGGGGACGAGCCTGTCCTCGCGCCGCGGCGCGCCGGACGGGTCCTGCTGCGGGTTGGGCTGCTGGCTCATTCATTCCTCGACGCGTGACCGGCCGTCGGCGTGACGAATACGCCGGACGTTTGCCGCGAATTCTGCCGTCTGGCCGGTGAAGTAGGCGTTTCGCCCCTGCTCAGCGGCCGGTCGGCACGCCGGCCTTGGTGCTGGCCGAGGCCGAGGAGGACGGCGGCGCCAGGCTCGAGGGCACGGGGTACGCGCCGAACTGGGCGGGCAGCACGCCGGAGAGCGGGTCCTGCTTGGGATCGGTGGCGACGTCACCGCCGTCGGTGCCGGAGGTGGCCACCAGTGCCAGCGCGCTGAGCACCAGCCCGGAGACGACCACACCGGCGCCCTGCGCGGCCCGGCGCCCGGAGACGCCGAAGCGGCCGCCGCCGAGGACGTTGCGCGAATTGCCCAGCGGTGCCGTGGAACCGAGCGGCGCGGAGCCGTCCCGGAGCCCGGCCACCCGGTCCGGCCGCTGGATGGCGACCAGCTGACCGTCCTCGGTGATCGCCAGGTTGTCCGGGGTGGTACGCAGCTCGGTGTGCTGGGGGATGTCACGAAGGCTCGCCAGGAACCCCGCCGACATGGCGGGGGCGTCCGCGCGCTTGACCTCCGCGCGGGCCTGGCGCTGCGCGGCCACGTCACCCGCGCACGAAGGGCAGCGGGCGATGTGGCTCGACGCGCGGTCCCGCGCGCCGAGGGAGAGCTCACCGTCGACGAACGCGACCACCGCGTCGGGCAGCAGATGCGACTCGGGCAGTCCCCAACCGCGCGCTTCGGTCATGCCGGCGCCCCCACGGGGATCGCTTCACGCTTCATCGCCCGCGCGCGCTCCAGCGAGGCACGGAGGGCCTGCCTGCCGCGGTGGATGCGGCTGCGCACGGTGCCGAGCTTGACCCCGAGCGTGGCGCCGATCTCCTCGTACGACAGGCCCTCGACGTCGCACAGCACGACCGCGGCGCGGAACTCCGGCGGGAGCTCGTCCAGCGCGGCCTGCAGGTCGGGGTCGAGGTGGGTGTCCGAGTAGACCTGCTCGGGGCTCGGGTCGTCGCCCACGATGCGGTCGGTGTCCTCGGGGAGGCCCTCCATGCGCACCCTGGAGCGGCGGCGGGCCATGTCGAGGAAGAGGTTGGTGGTGATGCGGTGCAGCCAGCCCTCGAAGGTGCCGGGCTTGTAGTTGGCCAGCGAGCGGAACACCCGGATGAACGTCTCCTGGGTGAGGTCCTCGGCGTCGTGGGTGTTACCGGTGAGGCGGTACGCCAGCCGGTAGACGCGGTCGGCGTGCTCGCGCACGACCTCGTCCCAGGACGGCGGTGTCCAGGCGGCCTCGTCCACGGCCACCGGCTCGACCTGCGTGCTCTTCTGCATCGTGGGGGAAGGCACCTCCATCAGGCTGATCTCCCAACTACTCCCCCTAACGCTGTCCCCGCGCAGGGTGTTCCCGGTTCGTTGACTGCAGTCTGTCCGGCTTCCTTATGGTTGTAGTGAGACAGCGCTGAGAGGAGCCTGAGAAGTACTGGGGTGGGAACTGGCGGACCTGCCCGGCGGCCTGCGCTGATTTGTCGACAGGCACCGCTAACCTCACTGCGTGCACTCCGACACACACCTGGACGACCTGGGCGTCTTCGTCGAGGGCTACCTGCCCGACGACGACGTGCTGGTCGCGTCGCGCGCCAGGTCGGCCGAGCTGGGCTGCGCCCCGGTCGGTGCGGCCTGCGGGGCCACGTTGAGCTTTCTCGCCGCGACGCTGCAGGCCAGGGCGGTGGTGGAGATCGGGACCGGCGTCGGGGTCAGCGGGCTCTACCTGCACCGGGGCATGGCCGAGGACGGCGTGCTCACCTCCATCGACATCGAGCCCGAGTTCCACCGGGCCGCCCGCAAGACCTTCCTCGAGGCCGGACTGCCGCCGGGGCGCACCCGGCTGATCATGGGCCGCGCGCTCGACGTGCTGCCGCGGCTCACCGCGGGCGGCTACGACCTGGTCTTCGTGGACGCCGCGAGGGCCGAATACCCGCACTACTTCGAACAGGGCGTGCAGCTGCTGCGACCGGGTGGCGTGATCGCCTTCCACAACCTGCTGTCCGGGGTCCGCAACGGCCGCGATCCGGAGACGCTGGCCATGCGTGACGTGGCGCGGGCGGTGCGGGAGAGCGATCGGCTGGTGCCCGCGGTGCTGCCCGTCGGCGGTGGACTGCTGGTCGCGTCGGTGCTCTCAGCGCCGTGACCAGGCGGCCAGCACCGAGATCAGTAGCGCGAGCAGCAGCCAGGCGGCCACCAGCGCGATGAGCCAGGCCCAGCCGGCGTGCCCGTAGACGGTCGCGCCGACCGTGCCGCCGATGCTGCTGCCCAGGTAGTAGGCGAGGGTGTAGAGCCCGCCGACCTGGCCGCGGGCACCCGGTGGCGCCTCGGCCGCGGCCCAGCCGTTGGCCACCGCGTGCGCGGCGAAGAACCCGCCGGTCAGCACCACGAAGCCGACGGCGACGCAGATCAGCGAGTCGACGATGGTCAGCGTCGCCCCGAGCACGGTGATCACCAGCGCCGCGGACACCGAGCGGATCCGCCCGAACCTGGCGACCAGCCGGCCCGCGTAGCCCGAGGTGAAGGTGCCCATCGCGTAGGCGAGGAAGACCAGTGACGCGATCGCGGGCGGCAGGTCGAGCGGCTCGCCGGTCAGGCGGAACCCGGCCGCGTTGTACAGCGCGACGAAGGAGCCCATCGCGAGCAACGCCACCGAGTACTGCGCCAGCAGCACGCGGCTCGACAGGGCGGCCCGCAGGCCGCTGAGCGGCGCCTTGCCGGGTGACGCGTCGGATTTCGGCAGGGTCAGGACCGTCAGCAGGGCGCAGACCAGCGCCAATCCCGCGGTGACGCCCAGCGAGCCCGGCCAGCCGAGCCAGTCCGCGGTGAACCCGCTCGACAGCCTGCCGAGCATGCCGCCGACGGTGTTGCCGGCGATCATCGCGCCGACCGCGGCGGCGACCCCGGCCTTGCCGAGCCGCTCGGCGAGGTACGCGGCGGCGACCCCGGCGAAGCCCGCGATCGCGATGCCCTGCAGCGCGCGCAGCCCCAGTAGCACCGGGAAGTTCGGGGCGAACGGCAGTGCCAGGCCGAGCAGCACGGACGAGATGACCGACGCCAGTATCACCCGTCGACGGCCGATGACCTCGGACAACGTCGCGATGGGGAGCACGGAGACGGCCAGCGCGCCGGTCGCCACGCTGACCGCGAGCGAGGCACCGCCGGGGTCGAGGTGGAAGCGCTCGGCGAGCTGGGGCAGCACCGGCTGAGGGGCGTAGAGCAGGGCGAACGAAGAGATGCCCGCCGCCGCGACGGCCACCGTCACCGATCGCCGGGCGGGTGCTTCGGCCTGGGGTGGTGCGGCGGTGGTGGTCACGCCCTCGAAGCTAAGCCGCGCTAACCAATACGTCTAATGCGCGATCATGCGACCATTCATACCGTGGTGGATGAGTCGACGGATCAGCGCTTCGTCCAGGAACTGGCGCCGGATCTAGCGCTGCTCGCGGCGGTCGGGGTGACCAAAAACATCACCCGTGCGGCGGAACTCGTCGGCCTCCCGCAGCCGACCGCCAGCCGTCGCCTGGCCGCGCTCGGCCGTCACCTCGGGGCGTCCTTGACCGCACCGGACGGGCGCGGCATCCGGCTCACCCGAGCCGGGGAACTGCTGGCCGACGCCGCCGAGCGGGCACTGCTGTCGCTGGAGGTCGGGGCTCGCCAAGCCCGCGAGGAGATCCACCCGGACCGCGGGCACGTGGTGCTCGGCTTCCTCCACCTGCTGGGACGCTCGCTGGTGCCTTCGCTGCTCGCCGGGTTCCGCCGGGCGAACCCGCAGGTCCGGTTCAGCCTGGTGCAGGGCTCCCGGCAGGACGTGCTCGACCGGCTCGGCACCGGCGAGATCGACCTGGCGCTGGTCGCGCCGCTGCCCGCCGATCCGGTGTTCGCCTCGGCCACCCTCACCCACGAGGAGCTGCGGCTGAGCGTGCCCACCGCGCACCCGCTGGCCGGCCGGTCGCAGGTGCACGCGGGCGAACTCGTCGACGAACCGTTCGTCACCCTCGAACCGGGCTACGGCCTGCGTCAGATCACCGACGAACTGTGCGCGGCCGCCGGGTTCAGCCCGTCGATCGCCTTCGAAGGGCAGGAGTCGGACACCGTGCGCGGCCTGGTCGCGGCCGGTCTGGGCGTCGCGCTGCTGCCCCGGTTCGAGCCGGGACCACCCGCGGGCGTGGCCGAGGTCCCGCTCGAACCGCCGGTCACGCGCACCATCGGGCTCGTCTGGTCAGCGGGGAGCGAGCTGACGCCCGCCGTGCGCGCCTTCCGCGCGCACGTCCTCGATCACGCGTAGGCCGCGGCCAGTTCCACCAGCGTGCGTGCCGCAAACCCCGTGCCACCGGGCACGACGTCGGCGTAGGTGCGGTCAGCGCGAGCCGGTCCGGCGATGTCCAGGTGGGCCCACGGCATACCCGCGGTGAATTCGCGCAGGAACAACGCCGCGGTGATGCCGCCGGGACCGCCGGGTGCCTGCTTGACGTCCCCAAGGTCACCTTTGACCGCTTCCTCGTGCGCCTCCAGCAACGGCATCCGCCACCAGGCCTCACCCGCGGCTTCACCGGCGGCGACCACCCGGGCGGCGAGGTCGTCGTCGCTGGCGAACAGGCCGCCGGTCCGCAGGCCGAGCGCGACCTTCATGGCGCCGGTCAGCGTGGCCACGTCGACCACCGCGTCCGGCTTGAACCGCTTGATGCCGTAGACGAGCGCGTCGGCGAGCACCATGCGGCCTTCGGCGTCGGTGTTGCCGACCTCGGTGGTCTTGCCGCCGTAGTGGCGCACGATGTCGCCGGGGCGGTAGGCGGAGCCGGACACGTGGTTCTCCGCGGCCGGGACCAGCGCGGTCACCCGCACCTTCAGCCCGAGCGCGGCGATCGCGCGGACCGCGGCGATCACCGCGGCCCCGCCCGCCATGTCGGTCCGCATCAGGTGCATGCCCTCGGCGGGCTTGATGGACAGGCCGCCGGTGTCGAAGGTGATGCCCTTGCCGACGTAGAGCAGGTGCCGGGTGGCGCCGCGCGGGCGGTAGTCCAGCTCGATCAGCCGCGGCGGGCTGGCCGAGCCGCCGCCGACCGCGAGCACGCCGCCGAAGCCCTGGTCGGCGAGCCAGCGCTCGTCCCGGATGGTGGCGGTCAGCCCGGAGAGCCCGGAGGTGAGCCGTTCGGCGGTGCCCGCCAGCCAGGCCGGGTCCTTCACGTTGGAGGGGGTGTTCGCCAGGTCGCGGGCGAGCGCGGCGGCCGCGGCGAGTTCCTTCGCGCGGTCGACGGCTTCGGCGAACGCGGGCACGTCGGCCCGCGGGATGAGGCGCAGCGTCTTGAGCCGGGGCTTCGGCTCCTCGCCGGTCACCTTGTAGCGGTAACCGCCGAGCAGCACGCCCATCGCCAGCTCGGCGGCGGACTCGGTGGTCACGTCCTCGGACAGCGCGACCTGCACCGCGCCGACCGGATCATGCTCCAAATAGGAGTCGACGGCCCTGGCGAGCGCGGCACCGGCGGCCCGGTAGTTCGCTGCCCTGCCCTCGCCGATACCGACCAGCCAGCGGACCGGCGCGTCGCCCGGCACCAGCTTGACCTCGCCGGCCTTGGCCGAAGGCCGCACACCGGCGACCGGTTCGAGTTCGGTGCCCTCGGCCGGTTGGGGAACGAGGACGGCCTCCAGCGCGCCGCGGCGGGACGCGTCCAGCACCTCGATCTCGGCCAGGCGAGTGGGTACGGACGGTAACGGAACGCGCGCCATCAGCGAACCTCCAAGAACGAGCGGGATCCGGGCAAGAGTTAACCCCGGTCACCAGGACGGGGACCGGGGTGCACGAGGTGAAGCCGGTTCAGCCGGTGGCTTCCTGGAGCGCCGCCCCGAGATCCTTCGCTTCCTCGGCCGAGAGCTCGACGACGAGACGCCCACCGCCCTCGACCGGTACGCGCATCACGAGGCCCCGCCCCTCCTTAGTCACTTCGAGGGGACCATCTCCGGTCCGGGGCTTCATGGCCGCCATAGCGTGCTCCCTCCGTATCAACCGGCGCGCCCGGGTCGCGCTCGCCAAAGCCAACCGGGTAGTAACCATTCTCCCTCATCAGCGAGCGGCCGCGCGCGCGGACCGATCTTTTCACACATCATCGGTGCTGGTATGCGGCTCGCCGGGGTGTCAGACTCGCCAGTCGGAACCCCGAGGGACGACAGGAGTACCAGTGACCACAGAGGACGTTCTTCTGGTCAGTGACAGCACGGACACGCCGGGTGTCCGCACGCTCACGCTGAACCGGCCGAAGGCGTACAACTCGCTGACCGTCGAATTGAAGGAGCGGCTGCTCGCCGCCCTGCGCGACGCGGCGGCCGACGACAGCGTGCGCGCGGTGGTGCTGACCGGGACGGGGAAGGCGTTCTGCGCGGGGCAGGACCTGAAGGAGCACGTCGGACTACTGCAGGCGAACGACCCCGCGCCCCTGCACACGGTGGCTGAGCACTACAACCCGATCGTGGGACTGATCACCGGCATGCCGAAGCCGGTCATCGCCGCGGTGAACGGCGCGGCCGCGGGCGCCGGGGCCGCGTTCGCCTACGCCAGCGACATCCGCATCGCGGCGTCGTCGGCCAATTTCCTGATGGCCTTCGCGAACGTCGGGCTGGGGCCGGACTCGGGCGCGTCGTGGACCCTGCAGCGGCTCATCGGCTACGGGCGGGCCGTGGAACTGATGCTGCTGGCACGCAAGGTCGAAGCCGACGAAGCCTTGTCACTCGGTCTGGTAAGCGAGGTCGTGCCGGACGAGGAGCTCACCGCACGAGCCCAAGCCGTCGCCGCGAAACTCGCCGCCGGCCCCACGGTCGCCTACGCGAAAATCAAGGAAGTCCTCGCCGTCGCCGCCGAAAGCACCCTGGGCGAAGCACTGGCCGCCGAAGACGCCGCGCAAGGCGCGCTGGGCGCCACCGCGGACCACGCCGAAGCCGTCGACGCCTTCGTAACCAAACGCCGCCCCACCTTCCAAGGAAAATAACCCCCTACGTGGGTCGACTCCCCGCTTGGTGCCGTGAATGTGGCTTTCACGGCGAATTTCGCCGTGAAAGCCACATTCACGGCACCTCCGGGGGTTAGACGAGGGGCGGGCGTCGGGTTTGCAGGGGTGGGCGTGGGCGGGTTCTGGCGATGTCGTAGGCGGCGCGCAGGTCGTTGATGACGGCGTCGGGGGCTCTTTTCAGGCGGCTGGGGACGGTCTGCACCAGGATCACCCCAGCCCCGGCATAACGAGCGTTCCGCTCCAGCGTCGCGGCGTAGTCGTGTCGGCGGAAGTGGTGCTCGAACGAGTCGATCTCCCAGGCCAGTGCCACCTCGTCCCACCACAGGTCCGGCGTGGCGATGTAGCGCCCGTCCGCGTGGAGCAGCACCGGATTGCGCGACGGTGGCGGCAAGCCCGCTCTTCGCCACAGCTTGCCCGCATGTGCTTCGGCTACCGAGCGGAGGTCGTCGGCGAGCGACTTCAGCACCGCTCGGGGTAACGCCGTACCGCGGCGACTACCGGTCTGGAGCTCGGCCGAAAGCTCAGCGAGCGAGCAAAGCCCGGACTGCCGCGCTTCGATCAACAACGCCGTGACCGCGTCCCGATCTCGAAGTCGCCGCACGCCGTCGAGGATCGCCCGGGCCGGTGGCGCTGTCGGTACGCCGCCCACGTCCCTCCGTTGCGGTACGTGGGTGGTGCGTTCGATGAGCACGAAGCCGGGGCTGCGGAACTGGCAGTCGGCAGGCACCAGCAGGTGCACCTCGTTGCCCGTGGGTACGTTGCGCAACCCGAAGCGACGCGCCGCTTCGAAGCCGGTCAGGAGGCCGGCGCCTCGCGCGTGGAGCAGCGCGGCTTCGATTCGCTGCCGCGCGGTCGGCCGGGAATTGCTCAGCAACACGATCCCCGGCAACAGGTAGGTCCAAGGTCCACCCGGCTGACAGCGCCGGTAGGTGGTCCGGGAGTGCACGCCGAGCTCGTCGAGCTTGACGACACGGATGACGCCGTGGCTGCTGTGCTGCCGCAGGCACGGTTCGAGGTCCAGGTTCGTTTTCATGGTCGCCGATGCTGCCCCGCCCCACCGACAATCTCGGGCCAAGTGCCGTGAATGTGGCTTTCACGGCGGAATTCGCCGTGAAAGCCACATTCACGGCATCGGGCGGGGTCAACCTCCGGCGCGGAAGCAGGGGGAGACGTGGTCGTCGACCATGCCGGTGGCTTGCATGAGGGCGTAGCAGGTGGTGGGGCCGACGAAGGCGAAGCCCAGTTTCTTCAGGGTTTTCGCCATGGCGCGGGATTCCGGGGTGATGGCGGGGACGTCTTCCATGGTGTGCGGGCGGGGGGACGACTCCGGGGCGAAGGACCAGAGTAGGTCGTCCAGGGGTTGGGTCAGGGTGGCGACGGCGCGGGCGTTGCGGATGGTGGCTTGGATCTTCAGCCGGTTCCGGACGATGCCTGCGTCGGCGAGGAGGCGGGCGACGTCGGCGTCGGTGAAATCGGCGACGACGGCGGGGTCGAAATCGGCGAAGGCGCGGCGGAAGGCGTCTCGTTTGCGCAGGATGACGATCCAGGAAAGGCCCGACTGAAAAGCTTCCAGCGACAATCGTTCGAACAGGGCCTGTTCTCCACGCAGGGGCACGCCCCATTCCTTGTCGTGGTATTCGGCGTAATCCGGGGAGGAATTTCCCCAGGCACAACGGGAGATCCCGTCCGGGCCGAGCAGGGTCATCGGCCACCCACCGAATACGATTCCGCGAAGCGCGCGAAACGGTCCAGGGAATACCGCACGCCCAGCGCGAAGGCGGGTTTGGCGACCGGCCAGCCCAAGTGACCCAGCGGGCCGAACGGCAATTTGAGCTGCTCCGACCAGACCAGCGTGGAGCGGTCCGCGCCTTGGGCGTGCACGTGGAACGCACCGGTCCCGCGCACCACGCGGCCCAGGTGCCGGACCGTGCACCGCACCGGCGGTTCCCAGCCGGTGATCTCCATGGTGTCGGTGAACCCGATCCCCGCGATCCCGGTGAACGCCGCCAGCCGCGAACCCACGCTGCGGCCGTTGCCCTCGGTCACCGCCACCCGGGTCCCGAGCATCCACTCCCCCTGCCGCGTCCAGTCGGTCAGCGCCAGCCAGGTCGTCCCGGCGGGCGCGGCCACGGACACCGAAAGCACCAGTTCGGGCATCAGACCGCGTCCTCGCGCCTGCTGTTCAGCTCCGCCTCCAGCCGCGCCACGCGCGTGCGCAGTTCGTCAAGTTCGTTGCCCGCCCGCCGCAGCACCCAGTCCACTTCGGACATCTTGTACCCCCGCAGCACGAGCTGGAACCGCACGGTCCGCAGGTCCTCACCGGTCACGTCCTCGGCGGGCAGCCTGGTCGGTGACGCCCCCGGCGCCAGCGGGGCCAGCTCCTCGCCCCGGCCGAACACGACCGCGGCCAGCAGGAACACCACGGCCGCGACCAGCAGCATGATGACTAGATAGATCAGCGCGGTGGTCACCCGACGATCGTGACACAGGCCCGCCACGATCGGCGCGCCAGCACGACCAGTCGAGCGCTCAGCACCATCGACAGCAAACCCACCGCCGCGCACGGCCACGACAACAGCAGCAGGCTCGTGTCGATGAGCCCGCTCACGCTGACCAGGACCACCCGCACCAGCAGGTCCACCCCGACCGCGGTGGCCGCCACCAGCGACACCCACCGCCCGGCCCGCGCCGACCGCGCGTACCGGCAGAGCACCCGCGCCACCAGCAGCGCGACCAGGCCGAGCCCGGCCACCGCGTACCCGGTGTAGTCGGCCGTGAGCGCCAGCGGCCCGTACCACTCGGGCATGCGCACGCCGGTGTTGCTCCACGGCCCGATCGTGGTCAGCCGGGTCAGTTCCCACAGCACGTGCATCACCGGCAACGCCAGCGCGAGCGACCGCAGCGCCTGGACCCCGGTCGCCAGCCCCAGTTCGGCCTGGAAGTCCACCCGCACCTCGGCGACCGTGCCGAAGTCGCTGACCGCGCGGCGCTGGGCCTCGTCCTCGGGAAGCCCGGCCGACAGGTAGCTCTCGGTGGCGTCGTCCAGGCTGTCGCGGGCCTCGGCGAGCAGGTCGGACTTGCGCGCGGGCGAGCCGTAGAGCGAACCGGCCAGGTCCGCCAGGTAGCGGTCGATCACGCCTGCGCCGGCCATGCCTGCCCTCCCAGCACCGCGCCGATCACCGAGGTGAACTGCTGCCACTCGACGCGCTCGGCGGCGAGCGCCTTCTGCCCGGCCCTGGTCAGCCGGTAGGTCCGCCGCTTGCGCCCGGACACCACGTCCCACTCGCTGGCCAGGAAACCCGCCCGTTCCAGCCGCCGCAGCGCCGGGTAGACCGTGCCGGTCGGCAGGTCGAGCGCGCCGCCGCTGCGGGCCTGCAGCGCCTCGATGATCGCGTAGCCGTGCAGCTTCCGGCCGTCGAGCACGGCCAGCAACAGGGCGTCCAGATGTCCGCGCAACGCGTCCGCCTTCATGCATAGGCACTCTACTGATCCTGGCATCGGGGAGGTACCGGAGCCGACCCTGACTTCTCCCTGAATCCATAGATTTGACCGCTACCTGTAGCGTGTCTACATGTAGGCTCCGGCGCCATGGAAGCCCTGCCGATAGCGCGACTGCAGTTCGCCACCACCACCTCGTTCCACTTCCTGTTCGTGCTGCTCACCCTGGGTCTGGTCACCCTGGTCGCGATCATGCAGACGCGCCACGCGCTCACCGGCCGGGCCGTGTTCGCCCGCATGACCCGCTTCTGGGGCAGGCTCTACGTGGTCAACTACGCACTGGGAATCGCCACCGGAATCGTCATGGAATTCCAGTTCGGGCTGAACTGGAGCGGTTTGTCCACTTATGCCGGGGACATCTTCGGCGCGCCGCTGGCCATCGAGACGCTGGTCGCGTTCTTCCTCGAGTCCACCTTCCTCGGCCTGTGGATCTTCGGCTGGGACCGGCTGGGCAAGTGGCTGCACCTGGCGCTGATCTGGCTGGTCGCGCTGACCGCCTACGCCTCGGCGTTCTGGATCATGGCGGCCAACTCCTTCCTGCAGAACCCGGTCGGCTCGGTCGAGGAGCACGGCGTGCTCCGGCTGACCGACTTCGGTGCGCTGCTGACGAATCCGACCTTCGTCTCGGCGGTACCGCACGTGCTCAGCGCGGCCCTGCTCACCGGCGGTGTGTTCGTGGTCGGCATCAGCGCCTACCACTTCCTGCGGCGGAGTGAGGAGGTCGAGTTCTTCAGCCGCTCGATGCGGTTGGGCGTGGTCACCACGCTGGTCGCCGCGCCGGTGGTGTTCGGCTTCGGCACGGCCCAGTTCCCGGCGATCTCCGACCTGCAGCCGGACAAGCTCGAAGGCGGCGCGGTCGGGTTGCCGCTCGGGCTGATGGTGATGATCGGGCAGTTCTTCGTCTTCGCGAGCCTGATCGCGTTGCCGTTCCTCGCGAAGAACCGGATCGCCCGGGCGAGGCCGTTGCTGCGCCTGATGGTCTGGGGTATTCCACTGCCGTTCATCGCGGCGATCTGCGGCTGGCTGGTGCGCGAACTCGGCAGGCAGCCGTGGCTGGTGTTCGGCAAGCTGACCACCGCCGACGCCCTGTCCGACCTCAGCGCGGGCCAGGTGCTCGCCTCGTTCCTCGCGTTCACCGCGCTCTTCGCCGCGCTAGCCGTCGCGGACTGGGTGCTGCTGTCCCGGCTGGCCCGGCGCGGGCCGGAGCCAGTGGTCCAGTCCGCCCCCGTGCTCATCGGAGTCTGATCATGGAACTGTTCTTGTGGTGCCTGCTGGGGCTGCTGCTCGCCGGGTACTTCGCGCTCGCCGGCTACGACTACGGCGTGGGCCTGCTGCTGCGGGTCTTCGGCCGGGACGAACCGGGACGCCGTCGCGTGCTCGGCTCGTTCGGCCCGTTCTTCCTGGGCAACGAGGTGTGGCTGGTGGCCGCGGTCGGCCTGCTGTTCGGCGCCTTCCCGCTGCTCGAAGGCAAGGTGTTCAAGCAGAACTACCTGGTCGTGGTGGCCATGCTGGTGGGGCTGGTCGCGTTCACCGCGGCCGTGCAGCTGCGGAGCCGGCGTCCCGGCGCCGGTCGTGGCGGCTGGGATCTGCTGATCGTCGGCGGTGCGGTGGTCACGACCGGCTCGTGGGGCGTGTTCTTCGGGAACCTGGTGCGCGGGCTGCCCGCCACCGGGCCGGTGCCCGTCGCCGATCCGTTCTCGGTGCTGTGGGGCCTCGGGTTCCTCGCGCTGTTCGCGTTGCACGGGGCGGTGTTCCTGACCGTGCGCGGTGACGCCGAGTTGGCGGCGAAAGCGGGTCGGCTGGTTCGACGGTTGCTGCCGGTGGTGGCGGGGTTCGTGGTGGTCGTGGCCGGGTGGCTGGGCCTGTCGTCCCAGATCATGTCCACTGTGGACAGGGTGTGGCCCGCGGTGCTGGTGCTGGTGGCCGCGGCGGTCGCGTTGGTGGTGGTGTGGCGGGGGTCGCCGAGGGTCGCGCTGGGCGGGACGATGACGCTCGCCGTGTTGCCGGTGGTACTGGTGGGGACCTTGCGCTTCCCATACTTGTTGCTGTCGCTGGACTTCGAGCAGGCGGCCGCGTCGCCGGGGACGCTGCGACTGCTCACCTTCGTCGCGGTGCCCACTGTCGCCGTGGTGGTGCTGGTGCAGTGGCTGACCTGGCGGGCGAACCGGCGGCCGATCAGCGACCGCTCGCTGCTGCACTTCTGAGGGGGAGAACGATGCGGCCGATCGATCCACGCCTGCGCGAGGAGCTTCCCGGGTTCCAGAAGTACCTGGTCACGTTGGGGGTGCTCGGTGCGCTGACGGCCGTCGCCATTCTGGTGCAGGCCGAGTTGCTGGCCGGGCTGCTGACCGAACCGGCCACGGGTACGGCGGCGCTGCTGGGAGGCGCGATCCTCGGGCGTGCCGCGTTGACCTGGGTGGCGAGTGCGATCGCTGACCGGTACACCACGAAGGTCAAGGCCACGCTGCGAAAGAGGGTGCTGGCCAGATCGCTCCAGACGCGCGACGCGGGGAGCACGGCCACGCTGGTCACCCGCGGCATCGACGGCGTGCACGGCTACTTCGCCGAGTACCTGCCGAAGCTGGTCGGCTCGGTGGTCATCCCGCTCGCCGTGCTGGCGCGTCTGCTCACCGCGGACCTGGTGGCGGGCCTGACGGTGGCCGTCACGCTGCCGTTGATCCCGGTGTTCGCCGCGCTGGTCGGCGCGCACACGCGAGCCCGCACGGAACGGCAGTGGCGGCTTCTGTCCACTTTGGGCGGCCACTTCCTGGACGTGGTGACCGGCCTGCCGACGCTCAAGGTGTTCGGCCGGGCCCAGGCGCAGGCGGAGACCGTGCGGAAGATGGCCGACGCCCACGCGAGCGCCACCATGCGCACCCTTCGCGTCGCGTTCCTTTCCGCGCTGGTGCTGGAACTGGTCGCCACGCTGTCGGTGGCACTGGTCGCCGTGCCGGTCGGCCTGCGCCTGCTCGACGGCGGACTCGACGCGCAGACCGCGCTGGTGATCCTGTTGCTGGCACCCGAGGCCTACCTGCCACTGCGTGCGGCAGGCGCGAAGTTCCACGCCAGTGCGGAAGGCCTGGCCGTGCTGGAGGAAGTGCGGACCCTGCCGCAGGCCCAGCCAGAAGGCAGCGCAAGGCCGAAGCTGGGCGAGATTCGGTTCGAGGGCGTGACCGTGCGATATCCCGAAAGGGACCACAATGCACTGTCCAATGTCGACTTAACGATTCGCGCAGGTGAGCGGCTGGTGCTGGTCGGCCCGAGTGGCTCGGGCAAGAGCACGCTGCTCGCCGTACTGCTCGGTTTCGTCCGCCCGACCGCGGGCCGGGTCCTGGTCGACGGCGTGGACCTGCGGGAACTCGACCTCACCGCCTGGCGGGCGCAGCTGGCGTGGGTACCGCAGCGGCCGACGATGTTCCCGGGCAGCCTGGCGGACAACATCAGCCTGGGTGCGGAAGGGGACGTCGAAGCGGCGGCCGAGGCAGCCGGGATCGACTTCTCGCGGGCGACCGGGATCTCGTCGGGGCAGCGTCAGCGCGTCGGCCTGGCGCGGGCGTTCCTGCGACCACGAGCCGGGCTTCTCCTGCTCGACGAACCCACCGCCCACCTCGACACCACGACCGAAGCCGCGATCCTGCGCACCGCGGCGAAACTGGCCGAGGGGCGGACCGCGGTGCTGGTCGCCCACCGGCCCGCGATGACCGCGCTGGCCACGCGCGTGGTCGAACTGCGGCACGGAAAACTACAGGAGAACGCATGAAGCTGTTGTGGGCCGCGCTGCTCGCGACGGCCGCCGAACTCGCCGGGCTGGCGCTGATGGGCATCGCGGCGTGGTTGCTCCTGCGGGCGGCCGAACACCCGCCGATCTCCGCGCTGACCGTGGCCATCGTCGCCGTGCGCACGCTGGCGCTGCTGCGTGGTTCGCTGCGGTACGCCGAACGCCTCGCGGGGCACGAAGTCGTGCTGTCGAAGATCGGCGAGGTGCGGGCGCGGGTGTACCGGGCGTTGCTGCCCCATCGGGACGCGCGTTCGTCCGACGCCGATCTGCTCGCCCGCGTGGTGTCCGATGTGGACGCCGCGCAGGACGCCGTGCTGCGGTGCCTGCTCCCGGCCGGGGTCGCCGCGCTGACCGGTGCGATCGCGGTGTTGGGCAGCGCCTTCTTCTCCCCGGCCGCCGCCGTCACGCTGACGATCGGGCTCGCGCTCGGCGGCATCGCGCTGCCGTGGTGCTGCGCCCGGCTGACCGCGAAAGCCGCGGCTCGCAGCGCACCGGCACGAGCCGCGGTCGGCGAGCACGCCGTGGATCTGGTTCGTGGCGCGGAAGAACTGCTCGCCTACGGTGCCGATCGACGGGCGCTGACCGCTGCCGCGAAGGCCGTCGACAACCTGGCGTCGACCGAGCGCACGCGCTGGGTGAGCGCGCTCGCGGCGGCCGGGGTGGTGCTCCAACTCGGGACGACGCTGGCGGTTGCGCTGGTCGCCGGGGTCTCCACCCCGATGACCGCCGCGCTCGCCCTCGGCACGCTCGCCGCCTTCGAGGTCGTGCTGCCGCTGCCCGCGGCTGCCCAGCGCTGGGTGGAAACCCGCGCGTCCGTGCGACGCCTGCGGGCGCTGTTCACCGAACCAGCACCCGAACCCGGCACGGCGGATGTCCCCGACGGGCCGGTACACCTGCGGCTCGAAGGGGTCATCGCGCGGGGTCTGCCCCTCGTGGACCTGGATCTGCCGCCAGGCAGGCGGATCGCGCTCGTCGGGCCCAGTGGTTCCGGCAAGACCACGGTGTTGCACGTGCTGCTCGGCCTGCTCGAACCGGAAGCCGGGCAGGTGACCGTGAACGGACGTCCGCTCGGCGAATTCGACCCCACGCAAGTGCCCCGGATCATCTGCGGCGCCACCGCGCACGCGCACATCTTCCGCTTGTCCGTCAAGGAAAACTTGTCGCTGGCGGCCCCGAACGCAACGGACGCCGAACTTCGTCGTGCCTGCGAGGCCGCGGACCTCGACTGCGCCTGGGAAATCGACGCGACCACGCTCTCCGGCGGGCAACGGCGGCGGCTCATGCTGGCCCGTGCCGTACTGGTCCGCCCGCGCGTGCTCATCCTCGACGAACCGACCGAGGGCTTAGACCCGGCACACGCCCGGCGTGTGCTCGACGGGGTCCTACGGGCCTGTCCCGGGGCCACCGTGGTCCTGGCCACGCACGACCTCGCCGAGGCGGACGGCTTCGAGCATCGGCGGCCGGTCCGCGATGAGGACGTCGGTCACGTCGGGCAGCCATTCCCCGGAGACCTGCACGAACTGGGTCAGCTCACCCCCGGCCTGGTCGATGCCGCAGCGCGCGAGCGTGGTGCCGAGGATCTGCCTGGCCATCACGCCGAGCTGCAGCAGTGACCGGTTGCGGTGCTTGCGCACGCCGAGGTTGACCTGCGCGAGCCCGTCGATCCCGTACCGGGCCTCGGCATCGAGCAGCAGCCCGATCTCCACGCCGTACCCGGCGGCGAACGGCACCGACTCGAGGAACTCGCGGGTCGCCGCGTACTCCCCGCCGAGCGGCTGGACCAGGCCGGAGAGCTGCGGGCGCAGCGCGGACAGCAGCGGGCGCGCGAGCAGTTCGGTGACCCGGCCGCCGCCGGTGCCGAGCTCGGCGGTCTCCAGGCGCAGCGGACGGCGGTAGAAGCCCTTGACCAGGTGCACACCCGGCGCGGTGAGCAGCGGCCCGAGGAGCGCGGGCACGAAGGCCGGGTCGGGGTCGACCAGGTCGGAGTCGAGGTAGACGATCAGGTCGCCGGTGGTCGCGGCGATCGCCCGCCAGAGCACCTCGCCCTTGCCGGGCCACGGCGGCAGGTCCGGCAGCACGTCCTCGCGCCGCACCACCCGCGCGCCCGCACGGGCGGCAACCTCGGCCGTGTCGTCGGTGGAACCCGAGTCGACCACGACGAGTTCGTCGACCAGGGAGCCGACGTGCGGCAGCACCGAGGCGACCACCCCGCCGACCGTCTCGGCCTCGTCGAGCGCGGGCAGCACCACGGAAACCGTGCGCCCGCCCTTCGCCCCGGCGAGTTCGCGCGCAGACCAGCGCGGCTGCTGCCAGGTCCGCAACTTACCCATGGGTACCACCCTAAGCGCCCGAACTGTTACCCCAGGGGCACCCCATCCGCAGGTACCGTCGGCACCGGCATGGACCCGAGACGAAGACCGTTCCGAAGCACACTGGCCGCTCTGGGCACCGCCGGTCTGCTGGCCGGCTGCGGCGGCGGCCCGGCCGAAACCGCTGCGCCGAGCTCGCCCAGTCCGGTTTCCCTGCCGCCCGAACCGATGCCGGTGCGCACGCTGCCCGCGGCGAGCGGACCCGTCTACCGCACTCCGGCGTTCCTGGCCCAGGGCGTCGCCCAGGGCACGAACACCCGGTTCCGCGGCCGGCCCGAGGTCACCGGCCGGACCACGCTCGGTGTGGTGCTGCGGATCTCCGACCTGCCCGCCGCGGTGACCGGCGACGCCGTGCTACCCGCTTCGGTGCGTTTCCCGAGCACCGGCGTCTGCGCTCCGATCTCGATGAGCGACTGCGCCGCACAGTTCCTCGCGTTCGGCAGTTTCGCCCCGGAAACCAAGGCGCGCGGGGACTCCGAGGTGCTGCGCGAAGGCACCGCCACGGCCGCCGAGACCCGGCTGCGCGAGGGCGTCGCGTACTACGTCTCCGCCTACGCCGACGTCCCCGCGCAGATCGACATCAGCCGGACCGAGGTCTGCTTCAGCGGCGCCGCCTGCCTACCGGTGGCGGGCCTGCCGAACATCTACCACTTCGGCGTCTGAGGCGGCTCACGCTTCCGGCGTGCGCTGCCACTTGTCCACGGTGACGCCGTTGTGCGCGTCGAAGGCGGCCAGCAGCACCAGCGGGTCCGCGTCCACGGTCACCATTTCGCGGTGCTGCGGGCGCAGGAAACCCTCGTCCACCATGTGGTCGACGAACTTCCGCAGCGGCTCGAAGTAGCCCGCCACGTCCACCAGCCCGAGCGGCTTCGCGTGCAGGCCGAGCTGCGCCCAGGTCCACACCTCGAACAGCTCCTCCAGCGTGCCCGCGCCGCCCGGCAGCGCGAGGAAGCCGTCGGACAGCTCGGCCATCATCGCCTTGCGCTCGTGCATGGTGTCGACCACGTGCAGCTCGGTCAGCCCGTGGTGCCCCACCTCGGCGGTCATCAGGTGCCCGGGGATCACCCCGATCACCTCACCGCCCGCGGCCAGCGCGGCGTCGGCCACCACGCCCATGGTGCCCACGCTCGCCCCGCCGTAGACCAGCCCGATACCGCGCTCGGCCAGCAGCTTCCCGAGCGCGGCCGCCTGCTCGGCGTAGACCGGGCTGTTGCCGGGCGAGGACCCGCAGAACACGCAGACCCGCTTCACTAGTGGGCTTCCTCCCATGCCTTGTACGCCTCCTGCACCACCGACACCGCGTCGTCGACGTCGTCGGTGACGTGCAGCAGGTCCAGATCCTTCTGCCCGATCTTGCCCTCGCGCAACAGGGTTTTCGCGATCCAGTCGTACAGCCCGCCCCAGTAGTCGCTGCCGAAGAGCACCACCGGGAACTTGGTCACCTTCTTGGTCTGCACCAGCGTCAGCGCCTCGAACAGCTCGTCGAGCGTGCCGAAACCGCCGGGCAGGCAGATGAAGGCCTGCGAGTACTTGATGAACATGGTCTTGCGGGTGAAGAAGTACCGGAAGTTCACCCCGAGGTCGACCCACGGGTTCAGGCCCTGCTCGAACGGCAGCTCGATGCCGAGACCGATGGAGAACCCGCCGGCCTCGGAAGCCCCGCGGTTGACCGCTTCCATCGAGCCGGGACCACCGCCGGTGATGGTGGCGAACCCGGCGCTGGCCAGCGCGCCGCCGATCTTGCGGCCGAGTTCGTACTCGGGGTGCTCGCGCGGCGTGCGGGCGGAACCGAACACGGTCACCGCACGCGGCACCTCGGCCAGCGCGCCGAAACCCTCGACGAACTCGGCCTGGATGCGCAGCACCCGCCACGGGTCGGTGTGCACCCAGTCGGACGGGCCGCGGGTGTCGAGCAGCCGCTCGTCGGTGGTGGTGGCCTCGGAACGCCGTTCGCGTCGCAGGACGACGGGGCCACGGTGCTTCTCCGGCGGGTGCTCCGGATAGTCCTCGCCGGGCACCTCTGCAGTTCGCTCAGTCACCGTCCCGAGCTTACGGACTCAGGGTGAAGGCGAGCATCGCGGTGGAAGTGAAGTCGATGGCCGGTTCGGAACTGGGCCATGAACTCACGTCGTCGAAAAAGCGCGATTCCGGGGTGTCGTAGGCGGCCAGCGGTTCGCTGCACGGCGTGGCTCCGTCCGGCGGGGTCAGGCCGTCGAAGTTCGCTGTGCCGTTCGGCCCGTTGACCACCGCGCCGTGGAGGATTCGCGCACCTCCGTCGGTACTTCCGGCGAGGTTGGCCACCTGATGATGGGGGCAGTGTGGATATCGGCTGCCCGCGCCGACGACGAGCGAGATGCCCCAGGCGTTGGCGCCGAGGGCGAAGTTGCGCTGTTGCGTGCCGAAGGCGTCGTAGGCCGGGTCGCCGGTGAGCCCGCGGTAGAGCCGGGCGGTCGCGGCGAAGCCGAAACTCTTGGTGGCGGCGTCGAACTGGGTGAGGTCCACGGCCGTGCGGAACGGGCTGGCCTGCGCACCGGCCACCCCTTCGTCGAGCTGTCGCCGCAGGTCCGCGACCAGTTCACCGCGCAGGTGCGGGGCGAGCCGGGCCAGGTCGGCGTGCGCGAGCGCGCTGGTGTCGTAGAGGTTCAGCGTGCCCTGGTCGTCGCCGCCGAGGTACTCGCGAGCCCAGTGGACGGCCTGCGAGGTCCACTCCTTCGCCCGCCGATCACCGAGCCGCTGTCCGGCCAGCGCGAGCTGCGTGGCACCGAGTTCGAGGTCGTCGCGCCAGGACGACTCGGGGTAGTAGGAGTGCGGGAAGGCGGTGACCAGCTCGCCGACCTCGGTGGTCTTGGCCTTGGCGAACACCGACGCGGCCTCGTCGAGGTACCGGCGCGCCAGCGTCCTGTCCCGTTCGACCTGGGCACCCAGCGCGAAGGCCGCGGCCACCCGGCCCGCCAGGTTCGGGCTGATCGCCTCGCCCGGCGCGTTCGCCGGGAACACCGGGCGGTGCTTGACGAAGTACTCCGGGTGCCCCGGCTGGACCTGCCGCGCGTCGTCGGCTTCCGGCAACCGCCAGACGTCGTGGTCACCGAGGAAGCCGAACTCCTCGCTCCCGGTACCGATGCCGACCTGCGCGTAGAGCACTCCGGTGGAGGCGTCCCACATCTTGTCCAGCCACCGCAGCCCGAAGCGGACCTCGTCGGCGAGCGCGCGGTCGTACCGCGTCCGCAGGGAAAGGCCCATTTCCGCCAGCGAGTACGCGGAGTTGGAGGTGAACTTGACGTAGTCGCCCGCGTCGGCCCAGCCGCCCTCGACGTCGACCGGCCCGCCAATCGGCTTCAGCGGCGCCAGGATCTCGTCGCCGAAGTCACCGCCGAACTCGGGCTCGGCGTAGACGGTCGCCTGCCGGTCGGCCAGGTGCGCGGGCTTCCGGCTCAACCGGCCCGTAATGACCTGCTCGCCGTCGCGCTGGGCCTGGAAGAACTCGTTGTTCGCCCGGGCCAGCGGCGCGAAGAGGCCGCCGCCGATCCGGAACTCCGGTGAGACCGCCGAGCCGAGCTTGACCCGGTAGGTCCCCGGCTGCCGGACCGCGCTGAGGTCGAGTGGGTGCACGGCCGGGTGGGCGGCGTTCCACGAGCCGGTCGGGGCGGGTGCCCGGCCGGTGTGCACGGTCCGGCCGCGGGCGTCGACCACGGTGAACCGGGCGCCTACGGCCGGAGCCCGGCCCAGCAGGTAGGCGACCTTGGTCTCGGCGGGGCCGTAACCGACCTGGTCGACGCGCAGCTCGCCGGTAACGGGCTCGGCGGTCGCCGGGGCGACGGGCAGCAGGAGGACGGTGAGCAGCGCGAGCACGGCGGGGCGTCTCACGGTTTCCCCATTCCCGGCGGCGGAATAGATAGGAAACTTTCTTGACAGTTCCGCGAAGATAGCGCCCGCCCGCGCCGGACGTCAACGGGTCAGATCAGCTCAGGAAGGTCCGCAGCACCTGGGTGACCTGCGTGATGTCGGAGATCGCGACGTTCTCCTGCCGGGTGTGCGCCAGCGCCGGGTCACCGGGCCCGAAGTTGACCGCCGCCATGCCCAGCGCGGAGAACCGGGCCACGTCGGTCCAGCCCAGCTTCGCCACCGGCTGCCCGCCCGCGGCCCGGACCAGCTCGGCCGCGGCGGGCGCGTCCAGGCCCGGCAGCGCGCCCGGCGAAACGTCCACAACGGACAGTTCATAGCCGTCGAAGACCTCACGCAGGTGCTGTTCGGCCTGCTCGGGCGAGCGGTCCGGGGCGTACCGGTGGTTGATGTCGAGCACCGCGTCGTCCGGGACCACGTTGCCGGCCACACCGCCGTGCACGCGCACCGCCTGCAGGCCCTCGTGGTAGGTCAGACCGTCGATCTCCGGCGTGCGCGGGCGGTACTCGGCCAGGCGCCGCAGCGGTTCGTACAGGCCGTGGATCGCGTTGGACCCGCGCCAGGCGCGCGCGGTGTGCGCCCGCTGGCCCTTGATCCGCAGCTGGACCCGCATGGTGCCCTGGCAGCCGGCCTCGATCACCGCGTTCGAGGGCTCCCCGACGATCGCCAGGTCGGCGCGCAGCCAGTCCGGCAGCTCGCGCTCGATGCGGCCGAGGCCGTTGCGCGTGGCTTCGACCTCTTCGTTGTCGTAGAAGACGAAGGTCACGTCGTGCTTCGGCTCGGCGACCGCGGCGGCGAGGTGCAGGAACACCGCGTCACCCGACTTCATGTCCACCGTGCCCAGGCCGTGCAGGTGCTCACCCTCGCGGCGGACGGGCAGGTTGTCGTTGGCGGGCACGGTGTCCAGGTGCCCGGCGAGGATCACCCGGCTCGGCCTGCCCAGGTTCGTGCGCGCCAGCACCGCGTCGCCGTTGCGGACCACCTCGAGGTGCGGGGCGTCCCGGCGCAGCGCCGACTCGACGAGGTCGGCCAGTTCCGCCTCCTGCCCGGACTCGCTCGGCACGTCCACCAGTGCCGCGGTCAGGTCGATCGGGTCGGCATGCAGGTCCAGAGCCATGACCGGCAACCTACCGAAGTACGGTGGCGGGGTGCGCATCCGCCGTTCCACCCTCGCACTGTTCGCGGCCGGACTGCTGGCGCTCGCCGGCTGCGGGAGCGAAGAGCCCCGGTCCGCCCAGCCGAAGCCCGGCGAGGTCAGCCCCGAAGCCCTGCTCACCAAGGCCAACGCGCTCACCGCGGACCCCTGTTTCCGCGCGCCGGAGCAGCAGAAGTACTGGCTGTGCGAGAAATACGTCACGCAACTCGGCAGCTTCACCGGAACGGTGAACAAGCTGGCGGAGACTTTCGTCGCGCTGCGTGAACCCGGGCAGCAACTCCGGACCGGCATCGATGCTTACCGAGGCGCAGGTTGCGAGGCGGAAACCGCACCTGAACCGGCTGTCTGCTTGCGCCATCTGGACCAGTTGAAGACCGGTTTGGACACTGTGCGTACACGACTGCGGGACGCGCCCACGGCGACAGAGTGACTCTTGCTCGGTTACGGTCATTGTCGTGACCGAAATTCCTTCACCCGAGACCACCGGGGCCAGCGGCGTCGGGCTGGCCACCATCAGCACCGACGGTGTGGTGCTGGACACCTGGTACCCCCAGCCGAAGCTGGCGGACGCGGGCACCGGCGGCACCGAGCGGCTTTCGCGGGAAGAAGCCGTCGAGGCCCTCGGCGAGGCCGTGGCCACGCTGCTCGGTGAGGACACCGACCGCGGCGTCGAGGTGGTCGCCGTGCGCACCCGGATCGGCAGCCTCGCCGACGCCCCGGCCGACGCGCACGACGTGTACCTCCGCCTGCACCTGCTCTCGCACCGGCTGGTCCGGCCGCACGGGCAGAACCTGGACGGCATCTTCGGCCTGCTGGCCAACGTGGTGTGGACCAATCACGGGCCTTGCCCGGTCGAGGGTTTCGAGGCCACCCGTCTGCGCCTGCGCGCGCGGGGGGCGGTGACCGTCTACGGTGTGGACAAGTTCCCCCGGATGGTCGACTACGTCACCCCGACCGGCGTCCGGATCGCCGACGCCGACCGCGCGCGGCTCGGCGCGCACCTGGCCACCGGCACCACGGTCATGCACGAGGGCTTCGTGAACTACAACGCCGGCACGCTTGGCGCGTCCATGGTCGAAGGCCGCATCTCGGCCGGCGTGGTGGTCGGCGACGGCAGCGACGTCGGCGGTGGCGCGTCGATCATGGGCACGCTCTCCGGCGGTGGCAAGGAGATCATCTCGATCGGCGAGCGCTGCCTGATCGGCGCGAACGGCGGCATCGGCATCTCGCTCGGCGACGATTCGGTGGTCGAGGCCGGGCTGTACGTCACCGCGGGCACCAAGGTGGTCGTGGACGGCAAGACGGTCAAGGCGCGGGAGCTGTCCGGCATCTCGGGCGCGTTGTTCCGGCGGAACTCGGGCACCGGCGCGGTCGAAGTGGTGGCGCGCACCGGCTCCGGCATCGAGCTGAACGCGGCCCTGCACGCCAACTGAACCCCGTTCGGACCAGCGGTGGTCACCTACCATTGATCAGATGACCACCGTGACCACACCCCAGCGCTCGCCGGTCAGCACGCCGCCGGACCTCGGTCTGCCGCCGGAGCCGCCGAAGGTGCGGTCGGACGATCCACCGGTGGCGCACATCCGCGTCAAGCTGGACCGGCAGCTGCGCGCGGTGCTCGAGCACGAGCCGGGCACCCGCGCGGGCGCCGAACCCGAGCACCTGCACCAGATGCGCGTGGCCATCCGGCGGATGCGCAGCGTGCTGAAGGTCTCCGGCGGGCTCGGGCCGACCACCGACGAGGTGCGTGCCGAGCTGGGCTGGCTCGGCAACGCCCTCGGCGAGGTGCGGGATTACGACGTGCTGATCGAGCACCTGCGTGAGGTGGTCGCCGAATTCGAGACCACCGACCAGCTCGCCGCCCGGCAGCTGGTGGCGCGCTTCGTCGCCCAGCGCGGGAAGGCGAAGCGGCGGCTGACCAAGGTGCTCAACGGTGGCCGGTACCGCACGACCCTGACGATGACCGCCCAGCTCGCGCGGCCCGGCGAGGTGGAGCCGGTGGTGGAGTCCGAGGTGGACGCCACCACCGAGGTGGACCTGGTCCGGGCGCTGCGCAAGCCGTACCGGAAGCTGGCCAAGGCGGTCGCCGCCCTGCCGGAGAACCCGCCGGACGACGACCTGCACGCCCTGCGCATCCACGGCAAACGCTTGCGCTACGCCGGTGAACTGGCCAAACCCGCCGCGCCGGACAAGGCCGCGAAGAAGGCGATCAAGGTGCTGGTGAAGGCCGCCGAACGGCTGCAGACCGTGCTCGGCGACCACCAGGACGCCGTGGTCGCCGCCGACCGCGTCCGCGCACTGGCCGCCGACGCGGACCCGGCGATCGCCTTCATCGCGGGCCGCATCGTGGAACGGGAACACCTGCGCTGCGCGGTCGCCCGCGCGGTGTGGCCGGAGGTGGTCGCCGAAATCGACGCGGCCGCCGAGGTCCTGCTCAGCCGATGATCGAGCCGATGTAACCGTCCGGGCGCACCCGGACGATCGTGCCCGGCTCCACGTCGTAGATCTCCAGCGCGGGCCCGCTGATCGAGTGGGTGTGCTCCGCCTGCGGCGCCGGGCGGCCGAAGGCCAGGGTTGTCCAATGTGGACCCCGGAACAGGTCGAACAGCCGCGTCTTCTCGTCGACCGGCCCGTCCGGGGCGCGGTCACCGGCGACCACCCGGCCCGGCCGCGCCCGCTCGTCCCGCGCCAGCGGGCCGCCCGCGTAGCTGATCCCGAGCTGGTGGTACTCGGACCCGCGCCGGTGCGCGTCGGCGTCGCCCTCGGTGTACTTCTTCAGCGAAGCCTCGCTCAGCCCCAGCACCGAGGCCGCCACCGGCCGGCGTTCGGCTTCGTAGGTGTCCAGGTGCTGTTCGGCGGCCAGCTTCCAGCCGAGGTTCATCGCGTCCCCGACCCCGGTGTTGAGCCCCTGCCCACCGGTCGGCGGGTGCACGTGCGCGGCGTCGCCCGCGAGGAAGACGCGGCCCTGCCGGTAGCGCGCGGCGAGCCTGCTGTTCGGCCGCCACACCGTGGACCAGGTCAGGTCGTGCAGCCGGATGTCCATGCCGCCCGAAAACCGGTCGACCAGCGCCTGCAATCCCGCCAGCGAGGTGTCGCCGTCCAGTGGCGCGGCGAACTGGAACTGCGAGCCGCCCGAGAGCGGGGTGAGCGCGATGCCCTCGCGCGGGTTGGCGGTCTGCCCGAACCAGTAGCTGAAGTCGTGGTCCAGCCCCTCGGCCGCGACGTCGCCGAGCAGCATCCGGATCGACTCGTCCGTGCTGCCCTCGAACGGGATGCCAAGTGACTTCCGCACGAAGCTGCGCCCGCCGTCCGCGCCGACCAGGTAGTCCACGCGCGTGCGCTCGGTGCCGTTCAGCACCACGTCCACCCCGGCGGTGTCCTGGGTGAACCCGGTCAGCTCGGTGCCGAGTTCCACGCGCACCCCGAACCCGGCCAGCCGCTCGCGCAGGATGCCTTCGGTCCGCGACTGCCCGAGCATGCACCCGTTCGGATAGGGCACGTCCGGCGTCGGCTCCCGCAGTTCGCCCATCCACTGCACGCCGATGAACTCCCCGGCGACGTAGGCGCGGGTCGCCGGCGGCGCGATCCCCGCGTCGAGCACGGCTTCCACCACCCCGAGGTCGTCGAAGACCTCCAGCGTGCGCGGTTGCAGCCCGTCGCCGCGGGAGCCGTTGAAGAACTCCGCGGCCTTGTCCACCACCCGCACCTCGATCCCGCGCCGGGCCAGGTCGATGGCCAGGGTCAGGCCGGTCGGCCCAGCACCCGCGATCAGCACCTTCATGATGAATCTCCATTCAGTGAATTTAGATTCATCATGGACGCTGCTAGCGTCTGGCGTCAAGGAGGTGGCGGTGACCAGTGCGACGAGCCGCAAGCAGAAGGCGGCGGAAACCGAGGGCGCGCTCAAGGCGGCCGCGCGGCGCGTGTTCGCCAGGCAGGGCTACCTGAACACCAAGATCACCGACATCACGGCCGAGGCCGGGCGCGCCGCGGGGTCGTTCTACAACCACTTCGCCGGCAAGGAGGAACTGCTCGAAGCACTGCTGGTGGACATGCTCGCCGCGGTCGACGAAGGCGTGGCCGAGCCGGAGCACGACCCGGACTTCTCGAAACGCTCAGCGCTGCGCTGGCACGTGGCGAGCTTCTGGCGCTTCTACCGGGCGCACCTGCCGGAAATGGTGGCGCTGCGCCAGGCGGCCATGGTCAACGAGGACTTCGGCAGGCGGCTGCAGCAGCTGATGAGCGCGGACCAGGCCCACTGGGTCGGCCACCTGGCGCACCTCGCACACCTGCCGGGCCCGCCGGACCTGGTCACCTCGGCGATCTCCGCGCTGCTGGACCAGTTCGCGCACACCTGGCTGGTGGCCGGGGGCGACGGCCGCGACCTGCCCGACGACGAAGCCATCGACCTGCTCACCGACTTCATCCACCACGGCATCACCGGCCGCGCCCCCTAACGCCCGCCGAGCCCTCCGCCCAATGCTATGAGTGGGGCATTACTTGCGTTCATTGCAAGTAATGCCCCACTCATAGCATTCGGGGGTCCTAGCTGAGGCGGGTTACGGCGGCTTCGATGCGTTCGTCGGTGGCCGTCAGGGCGATCCGCACGTGGTTTTTGCCCGCCGGACCGTAGAAGGTGCCGGGGGCGGCCAGGATGCCGCGCTCGGCCAGCCAGTCGATGGTCTGCCAGGCGTCCTCATCCCGGCTCGACCACAGGTACAGCCCGGCTTCGGAGTGGTCGATCCGGAAACCGCTGTCCTTCAACGCCTTTCGCAGCGGTTCGCGTCGACGGGCGTACCGCTCGCGTTGTGCGCCGAGTGCCTCGTCGTCGGTCAGCGCGGCGACCATCGCCTCCTGCACCGGCCGGGGCACGATCATCCCCGCGTGCTTGCGGACGGCCAGCAGCTGGGCGACCAGCTCCGGGTCACCGGTGACGAACCCGGCGCGGTAGCTGGCCAGGTTCGCCGACTTCGACAGCGAGTGCACCGCGAGCAGCCCGTCCAGCCGTCCACCGTGGACGGACGGGTGCAGGATCGACAGCGGCTCGGTCTCCCAGCCCAGCGCCAGGTAGCACTCGTCGGAGACGACGATCGTGCCGCGCTCGCGGGCCCACTCGACCACCTTGCGCAGGTGTTCGACGCCCAGCACGCGGCCGGTCGGGTTGGCGGGCGAGTTCAGCCACAGCAACGACGGCCGCTGCGGGCCGAGCTGGGTCAGGCCGTCGGCGCGGACCAGCGTCGCGCCCGCGAGCAGCGTGCCGACCTCGTAGGTCGGGTACGCCAGCTCGGGGATGACCACCAGGTCCCCGTGACCGACGCCGAGCAGCCGCGGCAGCCAGGCGACCAGTTCCTTCGACCCGATCGTCGGCAGCACCGCGTCCGGGTCGAGCCCCTGGATGCCGTGACGGCGGCGCAGCGCGTCGACGACCGCCGAGCGCAGCGCCGGGGTCCCGTGCGTGGTCGGGTACCCGGGCACGTCCGAGACCGACGCCAGCGCGTCGCGGATGCCCGCCGGTACCGGGTCCACCGGCGTGCCGACGGACAGGTCGACGACGCCGTCCGGGTGGGCCTGCGCCTTGGCCTTGGCCGCGGCGAGCGAGTCCCAGGGGAAATCGGGTAGGGCGACGGGGCTCATTCGCCCTGCGGGGGGAGTTTCTTGATGAACTCGGGGTCGTGGCTGGTCTTGCCGACCTTTGACGCCCCGCCCGGCGAGCCCAGCTCGTCGAAGAAGTCCACGTTCGCCTTGGTGTAGGTGGCCCACTCGTCGGGCACGTCGTCCTCGTAGTAGATGGCTTCGACCGGGCAGACCGGTTCGCACGCACCGCAGTCCACGCACTCGTCGGGGTGGATGTAGAGCATCCGATCACCCTCGTAGATGCAATCGACGGGGCACTCGTCGATGCACGCCTTGTCGAGCACGTCGACGCAGGGCTCGGCGATCACGTAGGTCACAGTGCTCTCCTGCTTGTGTTTGTCCGGTCTGGCCGCACGGCCGACATTACGCGGTCGCGGGGGGTCCGTGGTGGTGAGGCGACCCTTATTCCGCCCCCTGAACACCCCGATTCGCGGGTCACCATACCCGCAGTACGGGAACTAGCGGGAACGCCGTTTCCGGTCCTGGTCACGGCGGTCGCCGGTGATGACGAACGCGGGCTTCGGGGTGTCGTCCCCCGATTCCTCCTGCTTGGCTCGCACGGCCTTGCTGAAACTGTCCGCGATCTCATCGACCAGGTCCTCGTTGTGCCGGTCGTCCTTGCGGGAGACGCTCATCGATCCTCCTGGCGGTCGGCGCCCACGTGCACAATCTAGCCCGTGGAACCTGCGGAAACACTCGAACTCCAGTGTGCACTCGCCTGGCCGCCGGTGACCGGGGAACGGCTCGGGTGCTGGTGGTTGCGGGCCGCGGCCGGGTTCACCGGGCGGGCGAACACCGCGCTCGCCATCGGGGATCCGGGACTGCCCATCGCGGACGCGCTGGACCGCGTCTGTGACTTCGCCCACTCGCACGGGCTCGAGCCGGCGGTCCAGGTGATCCAGGGCGGCCACCTCGAACGCGCGCTCGACGACCTCGGCTGGGTGCCGAACGTCGCCCACGCGGCCGGGCACGAGGTATCGGTGCTGGTCGGACCACTGGGCACGCCGGACGGCACCGCCCGGATGCTCGACGCGCCGACACCGGAGTGGTGGGAACTGTGCGCGGGCACCGCCGAGCCGAGCGAAGCGCAGCGGCACGTCCTGACCACCGCGCCCGCGGTCGGCTACGGCGTGGCGGAGACCGGCACCGAGACCGTCGGCGCGGTGCGGGGCGCGGTCGTCGACGACGTGCTGCACGTTTCGCGGCTGGCGGTCCGGCCCGCGTACCGGCGCAAGGGCGTCGCGGTCGACCTGATGGGTGCCGTGGGCGCCTGGGGCGCGGCACTCGGAGCAACGCGGTGCGCACTGCAGGTGTCGGTGACGAACGCCCCGGCGCTCGCGCTGTACGACCGGCTGGGATTCACCGAGCACCATCGGTACCGCTACTGGGTCCCCGCCACCGGGTCGTGCGAGGATCGCTCCTCGTGAAGGTTGTCGTTGTAGCCGGCGGGGTGGGCGGCGCCCGGTTCCTGCTCGGCGTGAAGGCCGCGCTCGGCCTGCCCCCGATCGGTCCCGCCCCCGAAGGCTCCCCGCACGAGGTCACCGCGCTGGTGAACACCGGCGACGACGTGTGGATGCACGGCCTGCGCATCTGCCCGGACCTGGACACCTGCATGTACACCCTCGGCGGCGGCATCGACACCGCGCGCGGCTGGGGGCATGCCGGGGAGACCTGGACGGTCAAGGAGGAACTGGCCGCCTACGGAGCCGAGCCCGGCTGGTTCGGCCTCGGTGACAAGGACATCGCCACGCACCTCATCCGCTCGCGGATGCTGCGGGCGGGCTACCCGCTTTCGGCGATCGCCGAAGCGCTGTGCGACCGGTGGAAGCCGGGCGTGCGGTTGCTGCCGATGACCGACGACCGGGTCGAGACCCACGTGGTGGTCGACGACCCGGAGGACGAGGGCGCGCGCAAGGCCCTGCACTTCCAGGAGTGGTGGGTGCGCTACCACGCCGAACTGACCGCGCATTCGATCGTCGCAGTCGGTGCCGAGGAGTCGTCCCCGGCGGCCGGGGTGCTGGACGCGATCGCCGAGGCCGACGCGGTGCTGCTGGCGCCGTCGAACCCGGTGGTCTCGGTCGGCACCGTGCTGTCCGTGCCCGGTATCCGCGACGGGCTGCGCAAGACCAGCGCCGGCGTGGTCGGCATCTCCCCGATCATCGACGGGAAACCGTTGCGCGGCATGGCTGACGCCTGCCTGACCGCGATCGGCGTGGAGACCTCCGCGCAGGCCGTCGGCAGGCACTACGGCTCGCGCCAGACCTCGGAGGGCCTGCTCGACGGCTGGCTCATCCAGCGCGGCGAGACCGCCGACGTGCCGGGGGTGGCCGTCCGGCCGGTGCCGCTGCTGATGTCCGATGTGGACGCGACGGCGAAGATGGCGCGGGCGGCGCTGGAACTGGCCGGGGTGGACGTTGACTGACCACGCCGCGCCGAAGCTGGAGGTCCTGCCGGTCACCGGGCTGCCCGAGTTCCGCCCCGGCGACGACCTGACCGGTGCCATCGCCGACGCGGCCCGCTGGCTGCGCTCCGGCGACGTGGTGGTGGTGACCAGCAAGGTGGTCTCCAAGATCGAAGGGCGGCTGATCTCGGTCCCCCGCGATCCCGAGGCCCGCGATGCCGCCCGCCGCAAGCTGATCGAGGACGAGTCGGTGCGCGTGGTGGCCCGGATCGGCCGCACGGTGATCACCGAGAACCGCAACGGGCTGGTGCAGGCCGCCGCCGGGGTGGACGCGTCCAATGTGGACTCCGGCGAGGTGGCGCTGCTGCCAGCCGACCCGGACGCCTCGGCCTTCGCCCTGCGCGCGGGCCTGCGCGAACGGCTCGGTGTCGAGGTCGCGGTGATCATCACCGACACCATGGGCCGGGCCTGGCGGATCGGCCAGACCGACGCCGCGATCGGCTCCTCCGGGTTGCGCGTGCTGCACTCCTACGCCGGTGCGGTGGACGAGCACGGCAACGAACTGGCGGTCACCGAGGTCGCCGTGGCCGACGAACTGGCCGCCGCGGCGGACCTGGTCAAGGGCAAGCTGGGCGGCACGCCGGTGGCGGTGGTGCGCGGGCTGTCCATCGAGGACGACGGGTCCAGCGCGCACGACCTGGTCCGCCCGGTCGACTACGACCTCTTCCGCCTGGGCACCAACGAAGCCCTCGAACAGGGTCGCAAGGAAGCCGTGCTGGTGCGGCGATCCGTCCGCGCGTTCACCGGGGAACCGGTGGAGCCGGAGGTGATCCGCCGCGCGGTCGGCGCCGCGCTGACCGCGCCCGCCCCGCACCACACGCGACCGGTCCGCTTCATCTGGGTGCGCGACCAGGCCAGGCGGAAGGCGCTGCTGGAGGCCATGCGCGACTACTGGCGCGCCGACCTCGAACGCGACGGGTTCACGCCGGAACAGGTGGAAAAACGCCTGGCACGCGGGAACCTGCTGTTCACCGCACCCGAACTGGTCCTGCCGTTCCTGGTGCCCGAAGGCGCGCACACCTATCCCGACGACCGCCGGAACGCCTGTGAGCGCACCATGTTCACCGTCGCCGGTGGCGCGGCGGTGCAGGGGCTGCTGGTGTCGCTGGCCGCCGAAGGGCTGGGCTCGCTGTGGGTCGGCTCGACGATCTTCTCCGCCGACGTGGTGCGCGAACGCCTCGGTCTCGACGGGAACTGGCACCCGCTGGGCGCGGTCGCCATCGGCCACCCGCTCGACGGCCCCGGCGGCCCGCGCCCACCCCGTGAACTCGCCGAAGGGCTGGTCGAACTGTGACCCTGCACGCCGACACTTTGTCCACTTTGGATGAATGGAAAGCCCCGACCGCGACGCAGGAGGCACTGCGGCAGGCGTTCCTCGGTTTCGTCGCGGCCAGGGAGGACGCCTGCGAGCGGTCCTGCGAAGCCGGGCACATCACCGCGTCGGCCGTGGTGCTGGACCACGCCGGGGAGCGGGTGCTGCTGACCCTGCACCCACGCGTCGGCCGGTGGCTGCAACTGGGCGGGCACTGTGAGCCCAGCGACACCGCACTGGCCGAGGCCGCCCTGCGCGAGGCGGCCGAGGAGTCGGGCATCAGCGGGCTGACCATCGACACCGAGCCGGTGCACCTCGACGTGCACCCGATCACCTGCTCACTCGGCGTACCCACGCGGCACTTCGACGTACGGTTCGTGGCCCACGCCCCCGCGGGCGCGGAACCGGTGCGCAGCGCCGAATCGGACGACCTGCGCTGGTGGCCGATCGCCGCGCTGCCCGCCGGCTCGGAGGACCTGACCGAACTGATCGCCGCGGCCGTCGAACAGGCATGAACCTCGACTTCGACCCGGGGTCGCCGGTGCCGCCGTACGAGCAGGTCCGTTCCTCGCTCGCCCGGCAGATCAACGACCGCACGCTGCCGGTCGGCACCAAGTTGCCGACCGTCCGGCAGCTCGCGGCGGACCTCGGCATCGCGCCGAACACCATCGCGCGGGCGTACCGCGAACTGGAGGAAGCGGGCCTGATCGAGACCCGCGGGCGCGCGGGGAGCTTCGTCGGCGCATCGGGTGACCAGAACCGGCGGCGAGCCCAGGAAGCCGCGGCGGAGTACGCCGCTATGACGCGGAAGCTGGGTCTCGACCCAGACGAGGCGCTCGCGATCGTCACCGCCGCGCTCGAACCACGTTAGGCGACCCCCGCCGATGTCACGAATGTGGCTTTCGAGACGTTCTGCGGCCCGAAAGCCACATTCGTGACATCGGTTAGAGGGCTCGGTAGTCGCGGATGGGCATGCGCGGGCCGAACCGCGGTCGTGTGACGCCGGCGGCTTCCAGGTAGCGCACGGCCCGTTGCCGGTGTGGTGCGTAGGGCGCCAGCACCTCGGCCATACCCTGGTCGTCCAAGGCTCGCCCGACCAGGGCGTAGCCGACGATCGCCGGGATGTGGAAGTCGCCGAAGCTGACGGCGTCCGGGTCGCCCCAGGCGCGCTGGGCGATCTCGGCGGCGGTCCACACGCCGATGCCGTGCACCTTCCGCAGCAGTTCCCGGCCTTCGGCACCCCGCAGCGAGGCCGCGCGCTCCAGGCGGTGCGCCACCCCGGCCGCGGCGACCAAAGCCGTGCGGCGCTTGAGGTCCACGCCCGCCTGGTGCCACTTCCAGTCCGGAATGGACCGGATCGCCGCCGGGGTCGGGGGCACCCGCAGCAACTTCGGGCCAGGGCCGGGTGCCGGTTCGCCGAACCACCGGCACAGTTCGCGCCACGACCGGTGCGCCTCGATCCCGGTCACCTTCTGCTCCAGGACCGCGGGCACCAGCGAGTCCCACACCCGCCCGGTCGAGGGCAACCGCAGACCGGGCCGCCGGTGCCGGGCGTCGGCGATCAGCGGGTGGTGCGCGACGAATCCGGTGTCGTCGTCGTTCGCGCCCAGCAGCGCGGGCACCCCGTCGAGCAGGATCGCCGAGCCCGCGCCCCACGCCACCGCTTCGACCTCACCGTCGGCGAGCCGTCGCAGGCCGAGCGTGCCGGGGCCGTCCGGGGTGTTCGCGGTCAGCCACACCCGGCCCGGCGCGTCCCAGTGCACCGTCGGGTCGCCGCGCCCGCGCCGGAGCGGCGCGAGCACGCGCCGGAAATCCAGCGCGAACGGCGGGCGCCAACGGCGCGTGTCAGGCATCGCTCGAGAATCGCACAGCCCCGTCCGCGATGGTCATCTCGGGCCAGACCCGCGCACCGTCGAGCAGCTCACAACCGGAGCCGACGACCGCGCCGTCACCGAGCACCACCCCGCGCAGCACGGTTCCGGCGCCGACCCGCGCGCCCTTGCCCAGCACCGAGCGCTCGACCACCGCACCTTCACCGACGACCGCGCCGTCGAACAGGACCGAACCGGAGATCCGGGCACCCGCCCCGACTTCGGCACCGGCACCCAGCGTCGAACCGTCGGTCACGCTCGCGTCATCCGCGACCTTCGCGCCCTCGAGCAGCAGTGCCTCACCGACCGGCCCCGGCAGAGCCGAGGTGGGCGCGACGCCGCGCACCAGGTCGGCGGAGCCACGCACGAACGCCTCCGGCGTACCGACGTCGAGCCAGTAGGACGCGTCGACGAAACCGTGCACGTGCGCACCGGCTTCGAGCAGCCCGGGAAAGGTCTCCCGTTCCACCGAGACCCGGCGCCCGGCCGGAATGGACTCGATGGCCGAGCGCTTGAACACATAACAACCGGCATTGATTTGATCCGTCGGCGGATTGGGCGTCTTCTCCAGGAACGCGGTGACCCGCCCGCTCGAATCGGTCGGCACCGAACCGAATCGGCTCGGGTCGTCGACTCGTTGCAGGTGCAAGGTGACGTCGGCCCCGGTCGACCGGTGCGTTCCTACGAGCGCCCCGAGGTCGGCGCCGGAAAGGATGTCGCCGTTGAAGATGACCGCGTTCTCCGCGCGTACGCGGTCGAAGACGTTGCGGATGGCGCCACCGGTGTCCAGCGGCGTTTCCTCCACCACGTACTCGAGTTCCAGCCCCACCGCGGATCCGTCGCCGAAGTACTCTTCGAACACTTCGGCCCGGTAGGAGGTACCGAGTACGACGTGGGTGATCCCGGCCGCGCGGATGCGGGAGAACAGGTGGGAAAGGTAGGGCACCCCCGCGGTGGGCAGCATCGGCTTCGGTGCGGACAGGGTCAACGGCCGCAGCCGCGTCCCCTTGCCACCGACGAGAACGACGGCATCGACCCCCGGTGCGGCGCTCATGCGCGCATCCCTTCCTCCCATTGTCGCGGAACAGCTGGTGACAAACCGCCGGAAACGCTGACGCGGGCGGCCCGGAGGGCCTACCCTAGACAGCACACAGGCGGCCCCGGTCGGAGAGGGCCTCGGGTTAGTCGGGAGGCCGAGGGGATGGACCCCCGCGATCGCGCGGACGCCTTGCTTTCTCGGGCACGGGCCCGCGGGGCTTTCGTGGTCACGCCGGACGACGCCACTTCGCCGATGGACGCGGCGAACACCCAGCAGATCCCGAGATCCGTGGTCGCCGACATCGACGCGCAGGACCCGGACAGCACCACCCAGGTCTCCGCCGCGATGATCGAGGCCAACGACTACCACCTGGCCAGCCCCGAACCCACCTCACGGCTGGAGCCCCCACGCGGCCCCCGCCCGACCCGGCCGATGCCGCTGCCCTCGTTGTTCGAGGAGCACCCCGTCGACCCGGTCATCGAGGAAAAGGACGTGGGCGGCCTGATCCCCACCACCACCCAGACAAAACGCTCGAACCTCTCCCGCCGCCTGGACGGCATCTGAGCGTCAGCTGAATGCTATGAGTGGGGCATTACTTGCAATCAACGCAAGTAATGCCCCACTCATAGCATTCGCAGGCAAGGGCCCAGCCACCAGAGCAACCGCCGCCGGGGCACCCCACCAGAGCATCCGCCGGCCGGGGCACCCCACCGGGAGCACCCGCCCAGACTCCCCACCCCACCCCGGTCCACAGCCAAAAACACGGCTGGGACCTCGATGTCAAGGCATCTTTCCCGCCTTGACATCGAGGTCCCAGCCGTAGTCACACTCAAAAACCGGGGCGGGGCCCCATACCACTACCGATCCCGCCACGTAGCCAGCTTCAACCGGGCCGCCAGCCCCAGCTTCACCGCCGCCAATACCGGCTTCCACTGCGGACCGCGGTGCCGGTCGGCCAGGTAGCGGTAGGCGCTGACGTGGTGCGCCGCGAGCATCTTCGCCGACGCGCGTTTCGTGGCCTGCCCGCCGATGTGCATCACGGTGGCCGAGGGCGCGTACACGTTCAGCCAGCCGGCGCGGCCCAGCCGGTCACCGAGGTCGACGTCCTCGAAGTACATGAAGTACCGCGGGTCGAAGCCCTCGACCGAGTCCCACGCCTCTCGCCGGATCAGCTGACACGAGCCGGAAAGCCAGCCCGAGGTGCGTTCGGTGGGCTTCGCGGTCTCCTGCCGGTACTGCTTGGTCCACGGGTTGCCGCGCCAGACCTTGCCGAGCGCGGCGTGCCCGATGCCACGGCCGAGCGAGGGCAGCAGCCGCGCCGACGGGTAGACCGTGCCGTCCGGCTCCTGGATCAGCGGGCCGAACGCCCCGCCGCGTGGCCAGCGCGCGGCCACGTCGAGCAGTTCGTCGATCGAGCCGGGGTGCCATTCCAGGTCGGGGTTGGCGATCACGATCCAGCCGTACCGCTCGTCCAGCTCGGCCACCCCGCGGTTGGCCGCGCGGCCGTAGCCCAGGTTCTCGCCGATGCGCAGCAGGTGCACGTTCCCGCGCTCGGCGGCCTTGTCCAGCGACCCGTCCGAAGCGTCGGTGTCGTTGTCGGCCAGCACCACCTTGACTTCGCGCGTGGTGGCCTTTTCGAGCGTCTCGAGGAAGGGCTCCAGGGTCTCGCCGGGGAAGTAGGTCACGACCACGACGGCGACCTCATCGCCATACTGGGGGTGCACGACAGGACATTGTGCCCTGAGCACGGAGCGTTACTAGCGCCCCCCACGTGAGCGCCAGGCCAGCCACGCCCGCCCGTAGGCCTCGCGGTGCCGCTCGGCGGTGGCCGCCCACGAGAACTCCTTCGCCCGGCGCTGCGCCGCGGACGCGAGGGTGGACCGGCGGGCCGGGTCGTCGAGCAGTTCTCCGATGGCCGCCGCCACGTCACCGGCGCCGACCCCGCAGTAGGCCACCGCGTCCCCGCCGACCTCGGGCAGCGACAAGCGCCTGGTGGTCAGCACACACGCGCCGCAGGCCATCGCCTCGAGCACCGGCAGGCCGAAGCCTTCGCCGAGGCTCGGGTACGCGACCATCTCCGCGCCGCCGAGGAACCCGGCCAGCGTGCCGAAGGGCAGGTAGCCGGCCCGGATCACCCGCAGCCGGTGCGGGACGCCTTCGAGCGCCTTCTCCACCTGCGTGTCCCAGCCGGGCTGCCCGGCCAGCACCAGCGCCGGCGGGTCGGCGCGCCCGGCCATCGCCTTCGCGTACCCGCGGATCAGCGCGGGCACGTTCTTGCGCGGCTCCAGCGCACCGAGGAAGGCGATGTACGGCGTGCTGCCGAGCCCGATCGCCTCCCGCGCGGCCCGCACCTCCGCGGGTGACGGCGGGTGGAACCGCTCGACGTCGACCCCGTGCTGGATGACCTCCAGCTCCGAGGCCCGCACGCGGGTCACCTTGGCCAGTTCGGACGCCGTCGCCTCGCTCGGCACCACGCACAGCGACGCCCGCCGCAGCGCGGCCACCGTCCACGCCCGGAAGAACCGGGCCTTCACGGACGAGTGAAGCACCGCGTCGGTGAAGAAGGTGGCGTCGTGCAGGGTCACCACCGAGGCCTTGTTCAGCGCCAGCGGCATCGTGTAGTGCGGCGAGTGCACCACGTCCGCGCCCAGCCGCCGGGCCAGCGACGGCAGCGTGGTCTGTTCCCAGGTCAGCCGGGCCGTGCGGGTCGAGGTGGACTCGGTGGCCGGGAGCACCCGGGTGCCCGGGGCGAGCTGGGAGTACAGCCGGAAGTCGCGGGGCTGGCAGACCACGGTGATCGGAGCGCCGTCGTCGTCGAGGGCGGCGACCAGCGAGTCGACGTACCGGCCGACGCCCCCGCGGTCCGCGGGCACGGCGGTGGCATCGATCAGCACACGGGGTTCACCAGGTACCACGAGGTGCAGCGTACGGCCGTTCAACGGACGCGGGGTCAGGAACCACCAAACTCGGGCCCGGGGTCGGTCGTTCCCGTCGAATGCACTGACCAGAGCGCCTCGGCCGCGGCACGCCAGCTGAATTCACCTGAACGGGTGTAGCCACGCTTCCGCATGGTCGCGGAGAGCGACGGGGAGCCGAGCACCTCCTGCAGGGCGTCGGCCAGCGCGCCGACCTCCCCGCACGGCACCACCCTGGCCGCGCCGCCGGACACCTCGACCAGCGACGGCACGTCGGAGTGCACCACCGGCACGCCCGCCGCCATCGCCTCCAGCACCGGCAGCCCGAACCCCTCGGCGAGGCTCGGCATGGCCAGCACCGACGCGCCGCGCAACGCGGTCGCCAGCTCGGCGTCGGACAGCCTGCCGAGCACGCGCAGCCGGTCGGCGGGCAGGCCGTGGCGCCGCGCCAGGTCGGCGGGGTCGAGCTCGCCCCAGCCCGGCTGACCGGCCAGCAGCAGCGGCGGGCCGTCGAACCGGGCCATCGCCTCGATCAGCAGCGCGATGCCCTTGCGCGGTTCGAGCGTGCCGATCGCGAGCACGTATTCGGCAGGCAGGTCCAGGTCGACGGGCTCCCGCGGCAGCTCGGTCACCCCGTGGCCGATGACGTGCAGCGGCGCCTTGCCCGCCACCCGCGCGGCCAGGTCGTCGGCGACCGCCTGGGTCGGCACGATCAGCGCGTCCGCCGTGCGCGCGGCCCGCGAGATCACCTTCTGGTGCCACGAGACTCCACGCGGAGTGAGGGTGTCGGGGTGCGTCCAGGGCACGGTGTCATGCACGGTCACGCTCAGCCGCCGCCCCCGCGGCGCCCGCGGCGGTGCCAGCGGGGTGGTCGCGTGCACCACGTCGCCACCCGGCCACCAGGGCAGCCCCAGCTGCCACGCCGCGACCAAGGCCTTCGGCGGCAACGCGAGCCTGCGCGGACCGTCGACCCCGGGCACCTCGGCGGCATCGACGTCGGCGTGCCGGGCGACCACGCTCGACACGGTCCACCCGGACGGGACGGTCGCGGCCAGCGCACGCAGCAGCTCGGCCGTGTAGCGCCCGGTCCCCCCGGGGACGGGCGCGAGCAACTGCTCCGCGATGACGACCAGCTCGGGCACCCGCCTATTGTGCTCAGCGTGTCATCCCCGCTGCGCAGCACGGTCGTGGTCATCACCTGGCGCGGTGCCGGGCACCTCGAGTCCTGCCTGGACGCGCTCGCCGCCCAGGATCGTCCACATCGGACGCTGGTGGTGGACAACGCCTCGGACGACCGGACCGCCGAGCTGCTGGCCGGGCACCCGTCGGCACCCGAGGTGCTGCGGCTGTCGCGCAACACCGGCTACGCGGGTGGTCTCGCCGCAGCGTTGCCGCAGGTCAGCACGCCTTTCATCGCCTGGCTGAACGACGACGCCGCCCCCGAGGACGGCTGGCTCGCCGCGCTGGAGGACGCGCTCGACCACGCCCCCGACGCGGCAGCCGTGACCTCGACGCTGGTGCGGCCCGACGGCACCACGCAGTCCACCGGCGTCCGGCTCACCGCCGACGGGCACGGCGCCGACCGCACCGACCCCGCACCCGAGGTGTTCAGCTTCTGCGGCGGCGCCGTGCTGCTGCGGACCGCGGCCCTGCGTGCCTGCGGCGGTGTGCCCGCGAGCTTCTTCTGCTACTACGAGGACACCGACACCGCGTGGCGCCTGCGGCTGACCGGCTGGCGCGTGCTCGGCTCGACCGCGCGGGTGCGGCACCTGCACGGCGCCAGCACCCGCCCAGGTTCCCCGGCCTTCCACCGCTGGAACGAGCGCAACCGCCTGCTCATGCTGTTGCGCTGCGCCCCGGCCGCGGTCGCGCTGCGCGAGCTGGCGCGGTTCGCCGCCATCACCGTGTTGCTCCCGGTCAAGCGCGATGTTCCGGACGCGGCCAATTTCCGGCCCGGCCTCCGGCTGCGCGTGCTCGGCGAGGTGGTGCGCCGGTTGCCGGCCACGATGGCGGCCCGCCGGCGGATCGGCGGACTGGCCACGATCGGCCGAGGCGCGGTCTGGCGCAGGTGGTCGGGCGGTTAGGCTTGACGAAATCCCCCAGCGAAGGAGTCGGTCTTTGACCCAAGGCGCGCTGCCCGTGGTCTCGGTGATCGTGGTCAACTTCCGGGGCGCGGACGACACGGTCACCTGCCTGCGTGCGCTCGCCGGGCTCGACTACCCGCGCCTGGAACTCATCTGCGTGGACAACGCCTCCGGCACCGGTGACGCCGCGCGCATCAAGGCCGCCGTCCCCGGGGTGAAGCTGGTCGAATCGCCGGAGAACCTGGGCTTCGCGGGCGGCTGCAACCTGGGCGCGCGGCACGCCACCGGCACCGTGCTCGCCTTCCTCAACAACGACGCCCGGCCGGATCCCGACTGGGTGCGTGCGGCTGTCGCCGAACTGTCGGCCGATCCGCGGGTGGGCGCGGTGGCCAGCAAGGTGCTCGACTGGGACGGCACCGGCACCGACTTCGTCGACGGCGGCCTGACCTGGTTCGGCATGGGCTACAAGCGCCACGCCGGCTCGCCGCTGGCCGACGTGCCCGCCACTGAGCACGAGGTCGCCAAGGACGTGCTGTTCGGCACCGGCTCGGCGATGTTCGTGCGCAGCGGGGTGTTCACCGAACTGGGCGGCTTCGACGAGCGCTTCTTCATGTTCTACGAGGACGTCGACCTCGGCTGGCGGATGAACCTGCGTGGCTGGCGGGTCCGATACGTGCCGGAGTCGATCGCCTACCACCGCCACCACGGCACCATGGACGCGGTCGACGCGCCGGACACCGGCCGCGAGACCTTCCTGCTGGAGCGCAACGCCCTCGCCGCGCTGTACAAGAACCTTTCCGACGAGACGCTGGCGAAGGTGCTGCCCGCGGCGCTGGCGCTGGCCGTCCGCCGCGCGACCGCCCGCGGTGAGATCGACGCGACGCAGCTCGACCTGCAGCGCGGCGTCGGCCCGGTGGAGACCGACCCGGTGGCCATCCCCCGCACCTCGCTCGCCGGGATGCTGGCGATCGACCAGTTCGTCGAGCTGATGCCGTCGCTGGCCGAGTCCCGCGCGGTCGAGCAGGCCGCGCGCGTGCGCACCGACGCCGACCTGATTCCGTTGCTGCGCAAGGCTTTGGAGCCCGCGTACCCGCTGCCGCGTTACCTCGACGCGCACGAGATCCTGGTCAAGGCGTTCGGCATCGAGGGCGTGTTCGGGCAGCGGCGGCGGGTCCTGGTGATCACCGGCGACGCGATCACCGAGCGCATGGCCGGCCCGGCGATCCGTGCCTGGAACATCGCCGCGTCACTGGCCGGGGAGCACGAAGTCCGACTGGTCACGGTGAACCCGCTCGCCGATCCACCGCCCGCGCCGTTCGCGGTCAGCGCGGCCAAGCGGCGCGACCTGGCCGAGCCGGTCGAGTGGGCGGACATCGTGATCCTGCAGGGTCACGTACTGGAAATGGCGCCACAGCTGAAGAAGCCGGACTCCAGCAAGATCGTCGTCTGCGACCTCTACGACCCGATGCACCTGGAACTGCTGGAGCAGGGCCGCGGCGTGCCCGACGACAAGCGGGCCGCGGACCTGATCGGCGTGACCAAGGTGCTGGAAGCGCAACTGGAGCGCGGCGACTTCTTCCTGTGCGCCTCCGAACGGCAGCGGTTGTTCTGGCTGGGTCACCTGGCCGCGATGGGGCGGCTCACGCCGCGCCTCTACGACGCTGACCCGACCACGCATTCCCTGCTGTCGGTGGTGCCGTTCGGCCTGTCACCGGAGGCACCCCGCCGGACCGGGCCGGGGCTGCGCGCCGGACTGCCGGGCATCGGCGAGACCGATCACGTGGTGCTGTGGGCGGGCGGGGTCTACAGCTGGTTCGACCCGCTGACGCTGGTGCGCGCGATCGACCGGCTGCGTGAGCGGCGCGGTGACGTGCGGCTGGTGTTCCTCGGCATGAAGCACCCGAACCCCGAGGTCGCCGAGATGGACATCGGCGCGCGGACCATCCGGCTCGCCGACTCGCTCGGGCTGACCGGCAAGCACGTGTTCTTCAACGAGCAGTGGGTGCCCTACGGCGAGCGGCAGAACTGGCTGCTCGACGCCGACTGCGGGGTGACCACGCACTACGAGCACGTGGAGACCACCTTCGCCTTCCGCACGCGGGTGCTGGACTACCTGTGGTCCGGCCTGCCGATCGTGACCACCGACGGCGACGCCTTCGCCGACCTGGTGCGCGCGGAGGGGCTCGGCGTGGTGGTGCCCGCGGAGGATTCCGAGGCGCTGGCGGACGCGCTCGAAAAGGCCATGTACGACACGGAATTCGCCGCGGCGGCGCGGGACCGCATCGCCGAGGTGGCGCAGCGGTTCGCCTGGCCGCGGGCGCTGGAGCCGCTGGTGGAGTTCTGCCGCGACCCGCGACCCGCCGCGGACCGGCTGCCCGGCGCGAGCGACCTGGCGCCGTCGGATCCCTTGCGTGGCACGGAAGTCGTCCGCAGAGACCTGGCGCTGGTGAAGGAGTACCTGGCCGACGGCGGGGTGCGGGAGCTGGCCAAGCGGGTCGGCGGACGGGTGCTGAAAGTGGCCCGGCGCAATGGTTGACCGGCCCCTGCGCGTCCTGCTCGACGGCACTCCCCTGCTCGGCGTCCGCACCGGTATCGGGCACTACACCGCTTCGCTGTCCGAAGAACTCGCTTCGCTGTCTACTGTGGACACACGCGCGGTGGCGTTCACCCTGCGTGGCTGGCGCCGGTTGCGGCACGTGCTGCCGCACGGGGTCCGCGCTCGGGGCATGCCGGTGGCGGCGCGCCTGCTGCGACGATCGTGGCTGCACGGCAACTTCCCGCCGGTCGAACTGTTCGCCGGCTCGACCGATGTGGTGCACGGGACCAACTTCGTGCTGCCGGGCATCGCGCGGGCCGCAGGCGTGCTGACCATCCACGACCTGGCGTTCATCGACGCGCCGGAGGAGCTGTCGCCGAGCGATCGGGACCTGCCGGTGCTGGTCCGGCGGGGTGCCGCCCGCGCGGACGTCATCTGCACGCCGACGGTCGCCGTCGCGGAGGCGGTGTCCGCCCGGTTCGAGGTGCCGCGGGAGAAAATCGTGGTGACGCCGCTGGGCGTCGACCCGGCTTGGTTCACCGCGCGGCCGTTGTCGAAGGAGCAGCGCGAACGGCTGGGGCTGCCTTCGGAATATCTGCTGTTCGTCGGCGCGGCCGGGCCACGCAAGGGTTTGCCGTGGCTACGGGAAGCACACGCGGCGGCGGCGGACCTGCCGCCGCTGGTGTTCACCGGGCCGGGCAAGTTCGAACTCTCGGACCGGTCGATGCGCCTGGGCTACCTGCCGCCGGTCGACCTGCGCGCGGTCGTCGCGGGCGCGGCGGCGCTGGTGCTGCCTTCGCGGGACGAGGGCTTCGGGCTGCCGGTACTGGAGGCGATGGCGTGTGATGTCCCGGTGGTCTGCACCGACATCCCGGCGCTGGCGGAGGTTTCCGGGGGGTATTCACGCCTGGTGCCTTACCGGGACGTGGACGCTCTGATCGAGGCCCTGCGCTCGGCCGTCTCCGATCCCCATGCGGCTTCGACTTCCGTTTCGAGGCGCGCGCATGCGGCGAGTTATACGTGGCGGTTGTGTGCGGAGAAGACTGTGGATGCTTATCGGCAGGCTGCTGGTAGGTAGGTTTTAGTGGGGCACCCCGGCTTTTTAGTGTGACTACGGCGGTTATTACTTTGTCAAGGCGGGGAAGCTTGCCTTGACAAAGTAATAACCGCCGTGTTTTTGGCTGTGGACCGGGGTGGATGGGGGCGTGTGGGTGCTCTGTCTGGTTGGGTGCCCGGGTTTCTGTTTGGCGGGATGGGCGCGTGTGTGCGTGGTGTTGCTGAGGGCGGGGATGCCCGGGGGTAGGGCCTGGAGCCGGGATGCCTGGGGCGGTTATGCCTGAGCGGGGTGCCCGGGGCAGTGATGCTGGGGCGGTGATGCTGGGGCGGCGGCGCCTGGGGCGGGATGCCCAGGGGTGGCTTCCGGGGGCGGCGGCTCCCGGGGCGGTGAAGCCCGGGGCGGTGGCGCCGTGATGGGGCCGCCCGGGGCGGGGTGCCGGAATAGGGGCGCCTGGGCGGTGAAGCCGGGCGGGATGCCGTGAATGTGGCTTTCACGGCGCGGGTGAGTGTCACGAATGTGGCTTTCGAGACGTTTGGTGTCCCGAAGGCCACATTCGCGACATGGGAGCGCACCCCCTGGACACGAATGTGGCTTTGGGGGCGGATTCGGCCCCCAAAGCCACATTTGTGTCGTGAGTCAGGCCTTGAAGTAGGCGGCTAGGGCCTCGTCCCAGGGGCGGGGTGGGGTCAGGCCGGCGCCTTGCCAGGATTTGGTGGAGAGCACCGAGTACGCCGGGCGCGGGGCTGGGCGTGGGAAATCTTCCGTGCGGCACGGCGAGATGCGTGCCGGGTCGGCGCCCAGGTGGCGGAAGATGGCTTGGGCGAAGCCGTACCAGGTGGTTTCCCCGGCGCCCGTGCAGTGCAGGACGCGGGTGGCTGGGCCGTTGCCTGCGGCGATCATGCCTGCCAACTCGACCAGGGCCGCGGCCAGGTCGGCCGACCAGGTGGGAGTGCCGCGCTGATCGTCCACAACGGACAGTGTGTCCCGCGTGGATTCCAGGGTGGTCATGGTTTTCAGGAAGTTCGTGCCGTGCTTGCCGTAGACCCACGCGGTCCGGACCACCCACGCCGAGGCGCCCGAACCCAGTACCGCGTCCTCGCCCGCTGCCTTCGTGCGGCCGTAGGCGGTGCGCGGGCCGAGGGCGTCGTCCGGTTCGTAGGGGGCGCTTGCCTCGCCGGAGAACACGTAGTCGGTCGACACGTGGATCAGTGGCACCCGACGAGAAGAGCAAGCCGCCGCGAGGACGCGGGGGCCGTCCGCGTTGATGGCGAAGGCGCGCGCTTCCTCGGTCTCGGCCTTGTCCACCGCGGTGTACGCGGCCGCGTTGATGACCACGGGTTGCGCGCCTGCGGCCGCCGCGCGGTCGGACAGGGCCGTGACCGCCTCGATCACCGCGCCCGGGCGCGTCACGTCCAGGTCCGCGGAGCCCGGCGCGGTCACCCCGAGGCCGGGGCCCGCCAGCGCGGCCAGGTCGCGGCCCAGCTGGCCCGTGCCGCCCGGGACCAGCAGTTCCAGCCCGCTCATCGAGCCCCCAGCGCGGCCCGCTCCTTGAGCGATTCCCACCAGGCGCGGTTTTCCTGGTACCACCGCACGGTCGCGGCCAGGCCCTCGTCGAACGACACCCGCGGCCGGTAGCCCAGCTCGTCGGCGATCTTGGTGATGTCCACCGAATACCGCCGGTCGTGGCCCTTGCGGTCGGTCACCGGCTCGACCCGGTCCCAGCCCGCGCCGACCGCGGCCAGCAGGCGCTCGGTCAGCTCGCGGTTGGTCAGCTCGGTGCCGCCGCCGATGTTGTAGATCTCGCCCGGCCTGCCGCCGTCGGCCACCAGCTGGATGCCGTGGCAGTGATCGTCCACGTGCAGCCAGTCACGAACGTTCAGCCCGTCGCCGTAGAGGGGCACGTTCCCGCCGTCGAGGAGAGTGGTGACGAAAAGCGGGATCACCTTCTCCGGGAACTGGTACGGACCGTAGTTGTTCGAACACCGGGTAATGCACACCGGCATTCCGTGCGTGCGGTGGAACGAGCGCGCCAGCAGATCCGAAGAGGCCTTCGAAGCCGAATACGGCGAATTCGGTTCCAAAATGTGATCTTCGGTCCACGAACCTTCTTCGATGGAGCCGTAGACCTCGTCGGTGGAGACGTGCACGAACTTGCCGACCCCGGCGTTCAGCGCTGCCTGGAGCAGGGTCTGCGTGCCCAGCACGTTGGTCAGCACGAAGTCCGCCGAGCCGTCGATCGACCGGTCCACATGCGATTCCGCGGCGAAGTGCACGAGCAGGTCGACGCCCTTCACCAGGCCCGCGACCAGCTCGGCGTCGCAGATGTCGCCGCGGACGAACCGCAGCCGGGGATCGGCGGCGACCGGGGCCAGGTTCGTCTTGGTCCCGGCGTAGGTGAGCTTGTCCAGCACCACGATCTCGGCCTCGGCCAGGGACGGATAAGCGCCGGTCAGCGCCTGTCTCACATAGTGCGAACCGATGAATCCCGCGCCACCGGTGACCAGAACCCGCATAGACTCCACCTTCTCGTGTTTCCCGCGCCCGTACGGTCGGACTCATCGCCACGGGGGAACATTTCGTGACCCCACGGACGTCACACACCGGACACAGTAGGGTGACGGGGTAGCGCGGGTGTCCGGCGGGCTGTCCGGCACCGGGGGTTCACGCGCCAATCCGCCTGAGGTTTCGACCGAAGATCAAGAGCAGGAACCGGGACGTGCTGACCGGCTGGGAGGAGCGCGCGTGGTGACCGAGGGGCCGCCGCGGCCGTACACCGAATCTGCGGAAGAGCCGCCGCGCAGGCGCAGCGCGCCCGCCGCTTTCGCACTCTGGAGCGCGCGAAGCGTGCTCGCGCTGTTCTCCGCCATCGTCCTGGTGCTGACCTGGTACGGCTCCCAGGTGCTCGGCGAGCTGAACGAGGGGCTGACCACCACCGACGTGATCGGCGGCGGGTTCCAGAAGAAGCCGCTCGACGGCGCCGTGGACATCCTGCTGGTCGGCCAGGACAGCCGCACCGACAACGACGGCAACCCGCTGCCCCGCGAGGTGCTGGACATGCTGCACGGCGGCAAGGCCGACGGCGAGCGCCAGACCGACACGATGATCCTGGTGCACATCCCGCAGAACGGCGAGCGGGCGGTGGCCATCTCCTTCCCGCGCGACTCGCTGGTCGAGCTGTCCGGCGGCTACGGCAAGCACAAGCTGAACAGCGCCTTCGTCTACGCCTACAACGACACCTCCAGCACCCTGCAGCAGCAGGGCGAGGCCGACCTGAAGAAGGTCGACGAGCAGTCGAAGGTGGCCGGGCGCAAGAACCTGATCAGCACCATCGAGACGCTGATCGGCAAGCCCGGCATGATCGACCGCTACGCCGAGGTGAACCTGCTCAGCTTCTACGAGGTCACCCAGGCCATCGGCGGCGTCGAGGTGTGCCTGAACCAGCCGGTCAAGGAGTGGCGCTCGGGCGTGGACCTGCCGGCCGGGCTGCAGACGGTTCAGGGCAAGCAGGCGCTGTCGTTCGTCCGCCAGCGCTACGAGCTGCCCAACGGCGACCTCGACCGGATCGCCCGCCAGCAGGCGTTCCTCTCCGGCATGGCGCGCAAGGTGCTCTCCCCGGACGTGCTGATGAGCCCGTCCCGGATCACCGGCGTGATCGAGGCGGTGAAGAAGTCGGTCATCCTCTCGAAGGACTGGGACCTGCTGGAGTTCGCCGAGCAGATGCGCGGCATGACCGGCGGCCAGGTCGAGTTCCGCACGATCCCCACCGAGGGCAACGGCAAGTTCGGCGGGGCGGACATCGTCAAGATCGACAACGAGAAGGTCCGGGCCTTCGTCGACGGCCTGACCGACGACGGCCCCGACGCACCGGCCGAGCCGACCGGCACACCGGACGGCAAGATCCCCGGCGCCGAGCGGACCACGGTGGACGTGTTCAACGCCAGCGGCAACGCGACCACCGCCACGCAGGTCAAGGACCTGTTGCGCGGCAAGGGTTTCCTCGAAGGCGCGAGCACCCAGCTGGACGGTCGTTCGACCACCGTGGTGCGCTACGCCCCCGGCAGCGAGGCCGCCGCCGAAGCGGTCAAGCAGGCGTTGGGCAACAAGGTCCAGGCCGAGCCGGACGCCGACGTGCCCGCCGGGCACGTGCGGGTGCTGCTGGGCCGCGACTACAAGGTGGACGCGAACGGCGCCGCCGGGGCCGGGCAGTCGTCCGCTCCGCCGGTCGAGCCGGTCGAGCCCCCCGCCGACCCGTCCGCCGGCGCACCTCCCGCCGGCCCGCCCCCGATCACCGCGGGTGGCGTGCCCTGCATCAACTGATCCGGCCGGGTTCGGGGCAGACGCCTCACACCATCGGGTCGGTGCCTTAGCCTGGGAGCAGGGGCGCGGACGCGGGAGGAACGGGGAGGTGACCGGCGTGGGCGGCCAGGACGAGAACGAGAAGCGGGAGACCGGGGCACCGGTCGAGGGGGACCTCGAATCGTCCACTTCGGACGACCAGGACGACCAGGACGAGCCGGGCACCGGGGACGCGGCTCCGGCTGCCGCTGAGCGGAAGTTCGTGCCGTCGCCGGTACCCCGCACCAAGCCCGCCGAGCCGGAAGCCGAGCCCGAACCCGAAGCCGCTGCCGTGGTGCCGCACCGGCGCCGGCCGATCCGGGCCACCGGGAAGGTGTTCCTCGCGCTGCTGTCGGTCGTGGCGCTGGCGGCCACCGGGTACGCCTACACCACGCTGGACGACTTCCAGGACAACGTCGGCACCACCGACGCGCTGCTCGTCGACCCCGACGACCCGGCGGCCCCGCCCGCCGACGACGGCGCCACCGACATCCTGCTGGTCGGCGCCGATTCCCGCACCGACATGCAGGGCAACCCGCTGCCGCTGCGGGTGCTCAAGGAGTTGCGCACCGAGGAGAAGGCCGGGGTCAACACCGACACCCTGATCATCCTGCGCATCCCGAAGGACGGCGGTAAGCCCGCCGCCGTCTCGATCCCCCGCGACACCTGGATCGACGTGCCGCAGGGCGGTCAGGCGAAGATCAACTCGGTGTTCGGCGTGACCAAGGCGAGGACCGCCGCCGACCTGCGTCGCGAGGGCGGCCAGGACGACGCGGCCGTCGAACGCGAGTCCGACCAGGCGGGCCGCGCCGCGCTGGTGAAGACCGTGCAGGACTTCACCCAGATCCGCCTCGACCACTACGCCGAGGTCGGCCTGCTGGGCTTCTACCTGCTCACCGAGGCGCTCGGCGGCATCAAGGTGTGCCTGAACCACGCCACCGAGGACAAGGACTCCGGGGCGGACTTCCGCAAGGGCGTGCAGACCGTCTCCGGCGGCGAGGCGCTGTCCTTCGTCCGCCAGCGCAAGAACCTGCCCGGCGGGGACCTGGGGCGCATCCTGCGGCAGCAGGCGTTCCTGTCCTCCGCGCTGCACCAGGTGCTCTCCGCGGGCACGCTGACCAGCCCGGACAAGCTGAACCAGCTGATGGAGGCGGTGAAGAAGTCGGTCGTCGTCGATCCGGGCATGGACCTGCTGGAGTTCGCCGGTCAGGCGAAGGACATCGCCTCCGGGGAGATCAACTTCCAGACCATCCCGGTGGTGGCCGTCGGCTCTCGCAGCGAGGACGGGCAGAGCATCATCGAGGTCGACCTGAACGCGGTGCGCCAGTTCGTGGCCGGACTGGCCGGTCGTGGCGCCGAGCCGCCCGCCGGTGGCGGTTCCGCGGCCGGTGCGGCGCTGCGGCAGAACGACGGCGTCACCTGCGTGGATTAAGGTCGACCGTGTGAGCCTTACCGACGCACTGCTGCGCCCGCACCTGTCCAGCCCGGCGAAACCGCTGGTCACGCACTACGACGACGCCACGGGCAGCCGGGTCGAACTGTCGGTGACCACGCTGGTGAACTGGGCCGCGAAAACGGCGAACTGGCTGGTCGAGGAGCCCGAGATCGAGCCGGGCGACCCGGTGGCCGTGGCGCTGCCCGCGCACTGGCAGACCGCCGGGGTGCTGCTCGGCGCGTGGTGGTGCGGGGCGCACGTGGTGGCCGACGCCGCGGGCGCGAAGGTCGCCTTCACCGGCCCGGGGACCACGAGCAGCGCGGCCGAGCTGACCGCGGTGGTGTCGCTGGACCCGATGGGCCGGGGGCTGGCGAGCGCGCCGGGCGCGGACGCCGTCGACTTCCTGTCCGACGCCCGCACGGCGGGTGACACCTACTCACCGCTGTTCCCGATCGAACGGGACACCCCGGCGCTGTGTTCGTCCACTGTGGAGGAAGTACTGGCACAGGTTTCCACCTATGCCGGGAAGATCGCCGCCAGCGATCGCGTTCTGTCCACTGTGGAGTGGGACCTGCCCGACGGCGTGGTGCGCGGCCTGCTCGCCCCGCTCGCGGCCGGGGCTTCGCTGGTCCAGGTCAGCAACCCGGATCCGGCGAAGCTCGCCGACCGCGGCCGGACCGAACGCACCACGCTCGAACTGGCTTGATCAGGCGGTCTGGGCCGACAGCCGCTCGGCGCCCGCGCTCTCGCGCTTGCGGGCGAACAGCACGTGGTCGAGCGAGAACCGGCCGCCGTTGAAGCCGATCGCCAGCCCGGCCAGTGCGAGCACCAGCACCAGTTCGTAGCCGCCCTGGCCGGTCAGGCCGTTGTCGAGGTGCACCGCGAAGATCGCGCCGGCGCCGACGATCGCGTAGCCGATGCCGACCAGCGGCATGGCGATGCCGACCAGGAAGGCGATCGAGCCGAGGATCTCCACCGCGATGGTGAACAACGCGGCCACCGTGGGCAGCGGCAGGCCGAGGTTCCCGAACATCGTGGCTGTGGCGTCCACGCCGTTGTTCCACTTCTGCAGCCCGTGTGCGAAGAACACCACGGCGATCCCGATCCGGCCGACCAGTGCGGCGACATCCTTGACTCGAGCGAACATGCGCTACCAACTCCCGGTGTGTGAAGTTTCAACCAACCGGGACCCTAGTGAGCGAACCACCGGGTTTGGCTGTCCCACAGTGACCGGACAGCGAGTCGACAGCTTGCCGACAGGTTCACTTCCGGTGTGCCCAGGCCGCGCCGAAACAGTACGCGCCGAAGGCCGCGAACCCGGCCGCGACCGCGATGAGCAGCACCGGACCGAAGGGCTGGTCGGCCAGCGTGCGCAGGGCCGCGTCGAGGCCACCGGCCTGGCCGGGGTCGTGGGTGAACGCCGCGTAACCGATCAGCACGCCGACCACGCCGAACACCACGCTCTTGGCCAGGTAGCCGACCCGGCCGAGACGCTCGACCCAGCGCCGCGAGCCGCTGGGCAGCGATGAGAAGTCGAGGTCGTCGAGGAACGTCTTGCGGATCCCCTTGGCCGCCGACGACACGGCGACGCCGAGCACCACCACGGCCAGCACGCCGACCAGGAACGGCCCGGCGGGCAGGGCGAGCAGCTTCGCGGTGAACTCCTGTTGCTGCTGGTCACCGGAACCGCCCTGCTTGCCGGACCCGGCGGCGAGCTGGATCGCGTACACGCCGAGCGAAATCCCCATCACACAGCGCGCGGCCGACGCCACGCGCTTCATCGTGCGGCGCCGCTCCTTGTCGATCCACTGGTAACCGTTGATGGCCATCAGCGCCTGCCAAAGGCCGTACGCGATCAGGCCGACCGCGACCACCCACAACAGGAACCCGCCGAAGCCGGTCGAACCGATCTCGGTGATCGCGCCGCGCCCGTCCGCCTCCTGCCCGCCACCGGACGCGACGATGCGGATCGCGAGGTAGGCGATGATCAGGTGGACCACGCCGTAGCAAGCCATCCCCACCCGCCCCAGCACCTGGACGGGCTTGCTGTGTCTGGCTTCGGTCGCCTTCGTACTGCTGGGCATGCAGTCAGCCTCCTTGGGTCTCCTGCTGAGTGTCAGCCCAACGATCGGCGCCCGCTGTGCAACTACTCCATCCAGCCCAGCGGATGTAGGTAGGGTGGTTGATCCGGGGTGGGTGGGGTGGGGCGCTGGGTGCGGTGCCGCTGTCCACAGGCACCCCGTTGTCCACAGGGCACCGATCAGCCACCCCCATCCGCTGCCCCCCAGCGATAAGCTGGCGATAGGGGCCGCCCCCGGGAGGGTGGGGGGCTGCCTGCTGGTGGGGATGCTCGCAGCAGGCTGGCTGGGCGCGGGTGGGCGCGGGCTGTGTCGGCTTGGAGGCTCGGGGCGCTGGTGGGCGCGTTGGCTTGGATGGTCAGGGCCTGCGTCGGGCGCGGATGGCCGAGGCTGCCCGGCGAATGACTGCCCCGCGAAGGCTCCCCCGGATCAGTCGGGTTCGATGGGGGTGGCGGCGACTTTGAAGTGTCGTACGGTGTTTTCGATGGCTTCGATGATTTCCGCGCTCGTCGAGCCTCGGAAGCGGAAGCGGCCGCCGACGTGTTCGTAGAAGGCCGCGGCGTTGGGCAGGATTTCGCCGACTTCCAGCACGCGTTCGGCGTAGGGGCCCGGGGTCAGGCCCAGCACCGGCGTGGACTCGGTGATCAGGCACGGGCGTTTCGCGGGCGCGGCGACCAGCATCCAGCCGGCGAGGTCCTTGTCCTCCAGCGCATCCGCGATCTGCGGCACCAGGCCCAACTGCAGTTCGAAGGCCGCCCGCATCAGGTCGTAGCCGTGCACTTCCCGCCACAGGAACGGGATTTCGGCACCGCCGACTCGCGCGCCGACTTCCAGGAATTGGACTTCGAATCCGCCGTCCGCGGCTGGGGCGACGAAAACCTCCAAGTGAAATGCGGTCGGTTCGTCCGTCAATGCCGAAATGAACTGGGCCGTGGCGTTTCCGACGGCCTTCAGGCGTTCCGGGTCGTCGTCTTCCACCGAGCCCAGGATGCCGCCGCCGCGGAAGCTGAGGCAGGTGTTCAGGTATTCCGCCGAACTCCAGCGGCGGACTTCGACGCCGTCGAAATAACCGTCCACGTGGAACACCGTGTGGTCCACGAACTTCTGCACCATGCGTGAATCGTCCAGTTCGAGCGTCGCCAGGTGGTCGGCGTCCCGGACGATGACGACGCCCGCGCTGCTGCTCTCGCTCCGCGGCTTCACGATCACCGGCCACCCGTGCTCGTCCGCGAACTCCAGCACCTGCGCGGCGGTCCCGGCCGGGCCGAACGCCGGCAGCGGCAGGCCCGCGTCCTGGATCACGCCGCACATCACCAGTTTGTCCCGGAACGGCACGAAGGCCGACACCCGCGGACCGGGGCAGCCGAACTCCTCGCGCAGGGCCGCGCCGATCTCGAGGTCGTCCTCCTTGAGCGCGACGATCCCGGCCGGCTTCCCGAAGCGGGCCGCCAGCTCGACCACCTTCGCGCGCACCTCGTCGATGTCGTCGGTGTTTACCACGATCGCCGTCGCGGCCGCACCTTCCGGAACGCCTTCGATGCCCACATCGGTGGTGATGTAGGTGACGTTGTTCTCCGCGTGGTCGAGGTACTCCGGGTATTCGGCGTAGCGCTCGCGCCACCGGTGGATGATCGTGATGTGCCGTTTCATCGAAATCCCCTGGGGCTCGCGCAGACATTTTCCACCTCAGGGTAGTTCGTTCTTCACACCGGGAAAATCGCCCTTGAGCCGATCTCCACCAGCACTCGAGATGCGCGGCTTCCCCGGCGAAAATACCGGGAAAGCCGCGCAAGAACGAACAATCAGCAGTTCGAAGGTGCGCTAGCCCCGGCGAACCGTTCGGTCATCCACTTGTGCGCGTCACCGTTCCCGGCGAAGATGCCGGTCAGGTGCTCGGCGACGTAGGTGTTCCACTGCAGCGTCACACCCTTGCCGCAGTAGGTCTTGTGCAGGGTGTCGGCCTGCGGCGTGTTCACGATCTCGTCGACCGCCGCGTGGTACTGGAACACCGGCACCTTCGGCGGGTTGGCGCCCAGCTTGTTCTGCGCCAGCCGCGCCTGCCACTGCGGGGTGTCCAGCGGGTTGCTGGTGGTGTAGTCGCTGATCTTCTTGAACGGGTAGTTCGCCAGCAGTTCCACCACGCACGCGTTCTTCCTGGCGTTCTCCAGTTCCGTGCGGCCGGTGTCGTTCAGGTACGAGTCCAGCTTCAGGTCCGGGTACGCGGAGTCGAGGCCGACCGCGGCGAAGGCGAGGAAGCCGAAGCCGAGGTAGCCGTCGAGGCCCTTCGCGACCTCGTTCAGGTCGGCGGGCACGCCACCGGCCACCGCGCCGACCAGGTTCAGCTCCGGCGCGTACGACGGCTGCTTCTCCGCCGCCCACAGCGCGCCCCCGCCACCCTGCGAGTAGCCCTGGAAGATCACCTTCGCCGACTTCGACAGCTTCGCCGGGCTGAAGTTCTGCGCCGCCCGCACGGAGTCGATCACGGCCGGGCCCATCGACTGCCCGACGATGTAGGTCGGCGTGGTCTTCGACGAGTAGCCCTCGTAGTCGGTGACCGCGACGGCGTACCCGGCGCTGAGCGAGTCGTTGATCGCGGGCTGGTCGTACAGCGTGCCCCGCGAGATCGCCTTCGACGGCGTGCACTTGAACGCCGGGCCCTGCGTGCCCACCGCGAAGCCGACGATCGGCGCCTTCGCCGGGTCGACACCCTTCGGCACCAGTACCGTGCCGGTCACCGCGTTCGGCTGGCCCAGCGCGTTGGCCGAGAGGTACATGACCTCCCAGGCGTTCGCGTTGAGCGTGTTGAGGCCCGGGATGGACGGCCGCCACCGGATCACGTCACCGGCCTTGCCGGCGGGCAGCGGCGACGGCGGGGTGTAGAAGGAGTCGTCGAGCGGGCCGGGCAGCCCGATCGCGGCGGCGCTCGCCTCGCCGGGCGCGGTGGGCTCGGTCGCCGAGGACGCGGCCGTGGTCGTCACCGAGAGCGCCAGCAGCGCGGTGATCGCGCAGGCTCCGGCGCGCAGGGCGCGGCCGATTCTGTGCTTGGACAAGGTTCTCCTCCAAAGTGGACTTCTGCGAAAAGGCGGTCAGGCGGGCAGCCCGAGTGCGGGTGCCAGCACCGGCCAGGAGTTGTGCAGCGCGCGTTCCCAGTACGGCCAGCTGTGCGTGCCGTCGCCGTAGTAGTCGACCGTCGCGGGGATCCCCCGCGACCGGAGCCGATCGGTGAAGCTGCGCGAGGTCAGCTCGGCCGCCGGTTCCAGCACGTCGCTCTGCCCCGGTGGATCGAGCGGTCCGGTGCGGCCGTTGCCGCAGGAGATGTAGAGCGCGGTGCCACGCAGGTCGTCGACGTGGTCGAACGGGTTCCGGTCGGACCAGGTGAAGATGTTGGTGATCTCGTGCCCCCAGAGATCGAACCAGTTGTAGAAACCTTCACGGACCAGGATTCCCTTGATCACCGCCGGGGTCCCGGGGAACAGCGTGTTCGGCATGCCGCTGTAGGACGCCGCCGCCCCGAACATTCCCTTGTGCCGGAAGGCGTACGCCATCGAGCCGTAGCCGCCGATGGACACCCCGGCGATCGCCCGCTGGGTGCCGCCGCGGTACCCGCGCTCGACCAGCTGGCGCACCTCGAGCGTGTGGAAGGTTTCCCAGTCCGGAGTGGACTTCAGCCCGAGGTTCCACCACTTGGTGTACATGCCGGCCTTGCCGTCGGTGGGCATCACCACGATGGTGTCCTTGTCCGCGGTGAACTGCTCGACGTCGGTGAACTCGTACCAGGAGCGGTAGTCCACCGGTTCGCAGCAGCCGTGCAGCAGGTACAGCGTGGGCCAGGTCCGGCTCGGCTCGGCCGCCCACTTCGACGGCAGCAGCAGGCGCACCATGCCGGTACCGGCCAGCGACGGCGAGCTGATCTCGATGTCCACCGTGCGCGCGTCGATCTTCGTCTCCTTGACGATCTTCGCGCCGTTGTCCGCGGTCACCGGGGGCACCGCGGTGGCCGCGGGCACCGGCAGCACCGCCAGTGGCAGCAGCAGGACCAGTGCCGCCAGCCAACGTCTTTTCATCCGTCCTCCATTCGCTAAAGCGGGATGTTGCCGTGCTTCTTGGCGGGCAGGACCTGCCGTTTTCCGCGTAGCAGGCGAAATGCCCTGGCAACCTGGAGGCGGGTCTGCGACGGCTGGACGACCAGGTCCACGTATCCGCGGTCGGCCGCGGTGTACGGGCCGCCGTGGCGGTCCCGGTATTCGTCGACGAACCGCCGTTCCGCGGCGGCTCGTTCGGGCCCGTCGAGGCCGGCCAGTTCACGGCGGCGCAGCACGCGCACCGCCCCTTCCGCGCCCATCACCGCGATTTCCGCGGTGGGCCAGGCGATGTTCACGTCGGCACCGACGTGCTTTGAGCCCATCACCGCGTACCCGCCGCCGTAGGCCTTGCGGGTCACCACGGTCACCTTCGGCACGGTCGCTTCCGAATAGGCGTAGATGAGCTTGGCGCCGCGGCGGATGATCCCGTGGCGTTCCTGGTCGACGCCCGGCAGGTAACCGGGGACGTCGGCGAGGGTGAGGATGGGGATGCCGAACGCGTCGCAGAACCGGACGAACCTGGCGGCCTTCTCCGACGCGTCGATGTCGATCACCCCGGCCTGGCGCGCTGGCTGGTTGGCGACCACCCCGATGGTGCGGCCCTCGAGTCGGGCGAACGCGCAGATCATGTTCGGCGCGAACCCGGCGTGGATCTCCAGGAAGTCACCGTCGTCGGCGATGCGCGCGATGACCTCGGTCATGTCGTAGGACTGGTTGATCGAGTCGGGGATGATCCGGTCGAGCTCCAGATCGGCCGGTGTCAGGTCGGGTGCGGTCTCGTCGGCGAACTCCGGGGCACCGTCCACATTGTTCGACGGCAGGTAGCCGAGCAGGGTACGCACGAAGTCGACGGCGTCCTCCTCGTCGACCGCCCGGTGGTGCGCGTTGCCGGAGACCTCGCTGTTGGTGGCCGACCCGCCGAGCGCCTCGGTGCTGACCCGCTCGCCGGTGACCGCGTGCACCACGTCCGGGCCGGTGACGAACATGTGCGAGGTCCGGTCGACCATCACGGTGAAGTCGGTGATCGCCGGTGAGTACACCGCGCCACCGGCGCACGGCCCCATGATCATCGAGATCTGCGGGATCACGCCGGAGGCCAAAGCGTTGCGGCGCCCCAGTTCCGCGTAGTGCGCCAGTGACACGACGCCCTCCTGGATCCGCGCGCCGCCCGAGTCGTTGATGCCGATCACCGGGCAGCCGATGGTCATCGCGAGGTCCATCACCTTGAGCACCTTCTCGCCGAAGACCTCGCCCATGCTGCCGCCGAACACGGTGAAGTCCTGCGAGAACAGGCACACCTGGCGGCCGTCGATGGTGGCGTGCCCGGTCACCACGCCGTCGCCGTACGGCCGGTTCGACGCCATGCCGAACTCGGTGCAGCGGTGGCGGGCGAACTGGTCGAGCTCCACGAAGGACCCCGGGTCGACGAGGAGGTCCACGCGCTCGCGGGCGGTCAGCTTCCCCTTGGCGTGCTGGCGGTCGATCGCGCGCTTCTCGGCGATGCGCTCGACCTCGTCCCGCCGGTCGGCGAGATCCGCTATGCGGTAGGCGGTCGAGTGGTGGCCGCCGTCGGCGTATTCCATGCCGCACTCCCTCCGTTCAGCAACCGGTTCAGCCGGTCGGAGATCACCTCGACGTTCGGCGGATCGATCAGCGACAGGTGGTCGCCGGGCACCCGGACCACTTCGAGGCCCGAGCACAGCTCGTCCCAGCCCAGCGCGTCGTCGGTGCGCAGGTACCGCGGGTCGAGCGAGGTGGTCAGCGGGTGCGGCTCCTGGGCGCGGAACAGCACCACGCGACCGGCGTAGGGCCGCGGGCGGTAACGCTCGGCCACCCGTGCGTCCAAATAGGACGTGTACTGGTGGTGCAGCACGCCCTGGCCGAGGCCGGGCACCTTGGCCGCCAGGCGTTCCATCACCCGCCGGATCTGCGTGCGCTCGTCCAGTCCGCCCAGTTCGAGATCGCTGAGGTCCAGTTCGGCGCCGTAGGTCTGCTCGATGTGCTCGGCGAAGCGGCCGAACCGTTCGAGCAGCAGCTCCTCCGACGACCGGCCGGGCGCGGGCAGCGGCAGGATCGAGTCGATCAGGAACACCAGGTCGACCTGTTCACCGGCTTCGGTCAGCTGGTGCGCGGTCTCGTAGGCGAGGCAGCCGCCGAACGACCAGCCGCCCAGCCGGTACGGGCCGCTCGGCTGGATCTCCCTGACCAGCTCGGCGTAGCAGGCGGCCTTGTCCTCCAGGTCTTCGAGGTCGTCGAGGCGCTCGAAGCCGTACGCGGGTTGCCCGTCGGTCAGCCGGTCCGCCAGCTCGCGGTAGACACTGGTCGGACCACCGGCGGGGTGGAACAGGAACACCGGATCGGTGGCCACGCCGTCCCGCAGCAGCCGGACCGGTCCGCCGCCGTGGCCCTCGATCTCGGCCCGCAGCAGGTCGGCCATCGCGGCGATGGTCGGCGCGGCGAACAACGTCTGCTCGTCGGGCACCGCGCTCAGTTCCTCGGCGATCGCCGCCCGCAGCCGTTCCGCCCGTTCGGCGTCGCCGCCCACCAGGAAGAAGTCCTCGTAGACCCCGGGTTCCCGACCGGCCAGCACCTCGCGCCAGACCCGGGCGACCCAGCGCTCGGCCGGGTCACGCGGGCCGACCACTGTGGACACCGGCGCGGCTTCCACCGGACCGCCACCGAACCCGGCGGCTTCGGCCAGGTGCGCGGCCACTTCGGACAGTGACGCACCCCGCAGCAGCAACGGCATCGGCAGCGACAGGCCGAAGTCGCGCTCGACCGCACCCCGGGCCCGCATGGCGAGCAACGAGTCCAGGCCGAGCTGGGTCAGCGGGCAGTGCCGGTCGATCTGCTCGGGTTCGAAGCCCATCAGCCCGGCGATGATCGCCACCAGGTGATCGGCCAGCGCCGCCCTGGCCACCGACGGCTCGGCCAGGCGCAGGGCCGCCATGCCGTCCCAGCGAACGTCCGGCTCGGCCTCGTCCGGTGCCAGCATGGTGAAGAAGGTCCGGGCGGTGAGCTGCGGGAACAACGTGAGCACGGTCGTGGTGTCGAGCCGCGCGACGCCGGTCGCGGCCCGGCCGTCGGCCAGCACCGCCTCCAGCGCTTCGAGGCCCTCGTCCGGGCTGAGCGGTTCGAGCACCGGGTTCTTCGTCCCGGCCGCGGCACCGATGTCGCCCCAGGCACCCCAGTTGATCGTGGTCGCCGGGAGTCCGTTCGCCCGGCGCCAGTCCACCAGCGCGTCCATCCACGCGTTGGCCGTGGCGTACGCGGCCTGCCCCGGCGACCCGAGCAGGGACGCGGCCGAGGAGTAGACCAGCCACCAGTCCAGGTCGTGGCCGGCGGTCGCCTCGTTGAGCCGCCACGCGCCGTGAGCCTTGGGCCACCACGCCTGCCGCACCTGCTCGGCGGTCAGCTTCATCGCGGCGCCGTCGGCCAGCACCCCGGCCGCGTGCAGCACGCCGCGCAACGGCATACCACCCCTGGTGGCGGCCTCGACCAGGCGCTCGGCGACCCCGGCTTCCGCGATGTCCCCGGCGACCACCTCCACCCCGGGCAGCGGTGCCGCGCCGGCCCCCCGGCGGCTGGAAAGCACCACCCGGTCGGCGCCGCGGTCGAGCAGCCAGCGCGCGGCGTGCAGTCCCAGGCCGCCGAGACCACCGGTGATCACGTACGCGCCCTCGCGCACGGCCGGTTCGCCGGGGTTCAGCGTCGGCCTGGCCAGGCGGCGCACGTACCGGACGCCTTCGCGCCAGGCCACCTCGTCGGCAGGCGAATCGGCGCGGATCTCGTCGTGCAGTTCGGTGACCCACAGCCGTGCCGGGTCGGGTTCGGCGTCGAAGTCGAGCAGGCTCGCCTGGATCTCGGGGTGTTCGAAGGCGAGCACGCGCACGAGTCCGCGCAGGGCGGCGATGCCGGGGCACCCCGCCTCACCGGGCTCGATCACCGCGCCACCGGACCCGACCAGCCACAGGCGCGGCGGATCGGGCAGCTCGGCGAGCTCCGCGACGACCGCACCTGCCGCGAGCACCAGCCGTTCACCGGCTTCGGGGTCCATCCCACCCGGCCCGAGCATCCACAAGACACCGTCCACTTCGGACTTGGAACCCAGGAACCCGGCCAGTCCTTCGGTGTCGCGGCGGACCAGCAGGTTGTCTCCGCGACCCGACACCGCGTCGCGGAAGGCGGCCAGTTCCGGTTCGGCCAGGTCACCGAGCACCAGCCAGGTGCGCTCGCCCGGTTCCTCGGCAGGCAGCTCGGCCTGTTCCCAGCGCGCCTCGAAAACCTTGCCCGACAACGGAACCGGCAGTGAGGCCCGCTGGAACCGGCGGACGTAGACCTCGCCGATGGACACCACGACCGCACCCGACGCGTCGAGCAGGCGCACCGACCCGACCAGGCCGTCGCCCTCCACCGACTCGACCACCGCCTGCACGCGCACCCCGTGTCCCGGGTCGCCGTGCAGGCTGACCGAACCGAGCGAAAGCGGCAGGTAGATGCCCTCGGCCTGGTCCAGGTCGGCGGCCGCGGCCAGGGCGTGCAGGCAGGCGTCGGCCAGCGCCGGGTGCAGCACGTACGCCGAGTGCGCCTGCGCCTCGCCGGGCAGCGCGATGGACGCCGTGGCCCGGCCGGGCGCGGCGGTCACCTCGCGCAAGCCGCGGAACGCCGGGCCGTAGCTCTGGCCGATCGCGTCCAGCGCGCGGTAGAGGTCGAACGGATCCCCGTCCTCGGCACCGGCCAGCGCCTCGGCCCACTCCTGCCCGACGCGGACCTTCGCCGTGGCGTGCCGGGTCCACTCGCCGGTCGCCGACTTCGCGTGGACCTCCACCCGGCCGTGCTCGGCGGAGAAGGTGGTGGTCACCTCGGTCCGCGCGGACAACGGCAGCAGCTTCAGCAGTTCCAGTTCGGCGACCACCACGCTGTCCGACCTGAGCGCCGTGCGGGCGGCGGCCAGCGCCAGCTCCAGGAACCCCGTGCCGGGGAACACCGGCACCCCGAGCGCCGCGTGATCGGCGAGCCACGGGTGGGCTTCCGTGCCGACCTCGCCGCGCCAGACGTGCCTGCCCTCCTCCGGCAGTTCCACGTGCGTGCCGAGCAGCGGGTGCGCACCCGACTGACCGGCGCGGCGCGCGGGCCAGAACCGCTGGTGACGCCACCGCGGCCCGGGCAGTTCGATGGGGGGCGCCCCCGGCGTGCGCGACTCCAGCACGCCGGGGACGCCAAGCACGTGCAGCCGCGCCAGCGAGGTGAGGAAGGTGGTCCGCTCGCCGGCGGTGCGGCTCGCACTGCCCAGGCCGATCGTCCGCGCGGCCCGGCCGGCGGCGGTCTGGTCGATCGCGGCCAGCGCGACCGGGTGCGGGGAGATCTCCAGGAAGAGCGTGTGCCCGTCGGCCATCGCGGCGTCGAGCGCCTGGGTGAACCGGACCGGCCGCCGCAGGTTCGCCGCCCAGTACTCGACGTCGAAGTCGGGTTCCTCGCGGGCGTCGTCGAGGACGCTGGTGTAGCAGGCGATCTCCGGAATTCGCGGGCTCAGCGGCCCGACCTCGGCCCGGAACCGGCCGAGCAGCGAATCCACCGCCGACGAGTGCCCGGCCCCGGCCACCTTCAGCGGTTTCGCCAGCCTGCCGAGGCTTTCCACGTGGGCCACCAGCGCGGCCACCTGGTCGGCGTCACCGCTGACCGTGCACTGGGTCGGTGAGGCGTAGACGGCCACGGTGATTCCGGGGTACGCGCTGTCCAGTTCGGACAGTTCGGCCGGGGACAGTTCCACCACGGCCATCGCGCCGGTGCTGTCCATGGACTCCAGCAGGCGCGACCGGGTCGCCATCACCCGGATGCCGTCGGCGACCTCCAGCGCGCCCGCGACCACCGACGCGGCGACCTCGCCCATCGAGTGCCCGATCACGGCGGCCGGTTCGACCCCGTGCGACCGCCAGAGCGTGGCCAGCGCGAGCTGGGTGCCGAGCAGCGCGAGCTGGATGCCCGCCAGTCCGTCCGGTTCGCCTTCGAGCGCGCCACGCAAGGAGAAGCCCGCCTCGCTCAGGAACACCGGCTCCAGCGCGTCGATCGCTTCGCGGAACACGGGTTCGGTGGCGAGCAGTTCACGGCCCATGCCGCGCCACTGCGAGCCGTAGCCGGAGAACACGAACACCGGCTCCGGTGGCATGGACGCGGCTTCACCGGTGACCACCGCGTTGCTGGGCACGCCCTTGGCCAGCGAGCGCAGGCCTTCGACCAGGCGCGCGCGGTCGTCGGCGAGCACCGCGGCCCGGATCGGCAGGTGCTCGCGCCGACCGGCCAAAGTGGACGCCAGCGCGCCGAGCGAGACCTCGTCGGACGAGTCGAGCCACCGCGCCAGATCCGCGGCACGGGCCCGCACGCCCTCGTTCGTCCGGTCGGAAATCGCGAACACGCCCGGCCCGTCACCGGTCCGCTTCGCCGGGAACGCCCCGGCGGGCCACTCCTCCAGGACCACGTGTGCGTTCGTGCCACCGAAACCGAAGGCCGACACACCGGCCCTCGCCATGCCGGAGTACCGCGGCCAGCGCGCCGGTTCCCCGACCACCCGCAGGCCCAGGCCGTCGAAATCGATCTGCGCGTTGGGCGTGTCGAAGTGCAGGCTCGCGGGCAGCCGCCGGTGGCCGAGCGAAAGCACCACCTTGATCAGGCCGACGATGCCCGCCGCGCCTTCGAGGTGCCCGAGGTTGCTCTTCACCGAACCGATCAGCAGCGGCCGCCCCCACTCGCGGTCGCTGCCCAGCACGGCACCGAGCGCCGCCGCCTCGATCGGGTCACCCAGCGGCGTGCCGGTGCCGTGGGCCTCCACGTAGTCGACGCCGGCCGGGTCGACCCCGGCCGCCGCGTAGGCGTCGGCGAGCACCATCTCCTGCGCCCGCGGATTGGGCGCCATCAACCCGTTCGACCGGCCGTCGGAGTTCACCGCGCTGCCCCGGATCACCGCGAGCACCCGGTCTCCCGCCCGGCGTGCCTCGCTCAACCGGCGCAGCACCACCACCCCGCAGCCCTCACCACGCACGATGCCGTCGGCGTCCCCGGCGAACGGCTTGCAACGGCCGTCCTCGGCGAGCACGCCCGCCCGGTGGAAGTTCGCGGTGATACCCGGTGACAGCATCAGGTTGACCCCGGCCACCAGCGCGGTCTCGCTCTCGCCGCACTGCAGGCTCTGCACCGCCATGTGCACGGCGACCAGCGAAGACGAGCAGGCCGTGTCCACGGTCAGGCTCGGGCCACGCAGGTCGAGCAGGTAGGACAGCCGGTTCGACGCGATGCTCATCGCCGCGCCGGTGCCCGACCAGGCGTCGATGGTGTCGAGGTCGCACATCGTGAGCAGGCCGTACTCGCTGGCCGAGATGCCGGTGAACACGCCGGTCCGGGTGCCGCTGAGCGTGCTCGGCGGGATACCCGCGTGCTCCAGCGCGGACCAGGCGACCTCGAGCAGCACGCGCTGCTGCGGGTCCATCGCCTCGGCTTCCCTCGGCGTGATGCCGAAGAAGGCCGCGTCGAAACCGGTCGCGTCGGCGATGAACCCGCCGCGCCCGGGGATGGTGGCCAGCGCGGCGGAGTCGGCGAAGGCCTCCCACCGGCCGTCCGGCACGGAGTTGATCGCGTCGCGGCCACCGTCGAGCAGGCGCCAGAAGTCGGCGGGCGACTCCACCCCGCCGGGCAGGCGGACGCCGACGCCGACCACCGCGATCGGCTCGCCCTGTTCACCGCGGGTCATCGGGCGGATCGCCTGCCGCTGCTCGGCGGACAGCGCGCCGACGAGGTCGGCGATGGTCGAGTGCTCCCACAGCAGGGTCGTCGGCAGCGCGCGGCCGAGCAGGCGGCGCAGGTCACCGGTCAGCGCCACGGTGTCGCGTGAGGACAGTCCGGCTTCGCGCAGCGGGCGCCGGGTGTCGACCTCGCTCGCCGGGCGGCCGAGCAGTGCGGCCACGCGGTCGACCAGCCAGGTGGTCAGCTCGGCGGGGTTCACGACAGCCTCCGGTCGGCGAAGGCACCGTCGAGGTAGCGCGCCCGGCAGGACGACCGGCTGATCTTGCCGCTGGAGGTCCGGGGTACCTCCCCCGGTTCCAGGAACACCAGGTCCACCAGCTTCAGCCCGTGCCGCGAGGACACCTCGGCCCGCAGGTCCTCCGCCGCGGTCGCCAGGTTCGCCTCCTCCGGCGCCAGGTCCTTCGCGCGCTCCAGCACCACGACGGCTCCTTCCCCCTCGTCGAGCGGAATGGCGAACGCCGCGGCCGAATGCCGCCGCACCGCCGGATGCGTTTCCACGGTCTGCTCGATGTCCTGCGGGTAGTGGTTGCGGCCGTCGACGATCACCAGGTCCTTGCGCCTGCCGGTGACGTACAGCTCGCCGTCGAACACCACGCCGAGGTCGCCGGTGGCCAGCCAGTCGCCGGACTCGGCCAGCCGCAGTCCGAAGGTCTCCGCCGACTTTTCCGGGTCGCCCCAGTAACCCCGGCCGACGTTCTCGCCGCGCACCCAGATCTCGCCGACCGTGCCGTCGGGCCGCTCGGTGCGCGTCTCCGGATCGACGATGCGCAACTCCTGCTCGGCAGCGAAGCCACACGAGACCAAAGTGGACGATTCGCCGGTGCCGCCGGGCACGGCCGTTCCCTCGGCGAGCCGGTCGCGGTCGAAGGTGACCTGCCGCGACGGCTTCCCCGCCTCGGTGACCGACACCAGCACGGTCGCCTCGGCGAGCCCGTAGGACGCCCGGTGCACGGCCGGGTCGAGCCCGCACTCCCCGAACGCCGCCTGGAACTGCGCGATCGTCGAGGGCAGCACCGGCTCGCTGCCGTTGATCAGCGACACCACCCGGCTGAGTTCGAGGTAGTTCCGCTCCGCCGCCGGAACGCGCGAAGCGCTGTAGCCGTAAGCGAAGTTGGGGGCCGCGCTGATCGCACCCGGGCTGGCCGAGAGCGCCCGCAGCCAGCGGCCGGGGCTCTGCAGGAAGGCGATCGGGTCCAACAGGGTGGCGCCGATGCCCGCCGCCATCGGCGCGGCGATGCCGAGCACCAAGCCCATGTCGTGGAACAACGGCAGCCAGCTGACCGTGGTGGTGAGCCCGTTGACCGCGCCGTACGCCCGGCAGGCCTGCTTCGCGTTGGCGACCACGTTGCGGTGGCTGAGCATCACCCCGGCCGGGGTGCGGGTCGAACCCGAGGTGTACTGCAGGTAGGCGAGGTCGTCGGGGTGCGGTGCCTGCCAGTCCGCCACGGCCGGGCGCAGCGTCGGCACGAGGTCGACCGCGATGCGTTCGGTCCGAAGTGGATCGATGACCTCGCCGACGGCGTCGAGCTGCGCCGCGGTGGTCAGCGCCAGTCGCGGGTCGCAGTCGGCGAGCACCGCGCTCAGCCGCCCGGCGTGCCCGGGGAGGTTCGGCGCGAACAGCGGCACGGCCACCAGTCCGGCGCGGATCGCCCCGAGGAACGCGACCACGTAGTCGGCGGACTGCTCGACCAGCACGGCCGCGCGATCACCCGGCTCGGCGAGCTCGCGCGCCCTGGACGCCACCGCGCTGACCCGGTCGTCCAGTTCGCGCCAGGTCAGGAAGGTGGCGCGACCGTCTTCGCTGGTGCGGTAGTCCAGATAGGTCAGGGCGATCTCGTCGCCCTGGCGGCCGGCCCAGTGGTGCAGCAGGGTGGCCAGCGACTCGGTGGTGACGGCCGGATTGGACACAGTGGCTGGATTCGCGTTCATCGTCCCTCGAAAATGTGCCGGGAACAAAAACCGTTTTCTGAAGGTATGAAGTAGGTGGTGGCCTGTCAACGAACTCGAATTCGGCCGCTCATCCCGGCGTGGACAATTCACCGCGGGCTTGTCATCCGCGCAACAGAAGCTCAGTCGCGGCGGCGGAACACCGCGAACGCCAGTACCGCACCGGCCAGTTCCAGTGCCGCCGCGGTGTACAGCCCGGCGGTGTAACCCGTTGCCAGCGCTGGACCTTCGCCCTGCCAGAGGTGCTCGGTGCGGACCGTGGTGAGCACCACGCCGATCAGCGCGACCCCGACCGCGCCGGACAATTCCCTGGACGCGGTGAGCAGCCCGGACGCGGTTCCGGCGTGTTCACCGGGCACCACTTCCAGCGCGAACGAGGTCAACGGGGTGGTCAGTGCCGATCCGGCGCCGATCAGCAGCAGGCCGGGAATTCTGGGCGGTATTTCCGGTATGTGGTTGACCAGTGCCACCGCGACCAGGCCGACCGCGACCCCGGTCAGCCCGACCGCGACAGTCCAGTGTGGACCGAAGCGGAGCACCGCCCACGGCACCGCCGGGGTGGCCGCCATGATCGCGAGCGCCACCAGCACCAGTGGCAGCCCGGCCATCAGCGGTGACAGCCCGAGCGAATCCTGGTGCAGCAACGGGGTGAAGAAGAACACCCCGGACACCCCGAGCCCCCACAACAACTGCACGAGCAGCCCGGCGATGAACACCCGCTGCCCGAAGGCTTCGAGCATGGTCCGGGCCCGCAGTCGCGTGCCGTGGTTGCGCTCGCCACTGGCGGTGACCGGGACGAGCAGCGCGATCGCGGCCACGAACGGGAGGTTGCTGAAGAAGATCCAGCCCCAGTGCAGGTATTCGCTGAGCAGGCCGCCGACGGTCGGGCCGACCGCGAGCGCGACCGCCAGGCTGGCTGTCCACAGTGTCGCGCCGATCGCCCGCTGGCGGCTGTCGAGGTTGGTGCGCAACAGGCTGAGCAGGCCGGGCACCATGAACGCCGCGGCCGTGCCCTGGAGCACCCGCGCGCCGATGAGCACCCAGCCGGTGGTGGCGAAGCCGCCGGCCACCGCGCCGATGCCGAAGCCGATCAGCCCGGCCACCAGCGTGCGGGCCTGCCCGAGCCGGTCGACCAGCACCCCGGCCACCAGCAGCAACGCGGCGAACGGCAGCATGTAGCCGATGCTGACCCACTGCAGCTCGTCCAGGCCGAGGCCGAGCTCACGGGCCATCGACGGCACGCCGGCGGCCACGATGTTGTTGTCCAGGCTGGTGACGAACCCGCCGAGGGCGATCACCACCAGCGTCGGGACCACCGCGCGACCCCGAACCGCACTGTCCTGGCTGACCACGGCCGCCTCCGCTCAGTCGCCGAGCGCTTGTTCGTCCTCGGTGTGGAACTCCTCCTCGAGTCGTTCCGGGCTGTAGTCCACGTCGATTCGTTCCACCGGCATGCCACGTGCTGCCTCGATCGCTCGCAGCCGCCGCATCGCGTGCCCGGCCGCGTACTCCATGACCCCGTCCAACCGCAGGTCGAAGGGGTCGCCGTCGAACTGCCGCGTGGTCCACTCGATCTGCGCGATCGCGTGGGGCAGCAGTGCTTGCATCTGTTCCTGGACCACGTCCCAGTTCCGGTCGTCGGCGGCGACGTGGCGGCGGCAGGTGAAGGTGCCCCAGGCCATGTGGCGGCGCTCGTCGTCCCCGATGTGCCGGATGAGCGCCTGCATGCCGGGCAGGATGCCGTGCGCGCGGCACGCCCGGTTCCAGACGAAGTAGCCGGTCAGCGCCAGCACGCCTTCGACGACGTGGTTGTAGACCACCGACGCGCGGACCTGGTTCTCCGGGCTGGGATCGTCGTGCAGGCGGCCCAGCGCGGTGGGCAGCTCGTCGTAGAAGATCGCGCGGTAGCCCGGGTTGTTCTCGACGTGGGAGTGCAGGTCCTCGTCCACGCCGACCGCGTCCAGCCAGAGCCGGAACACCTGCGTGTGCTTGGCTTCTTCGAGGCAGAACTGGGTCAGGTACATCTCGTCGGCGAAGCGGCCTTCGGCGCGCATCGCGGCGATGAACGGCTGGATCTCGTGCGTCACGGACTCTTCGCCACCGGCGAACTGCGCGCAGAGCATGGTCGCCACGAAGCGCTGTTCCTCCGAGAGCGCGGCCCAGTCCTTGGCGTCCTGGTCGAAGTCGAGGTCACGCGGGTTCCAGAACTTGGCGTTGCCCTTGTCGAACAACCGCAGCGGCAGCGCGTCCCAGGTGATGCCGTCGGCGCGAAGTGTGGTGAACGCGGTCATCCCTGCGATCCCTTCGTCGGAATGTCGAGCCAGGAGGGACCGGAGAAGGCGAGTTCGCCCTCTTCGAGGTTCCAGTCCAGGAAGAGCGGGTCCTTCGAGTCGGTGACCAGAGCCACGCGGTGCCCGGCGGGCACGGTGTAGGCGGTCGGGGCGAACGCCAGGTCGATCCTCAGTGGACGGCCGGGTTCGGCGTCCTTCCAGCTGTAGGGCAGGTAGTTGATCAGCCTGCCGACGCCGAACTGGTCCACGTCGTACACGTAGGCGACCACGGTCCCGGTCCGCGCGGGCGGCGTGACGGTGAACCGCGCCTGGAGCGCGCCGCGGATGTGCGTCGGCGTGGTCCTGGGTGCCTGCTGCCAGATCGCCGCGTCCCGCTTGCTCACCAGCGGCAGGAAGGCGGTCGGCGGGTCACCGGTCAGGGCTTCGAGGCTGTAGGTGGCCAGCGGCACCCCGCCGTTGGCCGGGGTGTCACGGCCGAGGGTGAACTCCGCCGGCGGCAGCTCCCACCTGGACGGTTCGCCGACCGCCGAGGCCCAGTCGGGGTGGGTCTCGGGCTCCTGCGTGCCGGGGCGGGCGCGGGTGACGATGGGGTTCTCGCGGGTGATGCTGTCGTCGGTGCCCGCGACGTGGGCGTCGAACCAGCGGTACACCGAGTCCCAGGTCTCACTGGGCAGCCCGAGCAGTCCGCCGGATTCGCTGGAAGCGTGATCGCCCGGCACGAATTCGGCTCGTTTCGGGCCGCTCAGCGACTGGTAGAGCGATACCATCTGATCCGGCGGGAATACCGTTTCACTCCAGGTCTGAATGGTGAGCACGGCCGGGCGATGGGCATTGATCCGGTTCAGGTGACTGACCGCCGATCTCGGTTTCGACCATTCGATGATGGCTTCGGAATCGGCGTCGGAGAGGTGCGGCGTGAGGAATTTCGTCAGCATCTTCTCGGTTTCCGCGCTGAGCGTCCCGTTCGCCTTTCCGGACAGGTAGAGCACCAGTCCGGCCAGGCCGTGCCGCGTCTCGTTCTGCGACAGCGACTCGGCCAGGTCCGCCCAGCCGCTGAGCGAGGCCACGGCCCGGATCCGGGCGTCGGCCCCGGCGGCGATCAGGCCGATCCCGGCGCCGTAGGACACCCCGCCGACCCCGACGCGCGCCGGGTCGGCGGCGGTGTTCGCCAGCGCCCAGTCGATGACCGTGGACACGTCCGCGATGTCGGCGGCCCCGGCGACCTCGACCGCGCCACCGGATTCCCCGAATCCCCTGGCGCCGTAGGCCACCACCAGGTAACCGCGGTCGGCGAGGTTCTTGGCCGGGATGACGTTCTGCGTGGCACCGCCGCCCCACGCGCTGATCAACACCGCCACCGGGTGCGGCCCGGGGGTCCGGGGTTCGAGCACCATGGCGCCCAGCCCCACGCCGTCGGCCGCGGGCACGGTGACGAACCGGGTGGTGAACCCGTCCCCGCCCGCGGCGGCCGCTGCCCCACTGCCCAGCAGCACCACCACGAGCAACTGGCAAACCACCCATTTCGCCCGGCGGATCATGCGCGCGAAAACCTCCTCGCCGAAAGTGAATATGTTTCGTGAAAGGCGCCCGGGGAATGTTCCCGCTGCCGGACCTCGCCAGACCGGAAGGTAGCAGTCCGCAATCAACGCCGAGAAGGCGTGGGATTCCCCCTTGTCACCGGGGGCACAAGTTTCCCGTTAACGATGCTCACCCCGGCGCAGGCGACCACCCAGCGCAACGGCCGTACACCCGAAAGGGTGGCGTTTAGCAAAAAAGGATAAAGATCATTGCCGCCACACGCGGGTGCTGACAAGTTCTCGTGAGGCGTCGGACACAAGGGTTGCCAGAACAGTTCTGACCGTGAGTAAGTACTTCCGGCGCGGTACGTGATCAGCGTGGAAAACTACTGCGAGCAAAGGGGGCGGTATGCACCCGGCAAGCGACAGTTCGGTGAGGCAGCAGGTCCCGGCACCGGAGGGACCGGCGAGCCATTCGCAAAGCCTCTGGTTTTCGCTTCCCGGCGAGGTGGCGAGACGGTTCCGGCCGCACTCGGACCAGTTGGCCAGGACCATCCTCGAAGAGATCCAGCGGGCCGTGCCCGAGTACGCGCAGCCGCTGGAGGGCCAGTTCGGCAAGGTGATCACCGTCGGTATCGAGCGGGCGGTGCTCAACTGCATCGACAGCATCGAGGGCCGCGGCATCGCCGAGCAGAAGTGGGACGAACTGTTCCGCGCGATCGGCCGCCGGGTGTACAACGACGGGCGCAGCCTGGACTCGCTGCAGTCGGCCTACCGCGTCGGCGGACGGGCGGCGTGGCGCTACATCTCCGCCTTCGGCCAGAAGCTGCGGTTGCCGGTCTCGATCATGTGCGTCAGCGCGGAGGCCATTTTCGCTTTCGTGGACGAGATTTCGGCCTACTCGGTCGAGGGCTACACCATGGCGCAGGCCCGCGCCGCCGGCACACTCGAGCGACGGCGGCAGCGCCTGCTGGAGCGCATCCTCACCACGCCACCGTCTTCCGGGCAAACCATCGCCGCCATGGCCGCCGCCGCGGAGTGGCCGGTCCCCGAGTCGGTGACGCTGGTGGCACTGGAAGCGTGCATCGACCGGCCGCACACCCCGGCTCTCCACTCCGATGTCCTGCTGGATCTCGAAGGCACGCAGCCATACCTGCTCACCCCGGACCCCGCACGCGACCTGCCGATCCTGAAGTCCGAATTGGACGGCTGGCGCGCCGCCTCCGGCCCGCACGTGCCGCTGGCGGAAGCCGCCACCTCCCTGCACTGGGCCCGGCGGACCCTGGACCTGGTCCACCGCGACATCCTGCCCGACGCCCCCATCACCAGCAGCGGCGACCACCTGGCGAAACTCCTGCTCCTGACCGACGAATTCCTGCTGCGACAACTCAGCACCCGAGCCCTGGCACCGCTTTCGGGCCTGACGCCGAAACAACAAGTCCGCCTGGGCGGCACACTGCTGGCCTGGCTCGAGTACCGCGGCAGCACCCCGGAAGTCGCTGAAGCACTGGACATCCACCCGCAAACGGTCAGATACCGGCTGAACCAACTGGTGGAACTGTTCGGGGACCGCTTGAACAACCCGGAGTCACGCTTCGAAATGCAACTCTCCCTGGAAGCACACCGACTCCTGAACACCACCCCACTAGACGTTCCCTAACCCCGGCGCCCCTCGCCTCCCCCGATGCCACAAATGTGGCTTTGGGGGCGGATTCGGCCCCGAAAGCCACATTTGTGTCCCCCCGCGATGTCACGAATGTGGCTTTCGAGACATCCAACGCCCCGAAAGCCACTTTCGTGACACTACCCATGCCGTGAAAGCCACATTCACGGCGGAATGTGCCGTGAAAGCCACATTCACGGCACCTCCCCGCCCCTGGGACAAGAACCCCCGACCATCCGGCCAACAAAGGCCGCCACCATCCCGCCAAAAGGACCGCCCCAGCCACGAACCGGTCCCCCAGCAACTAAAACCGGCCCCCACCACCAGCAGCGCAACGAAACCAACCACCACCGGCCGCCCACCATCAGCAGCGACGAACATCGACCACCCCCACCACCAGCAATCGCCTCAAACCTCCACCCGGCAACGACACCGGACCACCATCCCACCCAACCTCCCCCATCCCCGGTCCAAAGCCCAAAACACGGCGAAGGCCTCGATGTCAAGGCATCTTTCCCGCCTTGACATCGAGGCCTTCGCCGTAGTCACACTAAAAAACCGGGGTGGCCCCCAACAACCAACTACCCCTTCAACAAAGCCCGAGCCATAACCATCCGCTGAATCTGGTTCGTACCCTCATAGATCTGCGTGATCTTCGCGTCCCGCATCATCCGCTCAACCGGGAAGTCACGCGTGTACCCAGCCCCGCCGAACAGTTGGACCGCGTCCGTGGTCACCGACATGGCGATGTCCGACGCATAAGCCTTCGCCGCGCTGGCCATGAATCCCGCCCGTGCGTCTCCACGTTCCGAAGCCGCGGCCGAGGCGTAGACCAGGTGGCGGGCGGCTTCGATCTTGGTGCCCATGTCCGCCAGCATGAACTGCACGCCCTGGAAGTCCGCGATCGACTTCCCGAACTGCCGCCGGTCCTTCACGTAATCAAGCGTCGCGTCGAGGGCGCCCTGCGCGATGCCCAGCGCCTGCGCGCCGATGGTCGGGCGCGTGTGGTCGAGCGTGCGCAGCGCGGTCTTCAGGCCCGTGCCCGGCTCGCCGATGATGCGGTCCTCGGGAATGGTGCAGTTCTCGAAGTAGATCTCCCGCGTGGGCGAGCCCTTGATACCGAGTTTGCGTTCCTTCGGCCCGACCGAAAAACCGGGGTCGTCCTTGTGCACGACGAACGCGGAAATGCCGCTCGCCTTCTTCTCCGCCTCGGGGTCGGTCACCGCCATCACGGTGTACCAGGTCGATTCGCCGGCGTTGGTGATCCACGCCTTGGTGCCGTTGAGCACCCAGGTGTCACCCTCCAGCCGGGCGCGCGTGCGCATCGAGGCGGTGTCCGAACCCGCCTCGCGCTCGGACAGCGCGTACGACGCCGAAGCGTCCCCGGAGGCGATCGACGGCAGTACGTTCTTCTTCAGCTGCTCCGAGGCCGACAGCAGGATCGGCTGCGTGCCCAGCTTGTTCACCGCGGGGATCAGCGAGGCCGACGCGTCGACCCTGGCGATCTCCTCGATCACGATGCACGCGGCGATCGCGTCGGCGCCCTGGCCCTCGTACTCCTCGGGGATGTGCACCGCGTTGAACCCGGAGCGCACCAGCGCCGCGGCGGCCTCGACGGGGTACCGCTCGTTCTCGTCGACATCGGCCGCGTGCGGCGCGATCTCCTTCTCCGCGAGCGCCCGCACGGCGGCACGCAGCTCCTCGTGTTCCTCTGCGAGCCGGTACAGCCCGACGCCCTCAGTCACTCGTGCCACCTCATCTCCGTTGGCGGGATCAACTATCGATGTTAGCGCTCGTTCACAGAGTGGTGCTTGTGTCCTCGCTCGCACTCTTCGTACGGTGCAGTGATGTCGATCACCTCGCCGCCGGGTCTCCCGCGCTCACTGCACTACCCCGAGGTTCCCGTCGGCTCGATACTCGCCGGCTCGGCCGCCCGCTACGGCGGTCGCACCGCCTTCCGCCAGGGCGGCGCCCAGCTCAGCCACGAGCAACTCTGGCGCTCGGCCTGCCGCTTCGCCAACGCGCTCGGCGCGCACGGCGTCGGGCCGGGTGACGTGGTCGCCATCCACCTGCCGAACTGCCTGTCCTACCCGATCGCGTACTACGGGACGCTGCTCGCGGGTGCCACGTGCACCCCGGCGAACCCGCTGCTGCCGCCGGACGACCTGGCCGCCCAACTCTCCGACAGTGGCGCCGTGGTGGCTGTGACCTGCGGCGCAGCGTCCGGGTTGCTCACCAGCGTGCTCGACCGCACCGAGGTGCGCGTCGTGCTGGTGGCCAACCCCATCGGCGAGCTGCCGCCGGGCGCGGTCGAGTTCAGCGCCTTCTACCGGGAGGCCAACGACCACCGCCCGGACGTGACCTTCGACGTCCGCGAGACCGTCGCGCACCTGGCCTACACCGGCGGCACCACCGGGCGCTCCAAGGGCGTGCGACTGCCGCACCACCACGTGGTGGTGAACACGGTGCAGTACAGCTCGTGGTCCCACGGGGCCGTGCCCGCGCTCAACGCCGACGGCGATCTGGTGCTCGACCAGGTCGGCGCCGCGGAGGAGTGGCCGGTGCGGCTGGGCACCGGGGTGACCATCAATTTGACGCCGTGGTTCCACGCCATGGGAATCATCGCGGCGCTGAACGCGGCGGTGCTCACCGGCTACAGCGTGGTCCTGCACGACCGGCTCGACCCGGCCGCCTACCTCGCCGACGCCGAGCGCCTGCGGGTCACGATGATGGGTGGCGCGCCCGCGTTGTTCGCCGCGCTGCTGGCCGCGCCGGACTTCCAGACGCGTGACCTGACGTCGGTGCGACTGGTCACCTCGGGGGCCGCGCCGCTGCCGGTCTCGACGTTGAAGACCCTGCGGGAACGGCTGCCGCACGCGGTGGTCGCCGAGGGGTACGGGCTGACCGAGGTGACCATGGGCGCGGCCGCGGCGCCGGCGTTCCGGTCGGGGGTGCGGAAGCCGGGCACGGTCGGGGTGCCGCTGGCCGACACGGAGGTGAAGATCGTCGCCGCGGAGGGCGGGGAGGAGCCGCTGCCGACGGGTTCGCGCGGGGAGGTGTGCCTGCGCGGGCCGCAGGTGATGGCGGGCTACCACAACCGGCCAGAGGAAACCGCCGACGTACTGCGGGACGGTTGGCTGCACACCGGGGACATCGGCACCCTGGACGAGGACGGCTATCTGTCCCTTGTGGACCGTAAGAAGGATCTGCTGCTCTACAAGGGGTACAACGTCTATCCGCGGGAACTGGAAGAGCTGCTCGCCGCACAACCGGCCGTCGCTGTCGCCGCTGTGGTGGGGCGGCCGGATGAAGCCGTCGGGGAACTTCCGGTCGCCTTCGTCGTACGCGCGGCGGGGCACGCCGATGCCACCGAAGCCGACCTGATGGCGACGGTGAACGGACTGGTGCTGCCGTACAAACGGTTGCGGGAGCTGCACTTCGTGGAGAAGCTGCCGGTCTCGGGAGCGGGGAAGATCCTGAAGCGGAAGCTGCGGGAGCAGCTGTGATGTCACGAATGTGGCTTTCGGGACGTTGAACGTCTCGAAAGCCACATTCGTGACATCGGCTACCTCGTGGGCTCGGACTCCGGAACTCTCACGCCAACGCGGGCTGCAGCCGCGCGAACGTGGAACTCGGGCGCGCGAACATGGAGTTCAGGCGCCTGAACGTGTAACTCGGGTGCCTGAACGTGAGGTTCGGAAGCCTGAGCGTGGGGTTCGCGTGCCTGAACGTGTAACTCGGGTGCGTGAGCGTGGGGTTCGGGTGCGTGAGTGTGTAACTCGGGGGGTTAGGGGCGCATGGTGTAGGTGGTGGCCAGGGATTCGACGGTGGTCCAGATTTGGGTGGAGCGGGCGTCGGAGGCGGCCGGCTTCACGATTTGCGACAGCGCCCATTCCTGTTGGGCGGGCGTGGACGAGGCCCGGCCGTGTAGTTCGGTGGCGTACCGCGAGAAGTCCCGGACGAAGACGTCGAAGAGCTGGTCGATGGTGTTCGTGTCCAGCGAGACGATCCGCGCCTGCTCCAGGATCAGCTGCCCGTAGACGATCAGCGTGAACAGCTCGCCCAGGGTGAGCAGGAAGTCCAGGTCCTTCTGCTGCGTCTCGTCCGGGGCGGCCTCGGCCAAGAGCGTGCAGAAGGCTTCGGCCTGCGAGCGGAAGAGGGCCACGTTCGGCACGTCCGCGTACTGCGAGTAGGGCTCGCGCCAGTCGTGGAAGCGGATCTTGCCGAGGCCCCGCGCCGGGCCCTGGCGGAAGAGGAACTCGTCGTCCGCGGCGTCCTGGCGCGTGGGCACGGGGTCGTACGAAGCCGGGTTGAAAAGGTAGGCCGGCATGAACTTCAGCACCAGCGCCAGGTTGACCGCGACCGTACCTTCCAGCTTCGGCAGGCCGCGGATGTCCCGTGAGGCAGCCGAGAAGTAGGTGTCCTTTTCGAACCCCTTCGCCGCGATGACGTCCCACAGCAGGTCGATCACCCGCTCGCCCTCGGTGGTCACCTTCATCTTGGTGATCGGGTTGAACAGCAGGTACCGCCGGTCCTCGGGACCCGCCGTGCGGAAGTAGTCGATCGCGCGGTCGGCGAACAGCTTCATCGCGGTCAGCCGGGCGTAGGCGTCCACCAGTTCCCGCCGCACGTGCGGGAAGTCGGTCACGCGGTTGCCGTAGAGCAGCCGCCCGTGCGCGTGCGCGACCGCCTCGTACAGGGCGTGCGTGCAGATGCCGATCGCGCCGAAGCCGAGGTTGAACTTGCCCACGTTCACCGTGTTCAGCGCGGCGTCGAAGGCGGCGGGACCGGTGTGCAGCACGTCCTCGGCCCGCACCGGGTAGTCCTCGAGCCGGAACTCGCTGACGTACATCTGCGAGGGCACCACGTTCTTGATCAGGTGGTAGTTCGGGTGCGCGCTGTTCGCGGTGAAGAAGACGTACCCCTCGGGACCTTCGACGTCGGCGCGGCGGCCGAACACCGAGACCACGCCCGCGACGTTGCCGTTGCCGATGTAGTACTTGCCGCCGGTGGCGCGGAAACCGTCACCGTCCGGGGTGAGCACCATGTCGGTGGCGTAGATGTCCGCGCCGTGCTCCTTTTCGGACAGTCCGAAAGCGAGCACCCCGCCGGATTCGAGCACCTGCGCCGCGTTCGCGCGGGCGGCCGCGTTCTGGCTCTGCCACACCGGGCCGAGGCCGAGGATGGTGACCTGCCAGGCGTACCAGTAGTTCAACCCGTAGAACCCGAGCAGCTCGGACATCGCGGCGACGCGGCTGGTGTCCCAGCGCTTGTTCTCGTTCCCGTCCGCGTCACCCGACGGGGTGAGCAGGGTGGCGAACACGCGCTCCTTGGCGACGAACTCCAGGAACTCCGCGTACCAGGTCTGCGCGTGGTAGTCGGCCATCAGCGCCGCCTTGCCACGCGCTTCGAACCAGTCGATGGTGGCCTGCAGGATGCGCCGGGTCTCGGCGTCGAAGTGCGCGGGCTCGTAGGTGCGCGGGTTCAACAGCGTCATGTTACTGGACAGTAACAAAGACCGGGCTAGGAGCCAAGCCGCTGCCGCAGTGCCGCGTCCTTGTCCAGCACCAGCTGCTCCAGGTCGGCCTGGAACCGGACCATCCGCTCCCGCAGCTTCTCGTCGTGCGTGGCCAGCACCCGCACGGCCAGCAGGCCCGCGTTGCGCGCCCCGCCGACGGAAACCGTGGCCACCGGGATCCCGGCGGGCATCTGCACGATGGACAGCAGCGAGTCCATGCCGTCGAGGTACTTGAGCGGGACCGGCACGCCGATCACCGGCAGCACCGTGGCCGAGGCCACCATGCCGGGCAGGTGCGCCGCGCCACCGGCCCCGGCGATGATCACCTTCAGCCCGCGCTCGGCGGCCGACTCGGCGTAGTCCAGCATCCGCCGCGGCGTGCGGTGGGCGGAGTACACGCCCACCTCGTACGGCACCTCGAACTCGTCGAGCGCCTTGGCGGCGGCTTCGAGCACCGGCCAATCCGAGTCACTGCCCATGATCAGCCCGACAACGGCAGACATTTTCGCGAATCTCCTAATGGATCTCGTGGCCGTCGAGCCACTCGGCGTGGGAAAGCCAGTGCGCGGCCAGCTTCCCGCGGTGCCGCAGGTCGGCCAGGTCCTCGCCGAGCAGGTTGACGTGCCCCAGCTTGCGCCCCGGCCGCTCGCCCTTGCCGTAGAGGTGCACCTTGACGTCGGGGTACCGCGCGAACAGGTGGTGCAGCCGTTCGTCCGGCCCCATGCGCGGGGCCTCCGGCGCGCCCAGCACGTTCGCCATCACGCACACGGGCGCGAGCAGCCCGGTGGTCCCGAGCGGGTAGTCGAGCACCGCGCGCAGGTGCTGCTCGAACTGCGAGGTCCGCGCGCCGTCCATGGTCCAGTGCCCGGAGTTGTGCGGGCGCATGGCCAGTTCGTTGACCAGCAGCCCCTCGTCGGTCTCGAACAGCTCGACGGCCAGCACGCCGACCACCTCGAGGTCGGCGGCGACACGCAGGGCCAGGTCCTGCGCCTGCTGCCGGCGTTCCGGGCTCAACCCGGGCGCGGGGGCGAGCACCTCGGTGTTGATCCCGTCGCGCTGCACGGTTTCCACCACCGGCCAGGCCGCGCCCTGCCCGAACGGCGAGCGCGCCACCAGCGCGGCCAGCTCGCGGCGCATGGCGACCTTCTGCTCCACCAGCAACGGCGTACCGGCGGCGAGCAGTTCCGGCACCAGCTTCCCGGCGTCCTCGGCCGAGTCGAGCATCCACACGCCGCGGCCGTCGTAACCACCGCGCGCGGCCTTGAGCACCACCGGCCAGGAGTGCGCCGAGCCGAAGGCCACCACGTCGTCCACTGAGGACACCCGGGCGAAGGCGGGCCCGGGGATGCCGGTGGACGACAGGCGCTCGCGCATCACCAGCTTGTCCTGCGCGTGGAGCAGCGCGTCGGGCCCAGGCCGGACCACCACGCCCTCGTAGGTCAGCGTCTGCAGGTGCTCACCCGGCACGTGCTCGTGGTCGAAGGTGAGCACGTCCACAGTGGACGCGAACTCGCGCAGCTTGTCCAGGTCGGTGTGCTGCCCGAGCACCACCTGCCCGGCGACCAGGCCAGCCGAGTCGTTCTCGTCGGCGGCCAGCACCCGCAGCGACTGGCCGAGCGCGATCGCCGCCTGGTGGGTCATCCTGGCCAGCTGGCCCCCGCCCACCATGCCGACGATGGGCAGTCCGGTTCGTTTGTCCATGATGCGCCTACTCTAAATCCCGTGGCCGCCGCAGTTCGCGGGCGGCCAGCCCGACCAGTGCGACCGCGGTGGCCAGCACGTAGGCGTTGCCGAGCACGGTCTCCACCGGCCCCCAGCCGAACTCGGTCGTGCCGCCGTTGGGCACCAGCATGATCAGGCAGCCGACCAGCGGCAGCGCCGTCGCGGCGGCGAGCCAGTAGCGGCGCTCGGCGACCAGCAGCACGAGCAGCGGCACCACCCACACCCAGTGGTGCGACCAGGAAACCGGCGAAACCAGCAACGCGGTGAACGCGGTCACCAGCACCGCGGCCAGCGGCTCCCCGCGCCGGTGGTAGCGCACCACCAGGAACACCGCGGGCACCGCCAGCAGCGCGCCGATCGCCAGCGCCACCGGCATGCCCCACGGCGCCACCTCGGTGGCCCGCCCCAGCATGCCGTTCAGCGACTGGTTGAAGATCCAGTGCGTGGCCCCGATCCGCTCGGGGTCCGACGCCGCCTCGGTCCAGTACCGCACCGCGTCCACCGGCATGACGGCGAACATCAACGCCTGCAGGGCCGCGAACGTGCCCAGCGCACGCAGGGCGTCGGCACGCCTGCCGGTGAGCCAGAGGTGCGGGATGAAGATCAACGGGGTCAGCTTCACCGCCGCCGCGACCCCGACCAGTACCCCGCCCCAGCGCGAACCACGAGCCGAAATGACCAGCACGTCCAACATGATCAACGCCATCAGGATCAGGTTGATCTGCCCGAGGAACACCGTCTTCCAGACCGGCTCGAGCGCGAACGCCGCCACGGTCAGCCCGGCCACGACAGGCCAGGTCGCCGACCGGCGGCTGATCTTCACCACGACCGCCAGCCCCAGCACCGACAGCGCGCCGATCACGCCCCACACCAGGCCCGGCGGCACCAGTACCAGCGGCGAGAACAACAGCGCGGCGGCCGGTGGGTAGGTGAACGGCAGCCGCACCCACGGCGGCAGCGTGGTCAGGTGCTCACGGACGTAGAGCGGCTCGCCCTTGAACATGGTGAGCGCGCCGGCCCGGTAGACCGCGCTGTCGGCCCCGAGGTGCCAGCCCAGCAGCCACGCCGCGACACCGACCGCGAGCGCGGCGCCCGCCAGCGCGGCGGCGGGCCACCAGCGCACGTCAGCGCGCAGGCGTAACGTCGACATGCTCTTCGACGGCCGGTTCCGGGGGTGGTGGCGGAACCGGGCGCCGGCGCCGGAGCACCGCCCAGCGGACCAGCAGTACCAGCGCGAGCAGGATCGGCACCAGGATGTAGGAGCTGCCGAGCACGAACTGCCAGAACTCCCAGTGCAGCTCGATGTTGCGCCCGTTCGGCAGGATCAGCAGCACGCCGCTGGCGAACACGGCGACCACGCCGACCGCCGCGGCCCAGCGGCGCCAGGCCGCGGCCGGGGTGGTCCGCGGCAGCCGCGAGACCAGCAGCACGATCAGCGGCACCGCCCACACCCAGTGGTGCGACCAGGACACCGGCGAGGCCAGCAGCACCCAGAACGCGGTGACCAGCAGCGCCGCGAGGTGCTGCCCGCGCCGGTGGAACCGCAGCATCAGCCAGATCGCGGGCGGGGCCAGCAGCGCGGCGAGCCCGTAGCTGGCCTTCGACGCCCACGGCGCCAGGTCGGTCAGGCGGTTGACCAGGCCGTTGAGCGACTGGTTGCCCGCCCAGTGCAGCGGCCCGATGCGGCCGGTGTCGGGCAGCGTGTGCGACCAGTAGCGCCAGGCGTCGTGCGGCACCAACAGGAACATCAGTCCTTGCATGGCGACGAACGTGCCCAGTGCGCGCAGCGCGTCCTTCCAGCGCCCGATGAACAGCAGGTGCGGGATGAAGATCAAAGGGGTCAGCTTCACCGCCGCCGCGACCCCGACCAGTACCCCGCCCCAGCGCGAACCACGAGCCGAAATGACCAGCACGTCCAACATGATCAACGCCATCAGGATCAGGTTGATCTGCCCGAGGAACACCGTGCGCCACACCGGTTCGAGCGCCAGCAGGACCACCGCGAAGACCAGCGTCGCGCGGGCCGGGGAGGCCCACCAGCGCGGTGCTTCGGGCGCCGGGCGCGGCAGCGAGCCGATGGCGATCCGGATGCACAGCGCCATCGCCAGGATGGAGATCGCGGTCAGCACCCCCCACGCGACCTGGATGGGCATGAGCGCGAGCGGCACGAACAGCAGCGCCGCGGTCGGCGGGTAGGTGAACGGCAGCAGCGCCCACCACGGTTCGGTGCTCAGCGTGTTCGAGTCGTAGAGCGGGTCGCCGTGCAGCAGCGTCAGCGCGCCGGCCCGGTAGACCGCGCTGTCCACGCCGAGCCGCCAGTCCAGCAGCCAGCCGAGCACCCCGGCGGCGATCGCGATCAGCGGGACGGCGGCCAGCAGCAGGATCGAGCGTGGCCGGACGGACAGCCTGGCGAGCGAAGTCCGCAGGGCCAGCCGGGGGTGGCGGGCCGGTGGAGCGGACTCGCCGTCGGTGGCGGGCGGCGCGTGCTGGGTCACCCGCCCAGCAAATCACGCGGTCGGGCCCGCAGGTCAGCCAGGTCGGTCCCTCAAGCCCGGCCCAGCGAGCCGAGCAGCTCGCAGGCCGCCTCGTGGGTCGGCGGCAGCCGGAGCATCCGGATCCGGGGATCGCCCGCCTGGTGCAGCTGGGCGTCCACGCTCAGCCGGGCGTGCAGTTCGCGGCGCAGCAGGACCCCGCGCTGGGCGATGCCGCCGTCGCGGCGCAACAGCACCCCGACCGTCGACGGGCCGAGCGCGGCCACGCTCTCACCGCCGTCGAACACCTGCCGGACCGCGTCGGCGACCAGGATCATGCCGGTCAGCCGCGGCCAGCCGGCCAGCAGCGAGAAGTCCATGGTGACCACGAGCAGCAGGTGGTCCAGTGCGGCGGGCTGCTCCTGGCGCGCGGCCTCGCGGTAGACCTCGGTCAGCCGGGTGCGGAGGTAGGCCGCGGTCGGCAGGCTGGTCAGCGGATCGGTGACCTCGGCCTTGGCCAGCTGGTCGAGCGCCACGTCGGCCCAGGCCACCGCGGTCACGCGCAGCAGCCGGGACGGCGTGGCGTCGATGTTGGGCACCACCAGGCGCTCGGCGCATTCGGGCTCGGCGAGGACGGCGTGCAGGGCGGCGAGGTCGGTCAGCGTCTCGGCGAGCCCGGCCCCGGCCGCCGCGCGGGCCCGGCCCAGCCCGGCGAGCGCCATCTCGGGCGCCGCGCCACCGACCACCGCCGCGCAGACCGTGTCGACCTCGGGCAGCGCCCAGTCGCTCGGGAAGCGCCAGCCCGCGGCCAGGCTGGCGGTGCGCCAGCGGTTCCGGAGCGAGCGGCTGTCGGCACCCAGGCCGCCGCCGGTGGCCTTGGGCGGCCAGCCGAGCACATCCGTCACCGCGGGTTTCCTCTCGTCCGAGTGGTCCTTCGGGGAGGGGACGCCCGATGCGGCGGCTCGTGACGCGGTTCGACCAATCCGGTCAACCGGGCCACCCATGGCGTGACCTTCGGAGGGACCTCAGTCACACTGGTCGCGGCGCGGGCAGCGTCACCGGTTGTGAAGGGGAGAGCCGTGGCCACCGTTCCCGCTGACGTCAGCGGCCAGAGCGATGCCGAGCTGATCGCTTCGGTGCGCGCGGGCACGATCTCCGCTTACGGGCAACTGTACGAACGGCACGTCAACGCGGCGTACAACCTGGCCAGGCAGCTGTCCCGCTCGCCTGCCGAAGCCGACGACCTGGTCTCCGAAGCCTTCGCCAAGGTGCTGGACACGCTCCGGGCGGGCAAGGGCCCGGACACCGCCTTCCGCGCCTATCTGCTGACCGCGCTCCGTCACACCGCGTATGACAAGACGCGCAAGGACAAGCGGCTCGACCTCAACGAGGACATGAGCACCGTCGGCGCCGAAGCGCTCACCGTGCAGTTCTCCGACACCGCGTTGTCCGGGCTGGAGCGCACGATGGCCGCGAAGGCCTTCGCGCGGCTGCCCGAGCGCTGGCAGGCCGTCCTCTGGCACACCGAGATCGAGCAGCAGACCCCCGCCGAGGTCGCGCCGCTGCTCGGGCTCACCGCGAACGGCGTCTCCGCGCTGGCCTACCGCGCCCGCGAGGGCCTGCGGCAGGCGTACCTGCAGGTCCACCTGGCCGAGACCTCGGCGGAACGCTGCCGCGCCGCCGCCGACCGGCTCGGCGCGTGGACCCGCGACGGCCTGTCCAAGCGGGAACGCGCGCAGGTGGAGACCCACCTCGACGAATGCGACCGCTGCCGGGCGCTGGCCGCCGAACTCGCCGACGTCAACGGTGCCCTGCGCTCCGTGGTCGCCCCGCTGGTGCTGGGTGGCGCGGTGTTCGCCTACCTGGCGGCCGCCGGTGCGACGAAGGCCTCCGCGGCGACCGCGGGCACGGCCGCCGCCGGTGCCGCGGCGGCGGGTGCCGGTGCCGCGTCCTCGGGTGGCAGCGGTGGCGCGGTGGCGAACCTGGCTTCGTCCGGGCCGCGGCAGTTCATCGGGATCGCCGTGTCCGGGGTCGCGGTGGCGGCCGCGGTCGCCGCCGCACTGGCTTCCGGTGGCGGGCCGCAGATCCCGGCCGCGCTGGAGCAGCCGCCCGCGGTGATCCAGCCGGTCGCACCACCGCAGCCGCAACCCCAGCCCGATCCCCCGGCGCCGCCCGTGGTGGTGCCGCCCGCCCCGGCCGAACCCGCTCCTGAACCGGCACCCGAACCCGCGCCGGAGCCGGAACCCGCGCCTGCGCCCGCCCCGGAACCGGAACCGGAGCCCGCTCCCGAACCGGAACCGTCACCGCCGCCGAGTGAGCCGGAAGAGCCGCCCGCGCCGCCGAACATCATCACCACCCCGCCGCCGTCCAGCCTCGAACTCACCCCCGGCGGCGGGCCGGTGGACATCCCGTTCACCGTCAACAACTCCGGTGGCACGGTGTCCGAGCCGGTGCTGGTCACGCTGAACCTGCCGCCGGGCGTCAGCTCGGTGCCGATCCCCGGTGGTGGTGGCGGGGTGGGTGCGTCCGCCCGGCAACTTCCCGGGGTGCCGACCGTGCAGGTGAACTGCCCGCCCGGGGCCGGCACGGTGACCTGCACGACGGCCACCGGGCTGCTGCCGGGGCAGGGCGCGGTGCTGACCTTCCGGCTGGTCGCCGACGGCACCGCCGACGAAAGCCAGGTCACCGGCTCGGTGTCCTCGGGCAGCGCGCTGCCGGTGGCGGTGAAGGTGCCGGTCAAGGCCGCGCCGGACGACGTGAAGCTGACCGTGGGCAAGGCGTGGACCTCGAGCTTCCCGTGGGCGAGGCAGCCGGTGCTGCACATCAGCCTGCACAACGCCGGGCCCACCATCAAACCGGCCACGATCACCGTGAGCAGCCCGGCGCGCCTGGTGCTCGGCACCTACCGCGCGACCTGCACCACCGCCGGTGGCACCACGAACTGCGCCAGCAAGAAGGCGATGAACCCGGGTGAGCGCCTGCACCTGTGGGTGCTGCTGGACAAGCAGCCGCACCAGGACGTGACGGTGACGGTCACCGCGAAACTGGGCAAGGACACCGAGTCGAAGACGGTCCAGTTCGACTGCTGGGGCCGCAAGTGCACCCCGCCGTCGTCCTCGGTGACGCCGACGCCGCCGTCCACCACGAAACCCACGAAGCCGACCACCACGACGCCGCCGAGTTCGAAGCCGTCGGAACCGCCGTCGAGCCCGCCCTCCAGCGGTGGGCCGAGTGCGCCGGAACCACCCGAGCAACCGGCGCCGCCACCCCCGCCCGCACCTCCGGCGGTCACCCCAGGACCCCGCTGGGACCTGCCGTTCATCTAGTCTCGCGCGCTCCGCTAGCGTGCCGCGTGTGATGGGGAAGATTCACCAGGCACTGGAGCGTCATCGTGAACTCCTGCGGTTCGCGCTGGTCGGGGGCGTTTGCTTCGTCCTGACCCTGGCGGTGAACTACACGCTGAAGTTCACCGTGCTCACCGCGCACCCGGTGACGGCGCAGGGCATCGCGGTGCTGGTGGCGACGATCGTGTCGTACGTGCTCTCGCGGGAGTGGTCGTTCAGCACCCGCGGCGGGCGGCGGCGACCGCACGAGGCGGCGTTGTTCTTCCTGATCAGCGGGATCAGCCTCGGGCTCAACGCGCTGCCGCTGGCGATCTCACGGTACGTGTTCACCCTGCGCGTACCGGAGGTCCAGCTGCTCACCCAGGAAGTGGCCGACTTCCTCAGCGGGATGATCATCGGCACCCTGCTCGGTTCCGTCTTCCGCTGGTGGGCCATGAAAAAGTGGGTCTTCCCGCTCGCCGACGCCCGGCCGCGCACGCCGCGGCTGCCGCGCGAACCGGGAATTCCCCAGGACCGGGCGGCCTGAACAGGCCACTCTACGTACACTGCGAACTGTGACAGTTGTGGAAACTGTGCTCAATCGGGTGCCGAGGCCGCTGCGCTCGATCCTGATCAAGCACCGGGAGCTGCTGAAGTTCGCGATCGTCGGCGGCACCACCTTCCTGGTCGACAACGGCGTCTGGTACCTGCTCAAGCTGACCGTGCTGGAGTCCAAGCCGACCACGGCGAAGGCCGTCGCGATCATCGTCGCGACGATCGTGTCCTACGTGCTGAACAGCGAGTGGTCGTTCCGCACCAGGGGCGGGCGCGAACGGCACCACGAAGCGGCGTTGTTCTTCCTGATCAGCGGCGTGGCCATCGTGGTCAACCTGATCCCGCTGTACGCCTCCAGATACGTGCTCGACCTCGAAGTGCCGCACGTGCCGTTCTGGGCGCAGGAGATCGCCGACTTCACCAGCGGCTCGATCATCGGCATGCTGCTGGCCATGGTGTTCCGCTTCTGGGGCTTCAAGAAGTGGGTGTTCCCGGACGAGCTGGGCCACCGGCGCCGCGAAGGTGACGAAACCGACGCCGACGTGCACGAGTTCCCCAGCCGCTAACGCGGGGTGCGCTCCACCGGCCACTTCATCGCGGTGACCGCGTCGGCCGGGCGCGGGACGCGCAGGAACAGGCTGAACGTGGCCGGCCGCTTGACCGACAGCTCCAGCCTGCCGCCGTCGGCTTCGGCGAGGGCCCTGGCCAGCGCGAGACCGACACCGGTCGACCCGCCGCCGGAGAACCCGCGTTCGAAGATGTGCGGCGCGAGCTCGTCGGGCACCCCGGCCCCGGTGTCGTGCACCTCGACGACCACCGTGCCGTCGGCGTCACCGCGGCGGGCGGCCAGGGTGACCGTGCCCGAGCCGTGCCGCAGCGCGTTGTCCAGCAGCACGCCGATGACCTCGCGCAACCGGCTCGGCGTCGCCCTGGCCATCAGGCCTTCGGCCACGCGCAGCCGCAGGTTGCGGCCCTCGGCCTTGAGCGTCTGCTGCCACTCCTCGGCGATGCCGGGCAGCTCGGCGGGCAGGTCCATCGGCTCGGCGCCGACCTCGCTGGCCGCGCGGGCCGCTTCGAGCAGTTCGTCGAGCGCCTCGGCCAGGCGGTCGGCCTGCTCCTGCGCGGCACGGGCCTCGTCGACCACCTCGGAATCGCCGTACAACGTCAGCGACTCGAGTCGCAGCTGCAGCGCGGTCAACCGGCTGCGCAACTGGTGCGACACGTCCCCGACCAGCTGCCGTTCCCGCTGCACCAACTGCGCGAGCGCGGTCGCCGACGAGTCCAGTGCTTCGGCGACCATGTCCAGTTCGCCGACGCCGTAGCGCTTCTGATCGGGCCGGAAGTCACCGCCACCGAGCCGGGCCGCGCGGTCGGCGACGTGCCGCAGGGGCTGCGCGAGCCGTCGCGCGGTGACCGTGGCGACGACGGTGCCGATGCCCACCGACAGCACCACCAGCAGCATCACCGCCAGCGTGACCTGCGTCTGCGTGGCCCGCAGGGGCGCCGACGGGATCTCCAGGGTGACCGTGCCCTCGCGGGCGATCGGCACGATCGCGGTCACCGGGTCGCCGCCGGGATCGGCGCCGTAGACCTTGTCCAGCTCGTTGCGCTGCCGCACGGTGAGGCGGCCGTCTGGCGGCACCCCGGCACGCAGCTTGTCCAGTTCGAGTGGGCGGCCGGCGGCGATGTCGTCGTCGATGGTGGCCGCGATGACCTGCGCGCGGGCGGCCAGGTCCTCGCCGTTCAGGTTGTCCACCAGCAGCCACGCGGTCACCCCGAGCGGGATGCCGAGCGCCGCCCCGGTGACCGCGACGGCCAGCAGGATGGCGAGCAGGATGCGGCGGCGCACGTTATTCGGCGTTGAAGCGGAAACCGACCCCGCGCACGGTGGCGATCCGGCGTTCGGCGTCGTTCGGCTTGGTCCGGCCCAGCCCGTCGTCCCCGGCGATCGCGAGCTTCCGGCGCAGCCAGGACATGTGCATGTCGAGCGTCTTCGAGGTCTTGGACTCCAGGTCGTTCCACACCTCGGCGAGGATCTCCTCGCGGCTGACCACCTGCCCGGCCCGGCTCATCAGCACGCGCAGCAGCTCGAACTCCTTGTTCGCCAGCTGCACTTCACGACCGTCCACAGTGACCATCCGCGCACCCAGGTCCATCCGCACGCCACCGGCTTCGAGCGCGTCCGGCGCCCGGCGGCGCAGCAGCGCGCGGATGCGGGCGAGCAGTTCGGCCAGGCGGAAGGGTTTGGCCACGTAGTCGTCGGCACCGGCGTCGAGGCCGACCACGAAGTCCACCTCGTCGGTGCGCGCGGTGAGCATCAGCACCGGCAGTTCGGTGCCGCTGGCCCGCAGGCGGCGACACACCTCCAGCCCGTCCATGCCGGGCAGGCCGAGGTCGAGGACCAGCAGGTCCACCCGGTCGGCGGCGGTGCAGTCGAGCACGGAGGGGCCGTCGCCGACCACCTTCACCGTGTACCCCTCGCGCTGCAGCGCGCGCGACAGCGGATCCGCGATCGCGGGGTCGTCTTCAGCCAGGAGAACCGTGCTCACCGGAGCAACTCTACGGCCCCGCCCATGAAAGGATGGTGATCATGTCGCGCTACACCGAGGACCTGGCGCTCGCCACCCGGCTGGCCGAGGCCGCCGACGCCATCACCACGGCCCGCTTCGGCGCGCTCGACCTCCGCGTCGACCGCAAACCCGACCGCACCCCGGTGACCGACGCCGACACCGCCGTCGAAGACGCCATCCGCGAACTGCTGGCGACCGAACGCCCGGATGACGCCGTCGCCGGCGAAGAACGCGGCGGCGACACACGCGCGACCGGCCGCACCTGGGTCCTCGACCCCATCGACGGCACCAAGAACTTCCTGCGCGGTGTCCCGGTCTGGGCCACGCTGATCGCGCTGGTCGAGGACGGTGAGCCAGTGGTCGGCCTGGTCAGCGCCCCCCTGCTGCGCCGCCGCTGGCAAGCCGCGACCGGCGCAGGCGCCTGGGTCCGCGACGAACGCGGCGAGCGCCGCATCACGGTCTCCAGCGTCTCCGCGCTCGAAGACGCGTACCTCTCCACCACACACCTCGGCTCCTGGTCCGAACACCACTCGCGCGAGGCCTACCTCGCCCTCACCGACGCCTGCTGGGAAAGCCGCGCCTTCGGTGATTTCTGGCAACACTGCCTGGTCGCGGAAGGCGCACTGGACATCGCCGCCGAAGCCATCGTGAACCCGTGGGACGTAGCCGCCGCGCAGGTCCTGGTAACCGAGGCAGGCGGCCGCTTCAGCGACCTCTCCGGCGCCACGCGCTACGACAACGGCTCCGCCCTCTCCACCAACGGCCTCCTACACGATGCCGCCCTAACCATCCTGCAACGCTAACCCCCTCTCTGGGCCCGTTGCCGCTGCTACAAATGTGGCTTTGGGGGCGAATTCGGCCCCCAAAGCCACATTCGTGTCATCGGGGACAGCCAGGTGCCGTGAATGTGGCTTTCACGGCGGAATGTGCCGTGAAAGCCACATTCACGGCATCCCCCAGCCTCACAACCCGGCCACCCCCACACGCACCCTCCGCCCCGGCGCGCCCCCAGAGGACCAGCCCCACAACACACCGCCACCCGGGGCACTCCACAGGAGCATCCGCCCAAACCCCCCACCCCACCCCGGTCCACAGCCAAAACACGGCGGAGACCTCCATGTCAAGGCATCATTCCCGCCTTGACATGGAGGTCTCCGCCGTAGTCACAATCAAAAACCGGGGCGGGGCCCACCAGACCCCCTACACCTGACTCCCAGCCCAATCCAACCGATCCACCATCGGCCAAGCCCGCAACGGCACCCGAACCGGCAAAACCATCGTCGTAGCGCACTGTTCATCAATGACCCGATACGGATCGCGCTGTTCGAAATCGAGATAGCGCACATGCACTTCCGGCAGCCTCGACCAGCCGAGTGCCTCGTAGTAGCCCACCGAGTGCTCCCCGCACATCAGCAGCCCGAACGGCACAGCCAACTCGTCCAGCAGCGCGGTGACCCGGGTGCCCAGTTCACGGCCGATGCCGCGGCCCTGGAACTCGGGGTGTACCGCGACCAGGCCGACGTTGCCGACGAGCACCTCCATCGGCGCCCCGCCTTCGGAGATCCGCACGAACCGTCGCAGGACCCCGGCGTGCGCGATCACCCGCTCGCCGTCCTTGCCGATCACCCGCGCTTCCGGCCGTGAGCCGTACCAGGTCAGTTCGCCGGAGAACGCCGTCGGGAAATCGGGGTACGCCTCCCGGAGCATGGTCGCGAGCTCGGCGTGCTCCGTCCGCCCCAGCTCACCTTCGCGCCTGATTTCCCACGTTGTCATGCTCCGAAGCGTGACACCGGCGAGCTCGAACAAGCGAGCGATTTAAGTCCGGGCCCCCGGCAGCACGCCCACCGCGCCCCGTGCCACCTGCGCCCAGGCCAGCCTGCCGAACAGGTAGTGGCAGGCCACCTGCTCGTTGGTGAACCGCGCCCAGTCGTAGCGGTTGCCCTGCTCACGCCAGAACACCTCCCACGCCGGTTCGGGGTCGTCGACGCGCAGCAGGCACCAGGCGTTGTCCGCCTCGGCGCCGATCGAGACGACCTCGTGCGGCACCCCGAGCGACTCCAGCCAGCGGGCGATCGAGTCCGTGTTCACGCGTCCTGCCTTTCGAACGTGATGTCGGTCAGGTAGCCGAGGGTGACCAGTTCGTCGGCGGAGTAGAGCGCGCGGTAGCGGTCGCCGCTGGTCCACATCGGCAGCGCGCGGCGCACGCGGTAGCGCCGGTAGCCGGTCGCGAAGTACGCCATCGGCAGTGAGCGCCGGCCGTACGGGAGGCCGTCGGCGGCGAAGATGCGGCCTTCGACCGGGCCGAAGCGGTCGAGGAGGGTGCCTTCGGCGACCACCACCGGTTCGCCGGGCTGCCAGTCCTCGATTTCGGCGACCACCGGGTCCAGCGCGGGTGGCTCGCCCGGCGGGGTGGCGTTGCGCCGCAGGCCACCGCGGACCTTGGACAGCGCGTCCTCGCTGGTGATCAAGTGCGACTCGGGGTGGTCGTGCGGTGGGTAACCCCGCGCGGGCACCGGGAGCTGGCACGCCGGGCGGTCGGAGGCGACCGGCAGGTGCCCGATCGGGAACATGTGCACCAGGAACAACGCCACCACGCTCTCGCGTTCCTTGCGCGGCGTGCCGAGCTGCGGCGGCTGGTGGTATTGCTGCCGCACCGGCTGCTGCCCGCCCCACTGCTGGTAGCCACCGCCGTAGGGCTGCTGCGGATAGGCGCCGGGCGGCGGGTAGTACGGCTGCTGCGGCACGGGTGGCGGCGGCGCGAGTTGCTGCTGGGGCGCCATCTGCGGGGCCGCGTCGGCGAACCCGGCCGCGGTCGTGCCGGACAGGGGCAGCGGGCCGATCGGCCCGGTCTTCAGCGACGCCGCCAGGCCGGACGGCGGCGTCGGCACGTCGTCGAAACCGCCCTGGGGCAACAGGCCCTGGTACTCCCCGGGTGGCAACGCGATCGGCCCGGTCCCCATCCCACTCACGTCCGCCACACCGTCCACAGTGTCACCAAGGGCCACACCGGACAGTACCGGCAGGGAGACCGGGGTGGGCAGGTGCGCGCCCGGGTTCGGGTCGACCAGTTCGACGGGCGCGACCGCCAGCGCTTCCCCGCCGGGTCCGATCGCCGTGGTCAGCCGGTCGGACACCGCGCCGAGATTGGCCGCCACCCCGGTCAGCACGGTTTCGACGCCGAGCGCCGCCGCCGGGTGGCCGGCGTCCGCCGCGGCCAGCGCGGCGTCCCGGTTCTTCGCCGCGTCGACCAGCTGCCGCACCATTTCCACCTTCGCCGCGCCGATCTCCGCGGCGGCGTGCTCCAGCCGCAAGGCGGCCTGACCAGCACCGCGGGCGGCCGCGACCAGCTGCCCGGTGTCCGCGTCGGCGAACCCCGTCCACGCCCGGCGCGCGAGTTCGCCCGCATCGCCGGACAGCGCGGTCAGCGCCTCGCTGGCGACCACGTCCGCCTCCGAAGCCAGCGCGGACAGCTGCCGTTCCGCCTCACGCCACGCCCCGGCCTGCTCCAGCAGGGCGTCCTCGTCCGCCTGCGGCCAGGCGAGCCCGACCTCCGCCGCCACCGCGGCCAGCTCGCTGGGAAGCTCGATGCCCATTCCGCCCCCCTAGCCGTTCAGTTCCTCGGCCGCCGCGGCGTCCGCGCCGGTGTATTCGCCTGCCGCTGCGGAGAACTTCGTCCCCCACGCCCCCAGCCGTGCGCTCAACCCTCGCACCAGCGCACGTGTCTCCGCCGCAGGCGCGGCGTGCGACGCGGCGAAACTCTGCCCCGGCGTGTCCGTGCCCCAGGCTTCACCGGTCGCTTCCAGTGCCCACTCGAGATCGGCCGCGATCAGCCGCGCCCGTTCCGCGAAGCCTTCGAACTCCGCGGCCTTCGCCCGCAGTCGTTCGGCGTCGGCCTGGAATCCGGTCACCGCCCAGCCGATCCCGCGGTCGGCCAGCCCTCGTCGTCCAGCCAGACCTGGTCCTCGAAGCTCTCGTCCTCGACCGGTTCCTTGACCCTGGGCAGGTCCGGCACCAGTTCGACGGCGTCCAGGTCCGCGGTGCCGCGCAGGAGCGCGTTCGGGTCGGTGCCCTGGGGCAGCGCGGGGGCCAGCACCTCCTCGGCGCTGGTGAACGCCTTCATCCCGGCCGTGTCGACCAGGCGGACGATCTCCCTGGCCAGTTCGGCGGGCCCGTACTCGCGGTAGGCGGCGGCGCCGATCTCCAGCCCGGTCAGCGCGCCGTGGGCGCCGACGGTCGCCTTGACCAGGCCGTCCCCGCTGCTCGCGCTCGCCCGCACGGCGGCCAGTTCCCGCTGGACGCCGGCCAGGTGCTCACGGCTGCGCCGGTAGTCGGCGAGCAGTTCGTCCACGCGCGCTCGATGCTCGGTCACGACGGTCTCCTCCAGCCACAGCGGTCGGCAACGGTTCTGACGCACCGCACCGCCCGCCGGTTCCACCCACAGGAAAACCGTCGCCGGATCGAGCCAGCCCATGGGACATCTGCCGAAAGTGTGTAACATTCGGTCGCTCATTCGGCTCAACAGGGGGAAAATCATGCACCGCTACGCGAAGCTTGCCATCGCACCCGCCGCACTGGCACTACTGCTGTCGGCCTGCGGCGGTGAGGATCCCGCATCCCAGCCGAGCGGGAACACCGACGTCAAAGCCGACGTGAAGATCGTCAGCTGCGACGCCAACGCGTGGACGCAAGACGCCGTCATCGAGGTGACGAACAGCGACAGCGGGCCGTGGAAGTACGTGGTCGGCCTGACCATCAAGGACTCGAGCGGCACCAAGAGCGAGGCGCGCTTCGTGAAGAACCGCGTGGAGCCGGGTCAGGTCATCAAGGAGTCCATTCCGGGCGACACCCCGCTCCGGGGAGAGGTCACCTGCGCGGTGAGCGAAGCCAAGCGCATGCCGCCGCAGTGAGCGAATGCTATGCGTGGGGCATTACCGGCGTTCAGGAACCGTGAGCTTGGCTGGCTCCCGGGCCTGAACGTGGAACTCGGCTTCCTGAACGTGGGGTTCAGCTTCCTGAACGTGGGACTCGCCCGGCTCAGGCCGCATCCCGGGCGAGTCCCACACTCAGGCAGCCGAGTCCCACACTCGCGCAGCCGAACCCCACACTCGCCACATCCGCGCCAGCTTGGCTGCGCGAATGCTATGAGTGGGGCATTACTTGCGTTCAACGCAAGTAATGCCCCACTCATAGCATTCGTCAGCCGCTGAGGGCTTGGACTACTCGGGAGGGGCTGGGGCGGCCCAGCTGTTGGGCCATCCATGCGCTGGTGCGCACCAGCGCGTCCAGGTCCACGCCGTGTTCGATGCCGAGGCCGTCGAGCATCCACACCAGGTCCTCGGTGGCCAGGTTGCCGGTGGCCGACTCGGCGTACGGGCAGCCGCCGAGGCCGCCGGCCGAGGAGTCCACTGTGGACACGCCGAGGCGCAGTGCGGCCAGGGTGTTCGACAGCGCCTGGCCGTAGGTGTCGTGGAAGTGCACGGCCAGCCGGTCGGGCGCGCCGAAGCCGGCGACCACCCGCTCCACCTGCCCCGGCGTGGCCACGCCGATGGTGTCGCCGAGCGAGAGCTGGAAGCAGCCCATGTCCAGCAGGCGCCGGCCCGCGGCCACCACCTGCTCGGCGGGCACCGCGCCCTCCCACGGGTCGCCGAAGCACATCGACAGGTAGCCGCGCACTTCGAGCCCTTCGGCCAGCGCGCGGGTGACGACCGGCTCGAACATGCCGAACTGCTCGTCCAGGCTGGAATTGAGGTTCCGCTTGGCGAAGGTCTCGGTGGCGCTGGCGAAGATCGCAATACCGGACACGCCCGCGGCCAACGCACGGTCCAGGCCGCGTGCGTTCGGTACCAGTACCGGGTACGAAACGCCCTCGCGGCGCTGGAGCCCGGCCAGCAACTGCTCGGCGTCGGCCAGCTGCGGCACCCACTTCGGGTGCACGAAACTGGTCGCCTCCAGCACGGACAACCCGGCCGCGGCGAGCCGGTCCAGGAACTCCAGCTTCACTTCGACCGGCACCACGGACTGTTCGTTCTGCAGCCCGTCGCGGGCGCCGACCTCCCAGATCCGCACCCGGTCCGGCAGCCCGGCGGCCGACGGGACCCGCTCGGGCAGCCCGGCCTCACGCGCGCCCAAGTCAGCGCCCCCGACCGCGCTGCGGCGGCTCCGGCGGCGGGGCCTGCTGCACGAAGTCGTCGTACGGGTTGTCGTTGACCTCGCGGTAGATGTGCGTGTGCACCTTCTCGACCTTCGGGATGTCCTCGAAGGTGAGCGGTTCGTCGGAGGCGGATTCGATGATCAGCGTGCCGCAGCCGAAAACGCGGTCGATGAGCCCGTGTTCGAACCGGACGCTGTTGATCCGCGACATCGGGATGTCGATCCCGGTCCGCTTCAGCACGCCTTCGCGGGCGATCAGCCGGTCGGTGGTGACGATGAAGTGCGTGGTGCGCCAGCGGACGAACGGCGCCACGAACAACCACAGGATCAGCAGCAGCCCGACCGCGCCGATGACGATCAGCCAGATCGTGTCCCACGGCGGCGCGACGTCCATCGCCAGCGTGGCCAGCCAGATCCCGGCGCCGAGGGTGACCAGCAGGACCAGGAAGGGCACGATCAGCATCTTGAAATGCGGGTGCTTGTGCACCACGACGCGCTCGCCTTCGCTGAGCAGATCGTCTGGGTAAGCCACGTCGACGCTCCCGTGCTCGAAGCCTTCAGGTGCGCCTACCGTACCCGTCAGTTGGGGCGCAGGTGCACCACGTCACCGGCAAAGATGGTGCGCCGCTCCCCACCGGGGCCCTGCAGCACGAGTTGACCCGAGGGGTCCACGTCCACGGCCTCCCCCGGCACCGCCCCGCCGTCCGGGGTGATGATGTTGACGCCCTGGCCGATGGTGGCGCAGTGGCGCCGGTAGTCGGCCAGCAGCCCGGCCCGCGCGAGGTCGCCGCCCGCCGCGCGCCAGCGGCTCTCGCGCTCGGCGAACGCGGTGAGCAGCAGCCGGGCGATTTCGGTGCGGTCGGTGGTGCGCGCGCCCTGCTCGGCGAGCGAGGTGGCGGGCAGGCCACCCGGGCCCGGCGGCACCTTTTCCTTGAGCGGCAGCACGTTCAGCCCGATGCCGAGCACCACGCCGATCTCCTCCGAGGACAGCGCCTCGGACAGCACCCCGGCGCACTTGGCCCGG